>JACPEF010000004.1 GCA_016183675.1 Betaproteobacteria bacterium
CAGCATTGAAAGTCCCGCGAAATCGGCGCCAGACGCGAAGCAAACCACAGCCAGGTTGGACACCTGGCGAGGATTTGCGACAAAGTATGGCACCGATTCTCGCGAGGACTTTCGCAGGTTGTTTACGGGACAGCACACTAGGGCACGACCCGAACGTTCCCGGTACGGAACGCGGCACCGCGCGAGCGCGATCGTGCACCGGAGGAGCATCGGGACGATGCGCCCCGGCGCTCAGCCCTCCGCGACCTTGCGGTTCTTCTCCTCGATGGTCTTGATCAGTCCGTCTATGCCGGAGCGGTTGATTTCCGAGGCGAACGAGCTGCGGTAATTGGTGACGAGGCTCAGGTGCTCCACCACGACGTCGTAGATCTTCCATCCGCCGGCCGTGCTCCCCATGCGGTAGTCCATCGCGATCGGCTTCCGGCCTGATTCCTTCACCAGCGTCCTCACCACCGTTTCCGTGTCACCCGGCTTGAGCATGAGCGGCTTCACCTCCACGATGTAATCCCCGGTGACCTGCGAGAGCGCGGTCGTGTAGGTACGCACGAGCAGGGGGCGGAACGCGCGCGCGAGCGCCTGCTGCTGCGCGGCGCTCGCCTGCGACCAGGCACGGCCGGTGGCGAGCCGGGTCATTTCCTTGAAGTCGAACTGGGCCAGCACCTTCTTCTCGGCGAGATCGACAAGGGTGCGCTGGTCCTTGGTCTTCTTGATCACGGCGAGCACCTCGTCCACCGTGTTCTTGACCAGCACATCGGGTGCCGTGTTCTGCGCCTGCGCGGACAGCGAGAACATCAGCGCAAGCAGCGCCGCGAGGCATGTCATCGTCTTCATCATGGTCCCTTCTCCCGGGCCGTCGGCGCGTCCTTTTCCACGATGGCCGTCGATCCGGCCGCCGTGTGATGCAGTATCGCGCATCGCCAGGAACTTATCGAGCTTTGCGTAAATGCTTTACGCCGCTCGACCCTCACCCCTTCCCCCTCTCCCAGGGGGCGAGGGGGAATGTACAGTGCGGAAATGGTGTGTCAACCATTTCCGCAACGATCAATAGTCGGGTTTTTCATCGCGTTGTTCCCTCCCAAGGTCGCCAATGCGGGCAACCCTTTAAGTTTTAGGCGTTTCCGCTGCACCGCGCTGCGACGGGGATGTCCATGGGACAATCGGGTACGATCCGGTACATCCGGCTCCTTCCACGGGAGAGAAGCAATGAGGTTGATGCGCTACAGCCGCAAGCACGAGCCGCTGGCGCTGGCGCGCCTCGGCGTGCTGGTCGGCCACGAGCTCATCGCCGACCTGCGCGCCGGCTACGCGCTCTACCTCGTTGACGCGACCGGCAACGCCAAGGGGCGCGAGCTGGCGGCGATCTACATGCCGGGGTACCTCGCGCAGTTCCTGCACATGGGCGAGCCGGCGTGGCTCGCGCTGGGCGACGCCTATACCTACCTGGCGGGGCTCGCGCAGCGCTCGCCCGGCGCCGCGGGGCTGAATGGAGAGCAGCTCTTCATCCCGCTCTCCGAGTGCCGGCTCTACGTGCCGGTGCGCCCGTTGAAGCTGGTCGCGGTGGGACGCAATTACCCGGCGTACACCCGAATCCCCGGCAGGCAAGCGGGAAAGCTGCCGGCCGGTTTCGTGAAGCCCCTGTCCTCGCTGATCGGCCCGGGGCGTGACATCCTGAAGCCCGCCAACGTCAAGGAGCTCGACTGCGAGACCGAGCTCGCGATCGTGATCGGAAAAAAGTGCAAGCACGTGCGCGAAGAAGACGCCTACGGCGTGATCGCGGGCTACACCATCATCAACAACGTCACGGCGCGCGACGTCGCCAAGCTCGAGCGCGAGGGTGGACACCCGTTCCTCGCGAAGACCTACGACACCTTCTGCCCGATGGGGCCGTGGATGGTGACGCGCGAGGCGATCCCCGACCCGATGCACCTCGCCATCCGCACGCGCGTGAACGGCGAGACGCGCCAGGAGGGCAACACAAGCGACATGATCCATTCGATTCCGAAGATCATCGCCCACTTCTCGCAGTTGACGCTCATGCCGGGCGACGTGATCGCCACCGGCTCGCCGGGCGGCGGCGCGCTCGCCAACCCGGACTGGTACCTGAAGGCGGGCGACGTGATCGAGTGCGAAGTCGAGGGGATCGGCGTGCTGAAGAACGCGGTGGTGGACGAGCCGCGCCAGTGAGCGATGACCGGTGACCAGTGACGGGTGACGAAGTGACGCAGTGACGAGGCAACGCATTGATGAGGTGACGCAGTGATGAGGTGACGAAGTGACGAAGTGACGGTTTGACAGCTCCTCTCTACGGGCGTCGCTATAATATCCAGCGCTTTCGCCAACTATGGAAGTTAGGGCCCGAGCAATTGCGGGTATTGATGTCATGTTCAAGAAAGGAGAAGACCATGAAACGACTCACTCTGTTTGTTGCTTTTGTAGCGTTGTTCCACGCAGTGGGCTACTCGTCCGCTCAACAACAGGTCGAACGGAAGGGCCTAACATCGACAGTCAAGCTCGAGGCAATGGATTTCGGCTTTCTGGGCGAACTCAACGGCAAGTACAAGTTGCGCGCCACCGTGACAACCATTGAACCAGGCGGATACGTAGGCGAGCACAACCACGTTGGGCCGGGGATTCGATACCTCGCCTCCGGTGAACTTACCTTCGTTGAGCATGGCAAGACAAGGATTTACAAGGCGGGCGACTATTTTTATGAAACAGGGGCCATCACTAATAGGGCCTCCAACACGGGCAGTTCGCCCGTGGTCAATATCATCTTTGAAATACTACCTGTGGACTGGAAGGGGGGATCGGCAGTGCCACCGAAATCTAAATGAAAAGGCACAATACTTTCGTCCCTTCCAGAACTCGGCCCTAACTATCGCTTCCACACGGATGCGCGCGAGCGAGCTCGCGCGCGCCGGTGAAGCGGCCGTTGAGTCTGTAGGAAAAGTCCCGCGCCGATCAACGACCGATTTAAATGCAATATGAGCGGCGCTTCGGTAAGATTGGTCAAAAGTGCTCGACTGCGTCGCGATCTCCTCTTGACGCGAATCGTCGAGCACAGCAGCGGCAACATTCCTGCGCACCAACGAATCCACGGTGATTTTGCGAGGGGCCTAAAACCTCCCTGTTTTGGGCTTTTCCTACAGACTCGTTAGGTGGCATGAAGGCGCCCCGGACACAGACCGTATGAGATTCTGGACTAAGAATAAGGAGCTCGGATGGCTCGCAATTGCGATGGTCATTGCTCTTCTTTTTTCGGTCGCGATGATCTCGAGGAGCGATTTCCTTACCAATGTGGGTTTTCTCGTTCTAGGTGCCTTGATTGCAATGTTTACCACCCTACTCGGTGACGCAGCCAAGCGACCTGCACAGGCTAGAGATCTCGCGCGAGCCCTTTACGAGGAACTTGCCGACCGAGCCGCCCGCTGTTGCATTGACTGCGAGGCGCCATGGCACGAATACTTAGACATAAACAACTGCTCCCCTGGGAACATGGATTCGTTTCGGTTGCGCAAGTTTGCTCCCAGCGCACCCATCATTTATCAATCCACAGCAGGTCACCTGGCGATATTGGAAAACGATGCACCGCAAGCGTTGATAAAGTTCTATCACTTCCTCGCAGCCTGGGAGCGGGACATTAAAAACATTGCCGCTGAGAGTCAGAACAACAAAGGAGGAGTGGCACCCGACGCGGTGCAGTTTCTGGCGCGCAGGTTGCATCAGACCCTAGCTCCTGGACTCCGAGCACTTCAGGCCCTTTCATCACTTGTTGATGAATACGCAAAGATTGAGGCGGCGGCAATAGCGGGGTACGACGATATGCGGAGAGGCACTCGGCCGAAAGGGACGCTACGCGAGCGTATGGCAGCTCTAGCCGGCATGCCACCTAACAACGGCTTGCAGGGCGACGCGCCGGAAGCGGCGCGCGCCTGAAGCTGGACGTTAAGTGATTCGAGCCTCGATGTTCTTGGCGGCTTGGCGTCCCTTCGATTCGCTCAGGACAGGCTTTGGCGGTTCAGATTCTCTTTAATCGGCGTTCATCGGCGTTCATCGGCGGCGAGGAAAAGCAACGATGAATGATGAATGATGAACGATGAACGATGAACTGAGAGGTATCTGCGGCTCAATGTTGGACCTGGACCAGCTCGCGCAGCATCTTGTGGAATTCTGAGGGTCAGACTCGAAATTCCGCGTGTCATGACGCCGCGACGGCGAGCACGTTGTGCAGGGCGCGGCCATTCTTGAGCCGGTACACCATGAAATCCTTCTTGTCGAGCGTCAGAATGCGATCGAGCTTCAGCCGCTCCGCAAGCGCAAGCAAAGCGAGATCGGCGAAATCTGGTCGCAGCGAGCGGTACTGCGCGGACAGGGCGGCGATCCGGCTGAGATCCTGTAGTTCGAGATTGTGGATGGACACCGCGCCCCGATGAAGCCAGGTAAGCAGGTTGGCCAGCATCCGGCCTGATGCGCTCGCTGTAATCCATGCCGCCTCCGTTACGTTGGCGGCCGAGGTCACAAGTTCGCCCCGGTACTTCTCCAGGAAATCGGTTACGGGGTGATGCCAGCGGTCATCGGCGTCGAACAGCGCCACCAGCGGCCCGCTGTCAACGAGCAGCTTTTGCATTGCGCCGCGCCGCTATCAGGTCGCGAGCGCGGGTCTGCGAAAGATCGCCCTTGCCGCTCGACACCTTGCCGAAAAGATCTTGCCCCAGCTCCCAGGGGGTCGGCTTGCCGCGCTTCTTCGCGCGCGCGATCGCGTCGTGGAGCCCGCGGCGCACGAATTCGCTCTTGGTCAAGCCGGCCGCGCGGGCCGCGGCTTCCAGCTCGCGCTCCAGTTCAGCGTCCATCTTGACGGTCAGCATGGCGTATCCCTTGGTAATACCGCTGGTATTACACCATGCGGACCGGCATCGGGTCAACCCGTGCGTTACCTTTGTGTCCTTCGTGGTTCAAGATTTTCACTTTTCGGCGCCGGATAACTCGCGCAGCATGCGGTAGAGCCCTGTCACCACCCGCGCGAGGCGCTCGTAGTCCACCTTGTCCGGCGTGTCCTGCGCCGTGTGGTAGTGGGGATAGCGGTAGAGCGCGGTATCGGTCACCATCAGCGCCGGATAGCCTTCCTTCCAGAACGACCAGTGGTCCGACCAGTCCACGCCCGGGATGAATGCGGGCGCGGCGACCGCTTCGGACGGGAACTCGGCATGGCGGCGAAAGCTTGCGATCACCTCGTGCAGCAGCGCGCGCGAGGAGAGGTTCGACACGAAAGCGATGAAGTTGCCCGTCGAGGGATAGAAAAAGCTCAACGGAAAGGGGTAGTGCTGGCTCCCGGTACGGTCGGAATACCAGCCGATGGTCTCGAGCGAGAACATCGCGACGATGTTCTCGCCACGCTCCTTCGAGCGCCGCGCATGCTGGCGGCTGCCCATCGCATCGCTGTGGTAGAACGGCGGCTCCTCGTTCACGAAGGCCACGAAGCGCAGGGTGCGCGCCGGCTTCACGTCCCGGAACAGCCGCGCGAGCTCGATCACCGCGGCGACGCCGGAGCCGTTGTCGTTGGCGCCGACCGCGCCCATTACTGAATCGTAATGCGCGCCGACCACCACGATCTCGCCCGCGCGCGCGCCCCCCGGCACCTCGACCTCGATGTTGCGCACCTCGCCCGGGCCCGGCTGATAGCGCTGCGTCCCGACCGCATAGCCGAGCCCGCTGAAGGCCCTCTCGATGTACCGGGCGGACGCCTCGAGCTCGTCCGGCCGGAACAGGTTGTGCTCGCGGCTCGCGATGGCGGCGACGTGGCGGCGCGCGTTGTCGGCGAGGAGTTTTTCCTCAGCGGTTATGGGCTTCAGCGCGCCGGACCAGGAAACGCCCGGCACCTTGACCATGTACCACAGCAGCCAGGCGGTCGCCGCTGCAAGGGTCAGCCAGAAGACCATCCGCGCTATCCAGAGCGATCTGGAAGCCATGGTACAACGTACCACGCCGCGCCCGGGTATGGCGTGACTGGTGACTCGCCTGAGGGATGAGGGATGAGGGATAAGGGATGAAACTAAGGCAGAAGGCAGAAGGCAGAAGGGTGAGCCGGGGTTTCGAAAGACGTGCCTGCGCACGTTTGAGCCGGCGAACGCCCGACGCGATGCAGCGCGGCGGGACGGGGGAAGGCAGAAGGATTCCTGAGTTCTATCCGCGTTTATCTGCGTTTATCTGCGGCTTCATTTTCGTTCTTCTTGGCGGCCTTGGCGGTTCCATTATTGTATTTGTTTTCCTCTGCGTCCTCTGCGGTGAGAGGTAGTCCTACAGCGGAGCGATCTTGAGCTCCGCGGCGAGCTGGTTCAAGCTCGCGGCGAGCGGCGCGGACAGCGGAACGCCGTTCTTCAGCCGTTCGGCGCGCGTAGCATGGCTGCCGTCGCCGGGAAGGCGGATGCGGTCCACGCCCGGCAGGCGCTTCGAATTGCGGATGTCGCGGATCAGCATGTCAACGCTTTTCCTGAATTCCGCGACCGGCTGGAAGGCTTCCACGTTGATCGCGACGATGACGTGCCCGGTGTTGGTGACGGAGGTCTCGTCGGCGTTGAAGTCCACGACGTCCTTGCCCATCGCCGCGCCGTTCAACGTCCCGGCGAGGAGCCCGAAGACGAGCGCCAGCCCATAGCCCTTGTAGCCGCCGATCGGCAGCAGAAACCCTTCGTTCGCGCGCCGGGAATCGGTAAGCGGCCGGCCCTCGCGGTCCATCATCCAGCCCTCGGGCATCATCTCGCCGCGCTGCGCCTTGGTCTTGACCTTGCCGTAGGCGGCCACCGTTGTCGCCATGTCGAGCACCACCGGCGGCTCCTCCCCGGCGGGAACGGCCACCGCGATCGGGTTGGTCGAGAGCAGCATGTCGAGCCCGCCCCACGGCGGCAGGTGGTTCGCATTGCCCACCGCGAGATAGAGCCCGATCATGTCGTGCGCGAGCGGCATGCTGGCGTAGAGCGAGGCGGGCCCCGCGTGGTTGCTCATGCGCACCCCCACCCACGCCGCGCCGGCGGCCTTCGCCTTCTCGATCGCCTTTTCGGTCGCGAAGCGCATCACCAGGTGCCCCATTCCGTTGTCGCCGTCCACCAGTGCCATGCCTCCCGCTTCCCGCACGACTCGGATCCTGGGCTTCACGTTGACCGCACCGCCCTTGATGCGTCGGACATACTGCGGCAGGCGGAATATGCCGTGACCCTCGGAGCCCTGGAGATCGGCCCGCACCATCAGCTCGGCGATCACCTTCGCATCCCCGGCCGGGATGCCGACCGCAACAAAAGAGCGATTGAGGAAAGCCTCGAGTTTCGCTGCTGGAATGCGTGTGACTGCAGTGGTATCCGCCACCGGGTCCTCCTTAGCGGTATTCAACCCGCCACTGGCGGCACGGCAATGAAACAGGTATTCAAGAAATTAATTGAACTCTCGACTACCCGCTCCTATCATGGGCGATAGTTTAGCGCGCCACGGCAGGAAACATGGATATCAGTGCTTATCTCGTCGGCCACGAAGCAACCATACGGCTCGGCGCCTTCCTGTCGGTGTTCGCGTTGATGGGGCTGTGGGAGGTAGCGGGACCACGCCGGGCGCTCACCGTGCACAAGGGACGGCGCTGGCTGGCAAATCTCGGCATCACGCTGCTCAACATTGCGGTGGTGCGCGCGCTGTTTCCCACCGCGGCGGTGGGCACGGCGCTGGCGGTTGGCGAGCGGGATTGGGGCCTGTTCAACGCGGTCGCCGTGCCGGCGCCGCTCGCGTTCGTGCTGTCGCTTTTCGCCCTCGATCTTCTGATCTGGGCCCAGCACATCGCATTCCACCGCGTGCCGCTGCTCGCGCGCCTGCACCGCGTGCACCACGCCGACCTCGATTTCGATGTCACCACCGGCTTCCGCTTCCACCCGATCGAGATCGTGCTGTCGCTGCTGATCAAATTCGCCGCCATCGTCGCGCTCGGCGCGCCGGCCGCAGCGGTGCTCGTCTTCGAGCTCCTGCTCAGCCTCGGCTCGCTGTTCAACCACGGCAACGTTCGCATGCCCGAGCCCATCGATCGCGTGTTGCGCTGGCTGGTGGTGACCCCCGACATGCATCGCGTGCACCACTCGGTCGAGCCCGAGGAAATCAACAGCAATTACGGCTTCTTCCTGTCGTGGTGGGACCGCCTGTTCGGCACCTACCGCGCGGCGCCGCGGGCCGGTCACGACACGATGACGATCGGCGTCCGCAACACGCGCGATCCCGGCGTGTGCGCCGGTCTGTTGCCATTGCTCGCGCTGCCGTTCAAGGAACGCGCCGACGATTTCCCGTGCGTGCGATCGGAGCTGCAACGCCCGGTCAGCCCATAGAGGCATCGTGGTATCGGCGACGCTTTTTCCTTGAGTAGTAATGGGTGGACAGCGACGGGCCAACTACTCATCCCTCCGCCCTCATTCCTCCGCCCTCATCCCTCATCCCTCCCTTGTGCTCCTCGAGTTCGACCAGCGCTCCCAGAAAGTCCTTCGGGTGCACGAAAGCGATGCGCTCACCGTGCACGTTGCGGCTTTCCCTGCCCTCGCCCAGCACGCGCGCGCCTTTCGCCGTGATGCGGGCGGCGGCGGCAGCGAGATCATCTACATTAAGGCAGAAATGATGGATGCCGCCGGCGGGGTTGCGCTGGAGGAAGTTCGATATCGGCGAGCCGGGGCGAGCCGGCTCCATCAGCTCGATGCGCGCGTTAGGAAGCTCGACGTAGGCGAGCCGCACGCCCTGTTCCTCGTTCACTTTCGGCGCACCGACACTCAGCCCGTAGATCTCCTTCAGCCGCTTTGCCGCGGCCTCCAGGTCCGGCACGGCAATCGAAACATGCGAAAGTCCGGTGATCATCTCAACCCCCTAAAACTGATCACCACAGAGACACCGAGGCCACAGAGGAACCCAAAATAAAACAGACGGGACAGGACGAGCCGATAGGATCGATCCGAGACATTCAAAGATCCTGAATCCTGTCGATTCTTGTCTCTGTGTTCTCTGTGCCTCTGTGGTGAAATCTTAAATGACTTTTTCGGCGCGGAGCTGCGCGATGCGCTCCGCGCTCATGCCGAGCTCGCCGCCGAGCACTTCTTCCGTGTGCTGCCCGAGCGTAGGCGGGGGCCGGCGGATCATCGCCGGCGTGCCGTTCAACCGGAACGGGATGCCCACCATCTTGAGCTCGCCCACCGCCGGATGGCGCACGGCCTGCACCATCCCCCGCGCCAGCGTGTGCGGGTCGGTGAGCGCCTGCGCCACGGTGTTGATCGGCCCGCACGGCACGCCCGCCGCCCGGAGCTTCCGGATCCACGCGTCGGTCGCGTCGCGCTCGAGCGCCTGCGCGATCAGCTCGTCGAGCGCATCGCGGTTCGTCACGCGGTCCGGATTCTTCGCGAAGCGCCCGTCGCGCGCCCACTCCGGGTGGCCGGCGATCTCCGCGAAACGCGCGAACTGCGCGTCGTTGCCCACCGCCACCGCGATCATGCCGTTCGCGGTCGGGTAGGTGGTGTAGGGAACGATGCTGGGGTGCCCGTTGCCGTAGCGGCGCGCGTCCTGGCCCGAGACAAGGTAGTTGGACGCGACGTTGATCAGCATCGCGATGCCCGAGTCGCAGAGGCACACCTCGACGTGCTGCCCGCGCCCCGTGCGGGTGCGCGCGGCGAGCGCGGCCAGGATCGAGTTGCAGGCGTAGAGCCCCGGTACCACGTCCACGATCGCCACCCCGTACTTGGTGGGCGTCC
>JACPEF010000005.1 GCA_016183675.1 Betaproteobacteria bacterium
TCGACCAGCAAGGGAACCTCGTCAGCCTCTACGATGCGGTCTGGAATCCCGGCTGGATGCCGCTCAATATCCACCGCCTCGTTGCCAACATAACGTTCGGCGCGCTGCTGTGCTCGGCATATGCGGCGTATCGCTTTTTGATGGCGAAAAGCCCGCAGGACAAGGCGCTATACGACTGGATGGGGTACACCGGCAATCTGATCGCCCTTTTCACCATGCTGTTTCTTCCTTTCGCCGGATACTATTTCGGCTTCGAGCTGTTCGCTTTCTCCGCGACCTACGGCGTGACGCTCATGGGGGGCGTGCTCTCGTGGCTGTTCATCATCCAGGCGATCGTGATCGCCGTGCTGTTCATCGGCGCCGCTTATTATTCCTGGCTCGGATTACTGCGCATCCCGGGTTCAGAAGCACAACAGCGCTGGAGCCCGGTGTTCAACGTGCTGCTGATCAGCGGCTTCATCGTCTGGGCCACGCCGCACACGATGGCTGCTTCGATCGAGGAAATGACCGGCGGATTCCATCCGTTGCTCGGGGCGCTCGGATTGATGGCCCCGAAAATGATCGCCGTTACGCTGGTGCTGGTCGTGCTCTACGCGAGCTACCTCCTCTACCGGCGCGCCGGGCGGGTGCCGGTGGTCCCGTGGGCGCATACCGGGACGCTTGCCCAGTGGAGCCTGCTAGGCCTGACGGCGCTCGCCATCACGGCGCTCGGCGTGTACGGGTATTTTGCTCCGGCCGAAGTGAGGATAAAAACCTCGATCTGGCAGATCATCGTCCTCATCGCGGGAATTGTGGTGACGTTCGTTCTCGATCAGCTCCTGCTGCGCGGCGCCAAGACCGTGGCGGCGGTGAAGTGGGGCACGATGCCGCGCCGCGGGCAGTACGTGCTGCTGATGCTCGCGGCGGTGATTGTCTGGCTGATGAGCCTCATGGGCTACGCCCGCAGCGGGGCGCGGCTCAACTGGCACGTGTTCGGGATCATGGAAGACACCTCTCCGGGCGCGGGGCTGCCCTCGCTGGGTGAGGCGGCGCTGATCATCACTTTGATCACGCTGATCTTTTTCGTGCTGCTCGCGATTGCCTTTGCAATCTCGGGCCTTTCTCGGGCCTTGCGGGCGAGCCCGAACACGAACCCGAGGCGACGCGCTTCGCGGGGCCGCCGCCGCACGGAGGTCCAGCATGACGCGTTTGCTCGCGTACGCGACCCCGCTCGCTCCGGCCCTGGCGGTCATCGGTTTCTTCGTCTGGTTTGCCAACTGGATCCCCCAAACGCGCTGGAGCCCGCCGCAGAAACACACCATCGCGAGCGACACAAGCCCCGCACAGCTAGCGGCACACGGCAAGGAGATCGTCCGCCAGCGAGGGTGCCTCACTTGCCATACGCTGGAACCGGGCGCGGGCGTCAAGGGCCACGGCCGCGGCCCCAATCTCGCCAACATTGGTGCACGCCGCTCCCGCGGTGTCGAGGGCGGGCCGGCGAACCTTGTCGAGTACCTGGTGCAGGCCCTGTACGAACCCGGGGCGTACCTGGTGGAGGGTTACGCCAACATCATGCCGCCCTCGACCGGTGTCCCGGCAAAATTGACGTACGAGGAAGTGGTGGCGGTCGTGAACTACCTGCAGTCGCTGGGCGGCAAGCCATCGGTGCGCGTCGGTAACATCCCGCGCCCGTCGGGTGCGCCGGGCGCGGTTGCGGCAGCAAGCGCAAAGCAGCAGGAAGCCAAAGACCCGATGGCATTGCTGAACAGCTTCGCTTGTCTTGGTTGCCACAGCATGGAGGCGGGCAAGGCGAGCGTCGGTCCTTCACTTGCCGCGAGTGAGGTCAAGAAGGCCGCGGCAGAGCGCAAGCAAAGTGTGGAGGCTTACCTGATCGAAGCCATTGTCGATCCCAAGGCCTATGAGCGCAAAGGCTTCGCGAGCGGGGTGATGCCCCAGGATTACGGCAGCAAGCTCACCGCCGCGCAGCTCAAGCTGATGGTAGATCATCTGGCAGGAGGAAAGCCATGAACTCGTTGCGCGAGACGTGGCGCAAGTACGTGCCCCTGCCGAGCGCGGTGTTCCTGGTGGTGGCGGGCATCTATCTCGCCCTCAAGCTGACGCGGCCGGTGATCCCGGGCAGCGTGATCCTGCTCTACATGGGTTTTGTCATCGCCGGGGCGATCATTCATGTCACGCTCGACGACGAGCGCATCCGGCGGTTCGCTGATTTCTTCATCCAGGAACCCGGGAGCGAGCCGCCCGCGATCCGCGCGCAACGCTGGGGGTTGCTGCTGGTCATTCCGCTCGTGCTGGGCTGGTGGGTGTATGACGCCGTGCGTCCGAGTTACGCACCCCCAGTGGAGATCTTCCAGCGTCATCCCACGGTGGGAGAGGAAGTGCTGCGGCGCATCCAGGTGCCGAGCTGGGCCGCGGATCCGGCCAAGTGGCGCGAGCAAGACATCGCCGCGGGGAAGCTGATCTACGAAGCGAATTGCGCGGTGTGCCACGGTGAGAAGCTCGACGGTACGGGGCCGGCGGCGGAAGGATTCCGCTATCCCATCCGGCCGGCCGATTTCAAGGACGCCGGCAGCATCGCGCAGTTGACGCTGCAGTACGTCTACTGGCGGCTCACCATCGGCGGCATTCAAAACCAGTTCAACAGCGCCATGCCGAAATGGGTGGCCACAGAGGACGAGCCGAATGCTTCGACGCTGCATTCAAACGACTTGGCGCCCGAGGAGGCGTGGCGGGTGATCCTCTATATGTATCGCGCCGCTGGCCACGAGCCCAGGCGGGAGATCGTGGAAGCCGAACACGCTGCGCACCGCGTACCGGCCGGAGGCAAGTAGGCCAAGGTGCAGAGAATCCTGGGGTTTTGCTTATGTCCGACGAAAAGATCGCGCGCAGGCAGTTTCTGAAAAAAGCCGGCGCCCTCGCCGGCACGGCGGGCGGTTTGTTCTCCGCCTTCGGCGCCGGGCCCGCTTACGCCGGGCGCACGCTCGCCCCGACGAACGGAATCGAAAACCCCTTGGAGTTTTATCCCGAGCGTGATTGGGAGGAAGTGTACCGCAACCAGTACGCCTACGACCGCTCGTTCACTTTTATTTGCTCGCCGAACGATACCCACGCCTGCCGGGTGCAGGCGTTCGTGCGCAATGGCATTGCGGTCCGCGTGGAACAGCCCTATGAGTTGCAGGACTACAAGGACCTCTATGGCAACCGCTGCACCCGGGCTTGGAACCCCCGCATGTGCCTGAAGGGCTATACCTTCCCGCGGCGCGTCTACGGCCCGTACCGGCTCAAATATCCGATGGTACGCGCGGGCTGGAAGCAATGGGCCGACGACGGCTTTCCGCCGCTCTCCGACAACCCGAAGCTGCGCAGTCAATACAAGTTCGATGCGCGCGGGAGCGACAAATTCGTTCGTCTGTCCTGGGATGAGATCGACACCTACCTCGCCAAGGGCCTGATCGCCATCGCCAGGGCATACAGCGGGGAGCAAGGCGGACGGCGGTTGCTCGAAAAAGACGGCTATCAGCCCGAGCTGCTGGAGCACTGGGGCGGGGCCGGCACGCGCACGATGAAATTCCGGGGCGGTATGGGGCTGCTCGGCGTGATCGGCAAGTATGGGCTCTACCGTTTCAGCAACATGATGGCGCTGCTCGACAGCCACGTTCGCAGCGTGGGCGCGGAACAGGCTTTGGCCGGGCGCAACTGGTCAAACTACACCTGGCACGGCGATCAGGCCCCGGGACACCCGTTCGTGCACGGGCTGCAGACCTCGGACATCGATTTCAACGACATCCGCTTCTCCAAGCTCACCGTGCAGGTGGGCAAGAACCTGATCGAGAACAAGATGCCCGAGTCGCACTGGCTCAACGAGATCATGGAACGCGGCGGGCGCATCGTCGTGATCGCCCCGGAATACAACCCGCCCGCGACCAAGGCCGACTACTGGCTGTCGGTGCGGCCGGGTCTCTCCGACACGGCGATCTTCCTGGGCGTGGCGAAATACCTCATGGACAAGGGCTGGTACGACGAGCCCTTCGTCAAGCAGTTCACCGACTTCCCGCTGCTCGTGCGCACCGACACCCTGAAACGGCTCAAGCCGCAGGAGGTCTTCGCCGGCTATCGCAACAAGGACATCGCGAAAGGCCCCAGCATGATGGCCCAGGGGCTCACCGCGGAGCAGCGCGAGCGCATCGGCGATTTTGTCGTGTACGACCTGAAGTCCAAGGAGTTCAAAGCCATCACCCGGGACGATGTGGGCAAGAAACTCGCGGACCAGGGCATTGAGCCCGCGTTGGACTGGAAGGGCAAGGTGCGGCTATCCGACGGCACCGAAGCCGAAGCCATGACGGTCTGGGAGATGTACCGCGTGCATCTCAAGGATTACGATCTCGACACGGTGCACGAGATTTGCGGGGCGCCGAAGGAGCTCCTCGAGCGGCTCGCGAAGGATTTCGGCCGGCGCTTCTGGGATGCCGACTTCAAGGGCAAGCCGCGCGAGGCTTATCCCATTTCGATCCATTACGGAGAGGGCATCAACCATTACTTCCACGCGACACTGCACAACCGCGCGACTTATTTGCCCTTGATGCTCGTCGGCAGCGTCGGCGTGCCGGGTTCCGGGGCGCAAACCTGGGCGGGCAACTACAAGTCTGCCAACTTTCAGGGCTCGCCGTGGTCCGGCCCCGGATACAAGGGTTGGGTCGCGGAGGATCCGTTTCAGCCATTGCTGGATGCCCGCGAGCCACTCACCAAGAAGCATGTCCACGCCTATGCGCGCGAGGAGGAAGTGGGCTATTGGGCCCACGGTGACAAGGTGCTCGTCGTGAAAACGCCCAAGTACGGCCGCAAGGTGTTCACCGGCAAGACCCACCTGCCGACGCCGACCAAGGTCATCTGGACCACCAACGTCAATCTGATCAACAACGCCAAGTGGGCTTACGAGCTCATCAAAAACGTCAATCCGAAGGTCGACATGATCGTGACCCAGGACTTCGAGATGACGGCCTCGTGCGAATACTCGGATTTCGTCCTGCCGGCGAACACCTGGATCGAATTCCAATGCCTGGAGGTCACCAGCTCCTGCTCCAACCCGTTTCTTCAGATCTGGGGCAAGGACGGCATCAAGCCGCTCTACGACACGCGCGATGACTTGCGCATCATGACCGGTGTCGCTGAAAAGCTCGCTGCGCTCACCAAGGACCGGCGTTTCCGCGACTACTGGAAATTCGCCCTCGAAGGCCGGGAGGATGTCTATATCGATCGGCTGCTCGGCACTTCGACGACCACCCAGGGGTATACGACCAAGGACATTCTCGCCGGCAAGTACGGGGTGCCGGGCGGAGCCTTGATGCTCTACCGCACCTATCCACGCGTGCCGTTCTGGGAGCAGGTCTACGAGAGCCTGCCGTTCCCGACCGACAGCGGGCGCATGCACAGCTACTGCGACATCCCCGAGGCGATCGAGCACGGCGAGAACTTCGTGGTGCACCGCGAGGCGCCGGAGGCCACGCCCTATCTGCCCAACGTCATCGTGAGCACGAATCCCCACATCCGTCCGGACAATTTCGGCATCGGCCCCGAGATGCTGCAGAAGCAGGTGCTTGACGCCGATCTGCGCACCGTGGCCAACAACAAGCTCGCCTGGACCCAGGTGAAAAAGACCCAGAACCCGCTCTGGCGCGAGGGCTACCGTTTCTTCTGCACCACGCCGAAATCGCGCCACACGGTGCATTCGCAGTGGACGGTGACCGACTGGAATTTCATCTGGAGCAACAATTTCGGCGATCCCTACCGCATGGACAAGCGCACGCCCGGCGTGGGTGAGTGGCAGGTCCACATGAATCCGCAGGCGGCCAAGGACCTCGGCATCAACGATGGCGACTACGTGTATGTGGACGCGAACCCCGCCGATCGTCCGTACACAGCCTGGCGCAAGGACGATCCGTTCTACAAGGTCTCGCGGCTGATGCTGCGGGTGAAGTACAACCCGGCCTATCCGTACCACTTCACCATGATGAAACACGCGTCGTTCATCGCCACCGAGCGCAGCGTGGCTGCCCACGAGACGCGGCCCGACGGCCGCGCGCTTTCCGCCGACACGGGCTATCAATCGAGCTTCCGCTACGGGTCGCAGCAGAGCATCACGCGCAGCTTTCTCATGCCCATGCACCAGACCGACAGCCTGTTCCACAAGGCCAAGGCCGACATGGCGTTCATCTACGGATTCGAGGGCGACAACCACGGCATCAACACCGTGCCCAAGGAAACCCTGATCATGATCGTGAAGGCCGAGGAAGGCGGCATCGGCGGGAAAGGCGTGTGGGCGCCGGCCGCGACCGGCTACTCTCCCGCCGGCGAGAGCCCGTTCATGACGCGCTACCTCAAGGGCGATACGGTGAAGGTGCGAGGCAAACGCCCGTGAAGCCGGCCGAGTTCAATGACCCGATGGAACTGGTCGGTGTGTCGCTCGCCGGAGCAGACCTGCGCGCCATGGCGCGGTGCCTGATCGAGGAGTACTTGCTCCTCGGCTGGGACGAAAGGCAGTTGTTGCTGCTGTTCACGCGACCGTGCTTCCGCGCGTCGCATCATGTTTACCGGGAATTGGGCGAAGCTCGCGTGCGCGCGTTGATTCAAGAGGTCTGCGCCGAATGGCGCGGCAACCGCCGCGAAGGAGAGGCGCGTCATGCCTAAGGTCTACAACTGGCAGCTTGGCCGGCAGATGGAATATCCCTACGGGGATTCCCATCCGCGCTGGCAATTCGCGTTTGTGTTCAACATCAACCGCTGCATTGCTTGCCAGACCTGCACCATGGCGTGCAAATCCACCTGGACTTTCTCCAAAGGGCAGGAGTACATGTGGTGGAACAACGTCGAGACCAAGCCCTACGGCGGCTATCCGCAGTTCTGGGACACGAAGCTGCTGGAAATGCTCGACGCAGCCCACCAGAAAGCCGGGCGCGAGGCGGCGTGGGATTCAGGACAGGGGGATGACAGGCGCCGGCCGTATGGCGTGTACCAAGGCATGACCATCTTCGAGGCCGCGCGCGCGGCGGACAAGCGCGAGGAAGTCGCGCTCGGTTACGAGCCGGCGGACGCGGAATGGCGTTTTCCGAACATCTACGAAGACACCGCCACCGGCTCCCAGGACCTGCGCCAATCGCTCAACCTGAAGGCCACGGCTCTCCCCGAGCACCACACCTGGTTCTTCTACCTGCAGCGCCTCTGCAACCACTGCAGCTATCCGGCTTGCCTCGCCGCCTGTCCGCGCCGCGCCATCTACAAGCGGCCCGAAGACGGCATCGTGTTGATCGACCAGAAGCGCTGCCGCGGCTACCGCAAGTGCGTGGCCCAATGCCCGTATAAAAAGCCCATGTTCCGCGCGACCACGCGCGTAAGCGAGAAGTGCATCGCTTGCTACCCGCGCATCGAGGGCAAGGATGCGCTCACCAAAGGCGAGCCGATGGAAACGCGCTGCATGACGGCGTGCGTGGGCAAGATTCGCCTGCAAGGTTTGGTGCGCATCAACGAAGACGGGAGTTGGGCGGAGGACCGGGAAAACCCGCTGTATTACCTGATCAAGGTGGAAAAGGTGGCGCTGCCGCTCTATCCGCAATTCGGCACCGGGCCTAACGGCTACTATATTCCGCCGCGCTGGGTGCCGCGGCCGTACCTCCGGCAGATGTTCGGCCCCGGGGTGGACGAGGCGATCGAAAAATACACCCGTCCTTCGCGCGAGCTGCTGGCGGTGCTGCAACTGTTTCGCGCGAGCCAAGCGATTGCCTTCCGCTACAAGATCATCCCCGGGGAGAAGGTCTTCGAGACCACGATCGATGGCAAGAAGTGGGCGATGTACAACGACACCGTGATCGGCTACAACCGCAGCGGCCAAGAGGTCGCCAAGGTGACGGTGGAGGAGCCGAAAATCGTGCGCCCTGACAAGCACTACAACTCGATCTAGGACAACGCGTGAACGCCTCATCCCCAGCAGCAGCCCGCTCCCGCAGCCATGTATACGGCTTTCTTTCCGTCGGCTTTGGCTATCCCGACGCCGTGCTACCGTCCCTGTTGGAGCACGAAATGGGCCGGCTGGAGGCGAGTCTGGCGCGGCTCAACGATCGCGCAAGCCTCGCGGCGGCACGCCGCTTGCGGCCGGTCCTCGAGCCGCTCACGCTTGCCGAGATCGAGGCCTCCCATTTGCGCTGCTTCGGGCACACCATTTCGAAGGAGTGCCCGCCCTACGAGGGCGAGTATGGCCAGGCACACATTTTTCAAAAGACCCAGGCACTGGCTGATATCGCGGGGTTCTATCGCGCCTTCGGATTGGAGCCAGCGGCCGACGCACACGAGCGAGCGGATCATATCAGCGTGGAACTCGAGTTCATGCACTTTCTCTGCCGCAAGGAGGCCTACGCGCAGCAGCGGGGCCATGCGCCGGAACGGATCGCCCAGAGCCGCGAGGCGCAGGCAACTTTCCTGCGCGAGCACCTCGGCCGATGGGCGCCCGAGTTCGCCCGTCGGCTTCGCGCCAAGGACGATCGCGGGCTGTATGGCCGGTTGAGCGAGTTATTGGATGCGTATGTCCGCAGCGAGCTGCGCGCGGCAGGAGTCGAACCGGCAGCGATTTGTCGCCTGCCCCTCGCGCACCAGCCCGAAGACGCATTGGGCGCCGGTCCGTGTTGGACTCCGGCTTGTGGCATCGCCGCGGAAAAGGCGAGGCGTTATGAGCACGAAGCCGATTGATCCACAACGTCGCTCCTGGCTGCATGCGTCGCTCGCCGGCGTGGTGGGCGGCCTGCTGCTTTGGCGCGCGCGCCACGCGGTGGCGGCCGAGAAGGCGAGCCTGCTTGCCAAACCGGTGCCGCAGCTTCCGACCGATCCGAACGATCCAGCTTGGGCAAGCGCCGATGTGCTCGAAGTGCCGCTTGCGCCGCAGGCCGTGGTGAAGCCGCGCACGTATGAAGCGGGCGTCAAGACGCTCACGGTGCGGGCAGTCTATGCGGGGGATCGGATGGCGATCCTCATCGCATGGCGTGATGCCGAGCGCGACGCCATGGAAGGCGGCGTCCACGCCTTTCGCGATGCCGTGGCCGTGGAGTTTCCGTCCGATCCCGGCAAGGGCATCCCGTTCTTCGGGATGGGCGAAGCCGAGCGGCCGGTCACGATCTACCAGTGGAAAGCGGATTGGGAGCCGGGCGCTCAACGCGACGTGGACGAGAAATATCCGCACATGGCGGTGGACTGGTATCCCTACTCGGGACGCCAGGCGAACGAGATCGCCGAGGCGGCGGACTACGGCAAGCAGGGCGGCGACAAGGCTTTCATTCCGAGTTGGTGGGTCGGCAATCCGCTCGCGGATCCGGCGTTACAGGCGCGCACAGCGGTGGAGAAGCTCACGGCGAACGGCTTCGGCACGATCGCTCCGCTGCCGCCCGATAAGCAGGACGGTCAGGCGAAGGCGGTGTGGAAGGACGGGGTCTGGCGCACGGTGATCGTGATCCCGCGCGCCCAGGAAAAATTCAGCTTCGAGCCCGGCAAGACGCTGCCGGTCGCGTTTGCCGCGTGGAATGGCGCCAAGCACGAGCGCGGCGGCGAGAAAGCGGTCTCAACCTGGTATTTTCTGAGCCTGGAACAACCCGTAGGCGTCTTCACCTACGTTGCGCCGCTGGTGGCAGTGGCCGGCGCCGCCGCAGTCCAACTCGCGGGGTTGCACGGTTTGCGTGCGCGCCGGACGCCGGGCGGTAGGCGCCGATCCTTTGGCGCCGCCCTGCAGGGATGGATTGGGGATTTGCGCGCGAAGCTCGCGCGGCGCGGCAAGAGCTGAAACAGATGGCAGCGCCCGCCGGCTGCACCGCTGCGGAAGACGCGGCCATGTTTAACTGCTCCGGCGAGCCGCCGCCGGCCCCCTACATCGTTTCCTGGAACGTAACGCGCCGGTGCAACCTCGCGTGCGCGCACTGTTATCTTGACGCCGTGCAGCGGAAATCCGAGGCGCGCGACGAGCTGAGCGCTGAGGAGTGTCTCGCGGTCATCGGACAGCTCGCACGCACAGCGCCCGGCGCGATGCTGGTGTTGACCGGCGGTGAACCGCTGTTGCGTCACGATCTGGAGCAATTGGTGCAAGCAGGCAGGGAAGAGGGTCTCATGCCCGTGATCGGCACGAACGGCACCTTGCTCGATGCGAGACGCGCCGAATCTCTCAGGGACGCCGGAGCTGCTGGCCTGAGCATCAGTCTGGACTCATCCGACGCGCGTTTTCACGATCGGCTGCGGGGACTGCCGGGCGCATGGGCCGGCGCGCGGCGCGGCCTCGCTGCGGCCGGTAAAGCGGGACTGGCGATTGTCCTGCAAACCACGGTGTTTGAAGAGAACCGGCGTGATCTAACCGCGCTTGCGGATATCGCCGGGCAGGCCGGCGCGATGGCGTTCAACGTGTTTTTCCTGGTGTGCACCGGACGTGGGGTGACCCAGACCGATCTTGCTTCCGCGGGTTATGAAGAAACCCTGCGCGAGATCATGCTGCTCCAGGAGCAGCATCCCGGAATGAAGATTCGCGCCCGCTGCGCGCCCTACATGCGCCGGATACAGGGGTTGCATGCGGGCGAATGCAGCGGCGATTACGCCGACTGGTCGAGCGCCTGCCTCGCCGGCCGGCGTTATTTGCGCATCACACCGCAAGGGCGCGTGACTCCCTGTCCCTACATCCCCGAAGTCATTGGCGATCTGCGCCACACCCCGCTCGCGGAAATCTGGAATGAGAGCCCGGTGTTGCAGCGCCTGCGCCGGGAGCTGCCGAAAGGCAAATGTGGCGAGTGCGATTACCGATACAGCTGCGGCGGTTGCCGCGCGCGGGCGCTCGCGCAACACGGCGACCTCATGGCCGAAGATTCCAAGTGCATTCATGTTAGGCCCGAGGGTCAGTTGCCGGAGGCGCCGCCTGCGCCGGCCGCGCGTCCCGCCGTATGCTGGGAGCCGGAAGCCGAGGCGCGTCTGGAACGCATTCCCGCATTTCTGCGCCAACGCGTCCGGGAACGGCTTGAGGAATACGCCATCCGCGAGGGGGTCGATCCCATCACTGTCGCGTTCATGGCCGCGCACCGTCCGCCAGGCCTCTCATCCAGCGGCTCGCGGGGCATGCGCGGGTGAACGGAAAGCTGGCGTCAGACGCGAACCAGCGATTTCGACACACTCCTAGGACAGGTCGCAGGTCCGGAATCCCGCGAATATGTCGCGGCGGTATGGCTGAAAAAAATTCCGATAGGTGTTGTTCGCGAGCCGGGACCGCGTCGCCCAAGCGCCCCCCTTCAGCACCTTGCGGTATCCGAACCAGGGCGCCGAATACTCCCGGTACGGCGTGTCCACGACATATCCGGGAAAGGGGTAGAACGCCGAGGCCGTCCATTCCCAGACGTTGCCCAGCATCTGACGGCACCCGAAGGCGCTGTCTCCCGATGCGAATGCGCCGACATCGACGCATCCCAAAAACCGGGAATCCAGGTTGGCCCGCTCCGGAGACGGCGGCTCGTCGCCCCAAGGATATCTACGCTTGCGTGCCGTGATCCCCCGGCCATCGGGCGCGGGCTCGGCGCTCGCCGCCAGCTCCCACTCGGCCTCGGTCGGCAGCCGTCTGCCCGCCCAGTTGCAGTAAGCCTCGGCTTCGTACCAGTTGGCGTGAATGACGGGCGCATGCGGTTCGGCCGGCACGAGCCTGTCAAAATGCCGGCGCATCCAGCCCGCCCCCGTGCGCACCCAGCAGGATGGATGTTGCGCGCCCGTCTTCTCGCGCCATACCCATCCCTGATGGCTCCACAGCTCGCGCCGCAGGTATCCCCGGTCCTCGACAAACCCTGCGAATTCCACGTTCGTCACGGGAGCCCGCGCCATTTTGAAGGGATGCACTTCCACCGGGTGGGCCCATTTCTCGTTATCGAACACGAACGGCGCATCCCGTGTCGCACCGAGCTCGAAGGGGCCTCCCGGGATTTCAACGTCCCCCGCCAACGGACCACCGCCGATGTGCTGCAAGCCCGAGCGATCCCGCGCAATGGCGACCCGCGGCTGCGGGTATTCCAGCGTCTGCCTCATGTAGGTAAACGCCTCTCCGTGCATATCCTCGTGCAGGATCGAAAGCAGGTGCAGATAGCTCTCTCTGCCGTCGGGATCGCGCGATTCCAGCCGCCGCGCGACGCTCTCCAGCACGCGCTGCATGTACGCCAGAGTTTCCTCCCGCGAAGGCAGCGGCAGCCCCCAGCGGTCATCATGATCGACCTTGAACGAGTCGTACAGATTCTCGGCGCCCTTCAAAAGAAAAGCGTCGGAACCGAGGATCCGCAAGAGGAATACATCGTAAAAGAAAGCGACATGCCCGAGTTCCCAGCGAAATGGGTTGACCACCTCCATAATGGGAACCGTCAATTGCTCGTCGGTCAAATCGGAAACCAATTCCAGAGTGCGTTCCCGGGCATCATGTACCCATTCGAAGAGCGTGGATGCCGGAAGTGTGTATTGTTCGTTCATTGAGCCTCCTTCATTGTTGTTGTATGTGCGTGCGGGCTAACCGAACCGCAATCATTCTGGCAGCGCGTGGGTTGCCGAGCCTTGATTTGTGTCAAAGAAAAGGCAGCCCGTGTTTATTCATTCGGCCGAGGAACCCGGGTAGAATTTGGGAACCGTAATCGGCGCGGCCCATGTCTCCGTCCGAGAGGTCGGCACCGACAATAGCCGCGGCGTATCGACGATCTAGCCTCGATCGGGACCGAGCTTGGTGTGGAGAACTGCAATGGCACGACGGGAGAACAGCAATACCGTGAAGGTCGCTGTCGTGCAGGCCGGCGCGGTCCCATTCGATACCGATGCCTGCGTCGATAAGGCGGCGCGCCTCATCGCGGAGGCGGGCGGCGGCGGCGCGAAAGTCATCGTATTCCCCGAGGCTTTCATCCCCGGTTACCCCAAGGGGCTCGACTTCGGGCTCGTCGTGGGCGCACGCGATCCGGCCGGCCGTGAGGAATTTCGCCTTTATTTCGACGCCGCCATCGAGGTTCCCGGCCCGCGCACCGCCCGTCTCGGCGAGGCGGCCGCTGCTCACAACGCGCATGTGGTGATCGGCATCATCGAGCGTGAAGGCGGCACTCTTTACTGCACGGTGTTGTTCTTCGGTCCGGACGGTGAACTCCTCGGCAAGCACCGCAAGCTCATGCCGACCGCGATGGAGCGCATGATCTGGGGCTTTGGCGATGGCTCCACGCTGACCGCGGTCGAAAGTCCCTACGGCCGCATCGGTTCCGTCATCTGCTGGGAAAACTACATGCCGCTCCTGCGCATGGCGATGTACGCGAAGAACATCACGCTCTACTGCGCGCCCACCGCTGACGACCGCGACACCTGGATCGCGTCGATGCGGCACATCGCGCTCGAAGGCCGCTGTTTCGTGCTGACGGCGTGCCAATTCTTGCGCCGCAAGGACCTCCCCGCGTCCGTCCGCGTCTCGCTCGGTGACGCACCCGATGCCGTGCTGATGCGCGGCGGCAGCGCGATTGTTGGTCCCCTGGGCCAGCTGCTGGCCGGCCCTTATTACGAGGGCGAGACGATCCTCACCGCGGATCTTGACCTCGACGAGATCGGCCGCAGCCGTTTCGACTTCGACGTGACCGGCCACTACGCCCGGCCTGACGTGTTCCAGCTAGTCGTCAACGAGCAGGAGATGAAACCGGTAAGCAGGAAGCCATAGGCAGTCCGTCCGACATCCTTTTCACTTATCGTTTGCAAGGTTACCCGGGACCGATGACCGGCCCGCTCGACAACCCGAAATTTCCATTCGATCCCGTCGAAGAACTGAAAAAGAAGGCGAAGCAGCATTCGATGTACGTGATCGCGGGTAACGTTGTCGCGAGCGAGGTGGCCGGCGCGCACCTTTTGACACTGCGCCTCTTTGGCCCTGAAGGCACTGAGCTCGCGTGCTACGTCCGCCAGCAGCCGGACACGCCGCCGCTCAATGCGTATCTCTACGTGTCGGAGAACTTCGATTACCGCACGCAGATGTCGCCCGGCGCCATCGCCGCCGGCCCCGAGCGCATGGAAGGCAAACGCTCCGAGCCCGGTGTGCTGATCACGGATCTCGACATGGAGCGGCTACGCTATCTGCGGACCCGCAACGTCGACGAGGAAAACCTCTCGATTGCGACGGGATTACCTCAGTGCAGTCTCACCTGCACCGGGTCCTTCCCGTGGACATGATCAAGCGCGTTTACGACAAGCCGGCCAGAACGGACGGCTACCGGGTTCTAGTCGACCGCCTCTGGCCCCGTGGCCTCATGCGCGCCTCCCTCGCGGGAAAAAGATCGTGATGCTGCTGCACTGCGAGCCGCGCCCATTGTTCAAGATCCTCACCCACAACGGCTTCCACTACCGGTGCCGGTTCGATCCGGCCTGACATTTCGGCATCGTCGAAGCGACGCACCCCGCCGATCATGCGGACGGCGGGGCGGGCGGCGGCAATTCGGGGTCAGTACGAGTACGGCCGCTCGGGTGGAGCTGATCCTGCGTGGCCGGTGATCACGGCGCAGGCCGCCCGGCCGCCGGCGTTGCCGGTGGGGTCGGTCTTGAAGTCATCCGGCTGCACGTGCACGACGACCGCGCGGCCGATGATGCCGTCGCGCCGGTCGCGGCTCACCGAGATGTCGCCGACCGTGAAGTTCAGCTTCGCCACGCCCTGGTCGTTGAAGGCGAGGTTGCCCAGGTCACCCGCGTGTTTCACCGGGTCGTAGGGCCCGCCATGCTTGCTTTTGCCGGGATTGAAATGCCCGCCGGCGCTCATCGCATCGGGCGCGCTGCAGTCGCCTTTTTCGTGGATGTGGAAGCCCTTCGGCCCCTTGGTGTGCCCGGTGACCTCGCCGGTGATGCGCACCACGTCGCCGATCTGCTCGAACTTGATGAGCCCCTGCACCTGGCTGCCGCTTCGCGGCTCGAGCCTCGCGGTGGCAGTCGGATTTCCCTTTTCATCCATGGCGGCGCATCCCGCGACGAGCACCGCACCGCAGACAACGCTTATTACCGATTTCTTCATGACCCCCTCCTTGATGAACCGGAAATCGTTAAGTCCGTTGCGTTAGCAGCGGACTCGCTGCTTGCAGAATTGCTGCAGTTCCTGGACGACGGTGCGCCCGGAAACCTGCTGTCTGGCCCTGTCGGCGCCGTAGTCGAGCGCGAGCTTGAACTCGAATTTGTCGAAAAAGGCGTTGAACATCTCACCGCCCAGCGTCCCGATCGCGTAAAGCTCGCCGTTCTCGCCGTCGTACTCGAGCAGGATCGCGCACAAGGGCTGCGGCGCCGGCCCGCCCACCACGCGCGCGCCCGAAGCCGGGTCATACTCGCTGTGCTCGGAGCAGCAATGAATGGTATTGGGCCGCATCAAGCGCGATGCGGTGGATTTGTCGCGGTAGCTGATGAAGCTGATCTGCGGCGTGGGATAGGTCATGCGATGCGCGCAGATTGCCGAATAGCCGACGATCGCGTTCTTTGGGCCCACGCCCCCGGACCACTGATAGGCGGGCCCATTCTCGGTCTTGAGTTCCACCTCTCGCACCGTCGGCTTGCCCAAGTTGAGCAGGAAGGAGGGCGTGCCTTCGAACGGATAGTGGAAGATATAGTTTTCGCCGACGACGAGGCGCGCGGCCTTGAGCGGCCGTCCGTGGTCGTCCACCAGCTGTGCCCGGGAATAAAAGCGCGGCTTAAGATCCGCTGCCGCGAAAACGTCGCGCGCCGCGAAGGCCGCACTGGCGGCGCACATCTTGATGAACTCGCGTCGCTCCATCGCTTGGGGCAGTTTAAGGTTTAAGGTTCAAAGTATCAAGTTCCGGATTCAACGTTCCGGGTTCAAGGTTCCGGGTTCAAGGTTCTAAGTTCTTGGTTCGTGTTCGTCCGCGGACGTCGAGCCTTGGACTTTGAACGTTGAACTTTGAACTTTGAACCTTGAACTTTGAACGCCGAGCTCGGCGGCAAACTCGGCTTCCATTTGCAGGCGGAAACGCGCGGCTTCGCTGTCGAGGGCGCCGATGTCGCGCCACGTCACGATATCGCCTTTCCGTATCGCGCGCGCGAGCTTGACGCCGTGCGCGAGCCCGATCGGCAGCCCCCCGCGCGCGAGCGAGTCCTGCGCCGGCATGAGCCTGCCCCGGACCGTGTAGCCGCCCTCGCCGTCGAGCGTCTCTCCCGCCTTGAGGTCGCGCTTGGCGACCGACACTACGTCGCCGCGGAATCCGGTCGGCGCGCCCGTCGGCTCGCGCCGCAGTCCGACGCTCGCCACCGAGATGCCGAGTTCGAGCCCGATCAGGTGGTACGGTTTGTACATCGCGGCGTAGTTGCCGGTGTCGTCGGTCACGAGGCCGTATTCCCCGAAACAGCGCCGCACATAGTTCGAGTCTGCGGCAAAAGTCACATAGACTCCCCACCTCAGATCGAGGGCAACCGGCCGTCCGTCGCGTTCCAGGCTGGAAACCACCTCGACCTGGCCGCGATGATGGAGCTGGCCGCCTTCGGCCCGCGGCCGCAGCACGCGCGGCAACTCGTCCACGCCGCACGGCGGGAAGGTTAGTCCCTCGGGAGCCGGCGTGAGGCCGGTCGCGTTCACCACGGCCGCCATCTCGATTGCGGATTTCGTTCCGTCGAGGAAGGAGTTGAACATCTGCGCATTGTAATCTCCCCGCGCAACTTGCTCCGGCGTGAACCCATAGTGATCCCAGACCGTTTCCGGTGTCGAGTCGTGATACGCGGGGAGATATTTGGTACCCTTGCCCGCCGCGACGACCTCGAAGCCGGCGGCGCGCGCCCAGTCCACCAGCTCGCAGATCAGGGCCGGTTGGTCGCCGTAGGCGAGCGAGTACACGATGCCGGCTTGCGCGGCGCGGCGCGCGAGCAGAGGACCCGCAAGCGCGTCGGCTTCCACGTTGACCATCACGATGTGCTTGCCGTGCTCGCAGCAGGCGAGCGCGTGGCGGATGCCGGCGGTGGGGCTGCCGGTCGCGTCGATCACGATCTCAACGGCATCGCTCGCGATCGCACCCGCCGCGTTCCCGGTGATGAAGGTGGTAGCCCGTTTCCGCGCCTCGTCGAGGGAGCGGGCGCGGTAACGCTCCGCATCCCAGCCGACGCGGGCGAGACTCTCCCGCGCGCGCTGTGGATCGAGATCGGCGACCGCAACGACGTGTATTCCGGGCGTGCGCCGCGCCTGCGCGAGGAACATCGAGCCGAACTTGCCGGCGCCGACCAGCGCGACGCGGAGCGGCCGGCTTTCCGCCGCCCGCTGCGAGAGTAAACGGTACAGGTTCATCGAGCGAAAGATCTACCGGAAGCGCAAGGTCAGGCCGGCTGTCGCCTGCGTCGTGCGGGCGTCGCCGTCCATGATATTACGCACGATGCCAAGGGCGAGTTCGAGGTCCTTGCCGTGCGAATAAATGGCGCCGAGTTCGACGTAACCCATGCGCGCCCTGGCGGCCCGGTCCGGGTTCGTCACGAGGCCGGCGTCGAGCGCCAGCTTCCAGCCCTCGGCGACATCCCAAACCGGCGCCGCCGACAGCCGGTAGAGAGTGCGCCGCTCGGCCGAGTTCAGCGCATCATCGGAGTGATTCACCCATTCGGCCACCGCGTTGGCGTGCACCGCGCCGAAACCGGTCTCCTGCGTCATCAGCAGACCCACGCTGTAAGAGGCTCGCGCGGTGCCCAGTCCCCGCGCCTCTCTGTTCTTCGAGACGGGAAACTGGACCTCCGGCTTGAGGGCGAAGCTCAATTTGCTCGCTTCGACATCGTAGAAACGCCACTTCGCCCCGAAAGCGGGGTTGCCCCAGCCGCGCTCCACCGCCGCCGGCGCGCTCGGTGCGATCCGCTGGTAGCCGAGGGCGGCATAAAGATCCAGCGCATCGGTGATGCCGCGCGTGAACACCAGCGGCAACCCCTGCGTGACGTCCCTCGTGCCGGGTGCCTTGTCGACCGTACGGTTGTAGGCTGCTTCGATCTGGTTGCCGCCCGTCCCTTGCGTGCCGGTATCGTCGGTCGCCAGCGGCTGGAATGCCGACGCGACAGACGGCAGCAGGGCGATGCCGCCTAGTGGTTTGATCGATAATTTCATTGGGCTGCGGGCCTCGCGCCTTGATTACGGACAGCCATTGTACGCGCGAGGCCCCTTGCCGAGAAAACTGACGACCGCACGCGGGCCGCAGCGCGCCGCCCGAGTACGCGCTTGCAGATCGGAGACCGGCTGGTTGCCGTGGGGATTGAGGTTTACTTCTTCGGCAAGTGATCCGCGGCCCAGCTTGATGCCGCGATCACATTCGGGAAACCGATGGTGCTGGCGAGCACCAGCAACGTTTGGCGGACTTCGTCCGGAGTGGCGCCGGCTTCGAGCGCGCGCCGAACGTGGCTGTGCACGGCGCCCTCGGAGCGGATGGCCGCTGCCGCCGCGAGTTGGACCAGCTGGATGGTCTTTTCATTGAGCGGGCCTTCCCTGCGCACCGCCTGACCGAGGCGGTCTACCGCGTCGAAGAAGCGCGGGTGCCGGCGTTTGAGTTGCAGGTAGATTTTCGGGGCTCTGCTTTTGGCCATTTTTCGCTCCTCTGTGGCTTGAAGTGCTTGCGTTCCCGCGCCTACGCCGGACTGCTGCCTGCCAGCGCTGCCTCATCGCAGGCGTTGGCGCTGATCTGGCCACGCGCCGGATGGTAGTCGCGCAACTCGTGATCAACCGCGATCTGCAACAGACGCGCCAGGCATAGATAGATGCGGGCGGGGTCCTCTGGCGTGCACGCGCGCTCAAGCGCCGCCGCGAAGGGAGGCACCCAGTATCGCACGAAGGAGGCGAGAAAATCGTCGGCGCGCAGTGCCGGAGTACCGCCGGCGGCTTCGCTTGCGCACAGGTACGCCACGAACTCGAGCTGCAGCGCGATGTGGTCGGGCAGGTCGTGGAATTGGCCGCCGGGCTTCAAGTCGCATACCCGGTAGCACTTTTCGAGCGCCAGCGTCGCCGGCCCCATGACCGCACCGTCGAGATAGAGACCGGCGTTGAGCGGCACCGGCGCGGGTGGCGCGAGGAACAGTCTGCTGTAGCCCTGCAGCAGCGTGAGATGATCCGGGAGGCGCGCCACGGCGTCGCGCAGGTCGTGCAGCGCCCCAGCGGCCGGATAGCCGAGCTCCGCGGCAAGCTCGCGCAGATCGTCAGCGAGATGCTGCTTGAACGCGTCGTATGCCGCGTCTTCCCGCGGCGGCATTAAAGCGCGCGCCAGGCAAAGGTAGAACTCGGCGCGGGCGTTGAGGTTTGGTGGTGTTTCGTTCATCCCGGCTCCAATTCGCGGACGGCGAGGCTGCGCGCAGAGCCTACACGGGAGGCTCGACAAAGACCTGCTGCCACCAGTGCAAAAAAGCCGCACGGAACCGCGAGAGTTCCGCCCTGGTGCCCCTTCCGCCCTACGCTCTTGCCGGCTGCGCGCTCAAATCGAGCAGCTTTTCGCCGAACGCGTAAAGGGCAAACGTGAGGAAGATCCCCACCAGGGCCAACATCCACTCGGTCATCGACGGCGCGTACTGGTAGAGGCCCAGTGCGCTTCCCTTGAACATCGGTACCAATTGACCGCTCACCACAAACTCAAGCCGGCCCATGAACAGGCTAGCCATCACCAGCGCCGCCGAGAGAATTTGCATCCCGGCCTGACGTTGCAGAGTCGGCGAGAGCATCAACACGAACGGCACCACCAATCCGGCCCAGAACTCAAAATGGTACATCGGAGAGCGCACCAGCAGCTGATAGACCTCGAGTCCATCCATGTTGCTCCACAGCCCGGTGATGGTGCGCGACACGGTGGCCAGGATCGTGATCCCGATCAGGGTCGCAAAAACGTTGGGCAACGCACTACCGCTCGCCAACGCTCGCAGCTTCTCGGGCATTCTCTCCTGGCTGAAGCCGTAGGCAAGGTACGTGAAAAACACGGCGAATGCCGCGCCGCTCATGGCCGCGGTGATCAGGAAGTAGACCGGGAGCATCCCGTCATACCACATCGGTCGCATCGCCATCATTCCGAACAACAGACCCAACGTGCTGTGCGCGATCACGACCGATACGAAGGAGCTGATGCCGAGGTAACGACTGGCACGGCTATCCCAGTCTCCGCCGTGGATCTTGACGAATTTCAGCAACAACAGCAGCAGGTACAGCGTATAGAACACGCCCATCCAGAACATCGGGGAGCGGTACTGGAAACCGGTCGGTACCGCCCACAGCATGCGGAACGGATGCCCCAGTTCCAGTGCCAGCGTAGCGAAGCCGGCCACCAAGGTGGCGAGGGCCAGCCACACGCAGCGTTTGGCCACGGGATAGAACTCGTCGAAACCAAAGATCATCGCCAGCGATGCCAGGAACGTAAGCCCCGTCGAGGTCAGCACGAAGAACACATATGTGGAAATCGGCAATCCCCACGTCACCCCCCAGCTGTTGGTGTTGAATGCCGCGTGGCCTTCCGTAACCAGCATATAAAACGCGATCGCCAGGCTGATCACCAGCCCGAGCAGGGACACCTGCCAGATCGTCGTTGCCGTTGTCCGCTCTCCGCCAAGGGTCAGCACCTCTTTCAGCAAGGCCCGTGTGCCTACGTCTTTCCAGTGAGCGATCAGCGTGTCGCTCATAGAGACATAACCTCTTTCCTGCGATTGAACGTTCATGTTCGTGTCTCCTTACGTTTTCTTGATCGCGCGATTGCTCGGCACGGCGCCACCAACGCCGGTCAGGTAATATACCTGCGGCTTGTTGCCGAGCTGATCGAGCAGCCGTACGCCGTTCTTGTTGGAAATCATCTTCGACACTTCGCTTTCGGGATTGTCGAGATCGCCGAAGTAGCGCGCGGTCGGCGGGCAGGCTACCACACACGCTGGCGTGTATTCGCGCGTTTTCGGATCGTGCTCCGATAGATCTGGAGTGCCCTTCGGTGCCTTGCTCACGCGGTGGTAGCAGAACGTGCATTTCGAAACCACGTCGCGCGGCTGAACGCCGACCCCGTGCTTCCAATCTTCTCGCGAGTCTGGCATCTTCCACGGCGGGTTCCAGGAGTGCTCGTCATTGCTCTTGAACACCGTCTTGATGTCAGGCCCGACCAGCGGCTTCTCATCGGTGTAGAAGCGCACGCCGTAGGGGCAGGCGATCATGCAGTACTTGCAACCGATGCACCTGTCCCAGTCTATCAACACGAAGCCCTCGTCCGTCTTGTAGGTGGCGCGCGTCGGGCACACGTGCACGCACGACGGGTTTTCGCAGTGCATGCACGGCCGCGGGAACCACTTCACCTGCACGCTCGGATACTCGCCCTCGGTGAAGTAGATCACGTCCTGCCAGTTTTCGCCCGGCTGGCGGTTGTTTTCCATCGCGCAAGCCGCCGTGCATGCTTGGCAGCCGGTGCATTTCTCGAGGTCTATCACCATTCCCCACTTGGCCATGTTCGTCTCCTGTCTTCCCTAAAACCCACCGCAGAGGCGCAAAAAGCGCGAAGTTTCGCGAAGTAAATCATATGGAGAACCTTTGCGTTCCCTTTGCGCCTTAGCATCTTTGCGGTTCCTTCGACTAAACCCGCTCCACCGTGACCTTGGTCGCGTAGTAGCTCGCAAGCCCCGAAATCGGCTCGGACTTGTTCACGATGACCTCTGATGCGCTGCCGGTGGGCAGCCGGTTCTGCCTCGCCCAGCGGCCCTGCGCCCAGTGCCCGAGAATGTTGGGCAAAATGACCGTATCGGGCCGCACGCCTTCGTAGTGCCGTGCGATGGCCTCGATCCTCCCGACCTCGGACTTGATGCGCACCCGGTCGCCGTCGTAGATCGTTTTCTTGCCGCCGACCACAGGCTGCGCGATTGTAGTCGCGTGCGGCAGATTGCCGGCGCGGCCTTCAGCCTGCAACGCGACCTTGGGCGAAATGAAGTGCAGGTCGCCGCCGCCGTAGAATTTGGGCTCGACCCATTGCGGAAAGCCAACGCGCTCCAGCGGCACGCCCGTCTTCTCGTGCACGTACTCGGCATAGTGCTCGTCCTCGAGGTAGCTCGACTTGAACTCGAACTTGCCAGATTTCGTCTTGAGCAGTTTCGCCTTGACGTCTTCCGGCTTCATCGGCTTGTTGTAGCCGGTGCCGTCCCACTCGTAGAATTCGCCGCGCACCTGCCGCCAGAGGTAGGGTTTCTTGTACCACACGCCCTTCTCTTTCCATGACTCGAAGCTGTTGACGCTGTTGGTGCCGGGCTTGTCCTCGAAGCCCTTGGCGAGATGCTTGATCACGTTTTCAGTGCTCCCGAGCGCCTTGTAGTACTCGCCCATCGGCCCCTTGATGCGCTTGCCGATCTCGATCAAGGTGTCTCCGAAGACCTTGGTGTCGTAGAGGGGCTTCACCGCCGGCACGCGCAGCGTGGCCATCGGCCAGCCCTGGAACGGATAGGTCGGGGCGTCCTGCAGCCGCTCGAGGTAGGTGTGATCCGGCAGGACGAGGTCCGCGAACATCGCCGTCTCGCCCGGGAAAGGCGAGGTGTCGATGACGTACATGGTCTGCAGCGCCTCCTCCCACTTGCGCGCTTCGGGCGCCGAGTAAATGGGCGCCGTCATGTAGAACAGGATGGTATCGAGCTTGTAGGGCTTGCCCGCCAGGTGGTGGGCCGGGATGGCCTGGATCTGGTTGCTCGCCATCAGCCAGTCTTTTCCGACCAGGTCGATCCGCGGGTATTGCTTGCGGTCGTCCGACTTGGCGTATTCGTCCATGAAATCGTCCGAGCTGACCGGCAACTTACCGTAGGGCACGCCCATTTGATTCATGAGGCCGCCCTCGGCATACATCGAGCCGATCAAGGCGTTCAACGCGTGGATCGCCATGCCGTTGTAGACCCCGTTTGAGTGCGCCGTCGGGCCGCGCTCGAACAGCACCATCGCCGGTTTGGTCGTCGCCAGCTCGCGCGCCACCGTGACGATATCGCGCTCGGCGATCGTGGTGATTCCCGCGGCCCACTTGGGCGTGCGATCCTTCAGCTCGGCGTTCCACCACTCGACGAGCCCCTTGGTCCATTTCTCGTTGAAGTCGGCGGGGTTGAGCGTCGCCTCGCCCACCTTGAAGCGGTTGACGGCGTCCTTGAAGTCGCCAACGAAGTTCCTGTCCCACAGTCCCTCGGTGAGGATGACGTGGGCGATGGCGAGCGCGAGCGCACCGTCGGTGCCCGGCTTGATCAGCAGCGCGCGGTCGGCCCCGGAGATGGTCGTGTTCCAATGCACGTCCACCGCGGTGACCTTGGTCTTCGGGCTCTTGGTGCGAATGTGCCCCCATACCTGCAGGTTGTTGTTGTACGGGCGGTAGGCCTCGAGAAAGCTCGCGCCGAAAATCAGCATGTAATTGGTGTTGGCGTAGTCGTAGGCGTTGTAGTCGTAATTCCCGTCAAGGAGCCGCTTGGCTTTCTTGCTGGCGTCGGCGCAGGTCGAGGAGTGGCCGATAGCAGCGTTGGGTGACCCGTACACCCGGCCGAATGTGCCCAGCAATCCGGCGTCGGACGCGCCCCAGCCGCGCCCGAAAAGGAGCGCGAAACGGTGCGATTCGCCCTTGTCGCGGAGCGCATTGAGGCGGTCGGCCACCGTCTTGAGCGCTTCGTCCCAGGAGATCGGCACGAACTTCGGGTCCTCGTCGCGTCCCTTTTTCGGATTGGTGCGCTTCATCGGCCCCTTGAAGCGGTCCGGATCGTAGAGGATGTAGGCGCCGAGGTAGCCTTTCGGGCACAGCTTGCCGTTGGAGATCGGGCTCTCGAGCGAACCATACATTGCGTGCACCCGGCCATCGGTCGTGTAGACATCAACGCCGCAGCGTGCCGGACATTGATTGCAGACGTTCTTGGTGATGACGGTCTTGCTCTCCGCTGCGGTGGCCTTGGCGTCGGTCACGACCTGGCCGGTGACCTGCTCCAGCCCCAGCCCGGCCGCGGCGGCGGCGCCCGTCACGCCACTGACTTGCAGAAAACGCCGGCGCGAAATAGCCGTGTTGAGAATGTCGAGTTTCATGCTCGCTCCTTTTCGATGATATGCATCAATCCAGGTCAATCGGTTCCAGCCGATGTTTCCACGGGCATCCGCTCGCCGTGCGGGTTGCGGGTGGAGCCGAACAATTGGGAGAAGCTGGCGCGTGTCAGCTCGCGCGTCTTGCGGCAGGTCGGACAGACACTGCTCGACCCGGAATCCGCGAACTCATGCCCGCAGTCGTGGCACTCGCGCAGCGTCCATCGCGTCAATACGGTGATACCCTGCGGGGCCTCGCCGTCGCCTTGCGGAAGCAGGGCGAGTGCCTGCTCCGGACAGGCCCGCGTGCAATCTCCGCAGGCGATGCAGGCCTGCGCGTCGAATGCGATGCCCGCTGCCGCGCCATCGCCGTTCGCGTAGGCTTGCAGCGCGCCGGTTGGACACGTGGTAGCGCAAACCTGGTGATTGCGGCACGCGTCCGAGACCCGGAGCGCAGGAAACAGTTCGGCGGGCAGCGGGCGGCCGCGGCGCTTGCCGAGCGCAGCGGCCTGCGCCAGCAACTGCGAGCGGGCGGTGGTTTCGACCTTGCCGGGGCGTGCGCCGCGCGATTGCCCGCGCTCGCCGCCTTCGCCCGCGACCACCGGCGCGATGGCGCGCGCGGCGGCGCGCGTCATTCCGGAGAAGAACTCCCGGCGGCTCAGCGGTCGCGCCGCCAGCGGCTCGGGGATCTCCGCGGGCATTCGCGTGCGCGGCAGCGGCAAATTTCCAAGGCGTGGCAAGGCCGCTTCCGCCACGCCGAGCGCGGCGAGCAACGCGCGCGCCGCGGCGAGCGCCTCCTGCGCCGGGTGATTTGCTCCGGAGCCTGCACGGCACTCATCGCACCAGCCGCGATCGAGCAGCACGATCTGGCGCCCCCCGGAGGCGGCGTGCCATCGCACCAGGCGGTGCGGGGCGATCCCGCCCAGGCACGGCACGCGCACGGCGTCGCGTGGCGAATCGGATGCCGCGACTTTCCAGCAATCGACATGAAGAGGCGCCTTGCTCGCTGCTGCGGGCGCCGGGTCCGCCGCGAAGCCCTCGATCTGCAGCGCTTCCGTCGGGCACGCGGCGCTGCATTGACCGCACCGCAGGCACCCGTCGGCGAGCTCGATGCGTTCGTGACTTACGCGCAGTACCCGCGGCGGGCACGCTTGCGCGCACTGGTCGCAGTCGCTGTAGCGGGAGCGCAGCCGCAAGCACCGGTCGGCGTCGAGCTGCACGGGTGCATCATCGCGCACGCACCGGAAAGCGGTGGAACGCGGTGGGGGTTGCCGGTTGGCAACTGGCGAAGCGCAGCTTCGAGTCACGGTGTCGCCGTTCCGCATGTTGAGGGGGCACGTGCCCCGCTTCCGATTTAGCCCAATCTTTCTCCCCTCAATATCTACCTCAGAAGCCGGGCGCGTTTTGATCTACGTCAAGGAGATGTTGCTTTGCACCAACCGTAAATCCGATTGATTCTCGTTTGATTCTGAGGTGGTTGAGCGCGGACGACCCTGCCGGGCGGCCTCCTGCGCTGGATTGTCCAGGTGCGCGATTGATTGCCGCCCGTCGTCCACCTATCAGCCTGTCGGACTTGGCGCTCCGACAGGCTGCTAAAAGCAAAACCGCCTGAGGATTTGGGATGAAGCGTAACCAAGTGACTCCTCCTGGCCCACCGTTGGGGACGGGAGGGGGGTCGAACTCGTGCCGCCGCAGCTCTTTTTTGCCGTTTTCCCGCAGGCGGATTTGCGTTAGAAGTTTTTCGAACCACAGTCCGACAAACTCCTAGCGCGACGCGTGCACGTAATCGAATTCAGTCTTCACCGGTAGGAAGGCGCCCGGTCGCCTTATTTCCAGGCGGACACGGTAGCGTCCCGGTGTGTCCATCCGGAAATAATTTCCGTAGCTCATCGGGCCCGACGCCATCGGCTCCAGCCTTTTCCTCGTCGTCGCGAGGCCGATCTCGCCGACGCTTGCCCAGACTTCGGCGTCCGCGATGCGCTGTTTCGACGTCCGGTCGAAGAGCGTCACCATCAGGTGATGCTGGCCCTTGCCCGCCGGCACGCCGCCGTGCATCGCGCGCTCCGCGGCCGGGAGCGCCCGAACCTCGGCGGCGGAGATCATCCCATAGAAGATTTCCATGTCGCCGACCACCTGATGCTGGTCCAGATGCGCGCCCACAGCTATGCCCGCCGCCGCGAGGAGAATGGCTTTCACGACCCACTTCCACGCTCTTGCATTTTCCATTGGCGCCTCCTCATCAGCTCCGGGATGTCATTCCCGGTGATGGGATCGGTGGCGCCGGCTCGCATTGCCACAACGGACCGGCGCTGGATATGACGGGAAGATCCCGCAACGCCGAATCTTCAGAACACAACGTACCCAGTGCGATGTGACCGGGTCTTGATTTACATCAAGAGAGGCCTGGATTGTGCTGGCGGCCGGCGGCCGCCGGGGGCTGGCGGAGCGGCGGCGGGTGCCGGAGCGCGTCGTACAAAAAAAGGCCACATGCAGCGTCCGCTGCGCGTGGCCCTTGGTTGAAGCTTGCTTGCAGCCAGCCCGGTTTAACGCTGGTGCCCGCGCGGCGTGTCGTGGCCCTGGCCCCGGCCTTCGTGCGTGCCCCTGCGCGCGTGCATTTCCTGCATGCGCTTTTCCATTTCCGCTC
>JACPEF010000105.1 GCA_016183675.1 Betaproteobacteria bacterium
ACGGCTTCTTCCGCCGCGCCCTCTGCCTGGACCCGAGCGTCCGCTTCCCGACCGCCACGGACATGCGGCTCGCCCTGGAGCGGCTCCTGCCCGCGTCCACGGTGGAGCGCGCCGCCGCGAAGCCGGGCCCCGCGGCGCTGCCGCACTACGTCGGCCTCGGCAAGGTCGAGCGCGGGCTGGCGGTGCGCCTGAACGACCTGGTGAGCCTGATCGAGGGCCACCTCGCGGCGGCCGGCACCAGCAAGGCGAAGCTCCTGTGGGCCAACGTCTGGCTCACCGACATCCGCGAGAAGGGCGAGATGGACGCGGCCTGGATGGCGTGGGTGGATCCCGACGGAAAGCCGGTGCGCGCCTGTGTCGAGGCGCGGCTCGCCACGCCCGACACCCGCGTCGAGATCATGGTGACGGCCGCTAGTGCCGTTCCAACTTAATGGACCTAATGACCGACTGGAGCCTCGCCTCTTGTTTCATGCCCCGGTGATGCGCAGACACTTATCTTGAAATAGTTGGAACGGCACTAGATGATGAAGCGTGACTGGTGACCGGTTCGAGTCCCGAGTCCCAAGGCCCGCTACACGAGCCCCGGTTCTCCCCGTGGATCCCGAATCCTGCCGTTCTAGTCGCGCTTCTGCGCGCTGCGCGGCTCGATCCGGGCGAGCTTGTCGAGCTCGCGGTGGATGCGGGAGACCCGCTCGATCTGGCCCTTGGCGGGGAAGCGCTCGTAGAAGCCTTCGACGCGGAAGCTGCGGGCCTGCTCGGTCCAGGGGGCGAGCCGGTGCTCCCAGCGCGAGACGCGCCCGTCCGCCGGATCGGCGTCATCGCGCGCGAGGTCGGCGCAGACCCGTACCATCGCCTTGATGGTGACGGGCTTGGTGATCATGTAGTTGGGGTGTCCCCAGCCGTTGCCCCACACCTTCTGCGCGGCCTTGAAGAAATCGCGCACCACGGCGTAATAACGGTCGATCTCGCGCGTCACGTTGGAGGCGCGCTGGATCTTGCGCCAGTCCCCGCTCACCCAGCGGTGCAGCTCGTTGAAAAGCTCCGCCTGCAGCACCCACTTCTCCTGCTGGCTGCGCCCGCCCAGCCGGTTGATGCGGTAGCGCAGCGGGCTGTCGCCCTCCCGGTAGAGCTTGTCCACCAGGCGCGCCGCAAAACGACGATCGGGTTCGGCCCACGAGATGCGCTCATAGAGATCGACCAGATGGCTCTTGTTGATGCGCGTGGGCGTGGAGTTGATGATGACGAACATCTCCGCGGCGAAGTCCTCGGTCCTGCCGTCGAAAATCACGCACGGCACCTGGATGTTGCTGCCCTCGCCGGGGCGCTCGCGCAGGTAAAAATGCAGGGCCGCCAGGCGGTGCTGGCCGTCGATGATGAAGTATTTCGAGGCCGGTTCCTGCAGGTGGCCGACGCTCTGGTCCGTCCCGAGCGCCTGGAAGCCGAGCCTCTCGTCGGTGAACAGCAGCACCGTGCCCGGTATGGGAGGCTGGCCCACCGCCATCTCGTAGAAGTTCTTGAGCGCCCTCACCTTGGCGCGTGACAGCTGGCGCTGGAACGCCTGATCGTTGTGCTCGATGCGGGCGATGAACTGCGCGATCTCGTCGCTCTGCGAGATCACCTGCGGCGCGATCTGCTCGCTTTCCCCGTAGTAGCGGCTGATAAAGCGCACCTTGGAGAGGATGTCCTTCGCCAAGTAGCTGGCGAAATAGAAGATGCCGTCTTTCTGTCGGATGCGCGTGGCAAGCATGGTCTTGTTGTCCAGGCGTTATCTCTCCGGCCCTGCAAACCGGAGCCCCGCCCGCGCCGGGGCGGCGGGGAGCGAACATTCTAGCGTTTTGAGGGCGCCAACGCGAGACGACCGGCCCCGCGCGCCGACACCATGTGGACGGCGTCGGTCCCGCCGGACTAACACGCCGTCATAAAGGCGGCGCAACCGCCGGCCGCAGACGCGTCTCAGGCCTTGAGGATATCGAGCGGGGCGAAACGGGCGTTCAGCGCGCGCGCGGGATTCACACCCCACCAGCGCTCGAGCACGGTGGCGTAGAGGTCGCGGAAATCCACCGCGAAGGGCGGGTTGCCGTTGCCGTCGAGGCGCGCGAGCCCCGGCCGCAGCCCGTAGAGACCGCCCCGCACCCGGCCGCCCAGCACGAATTGGGCATTGGCGGTGCCGTGGTCGGTGCCGTTCGAAAGGTTCTCCCGCGGCCGGCGCCCGAACTCGGCGTAGGTCATGGTGAGGGTGGAATTCCAGCGCCCGAGCTCCACGAGAGCCGCGCGCAACGCGACCAGTCCCCCGGCCAGCTCTTTCAGGAGCCGGGCGTGGGTGCCGGGCTGGTTGCCGTGGGTGTCGAAGCCGTCGAGCGAGACCTTGACCGCCGCCACCCCCGCCTGGGAGGCGATCACCTGCGCGGCGGTGCGGATGGCGCTGCCGCATGCGCGACCGCTGCCAAGGCTAGCGAGCCACTAACCGCCAAGGCGCAAAGACGCAGAGGATCCGCAAAGGAGAAACCCCGACCGGGTTTCATGTCGTGTTCTCTTTGCGTTTCCTTTGCGCCCACCCTCACCCCCGACCCCTCTCCACAAGTGGAGAGGGGAGGCTCGAGCTTTCCCTTCCCCCTCATGAGGGGGAAGGGGAAGGGATGGGGGCTGGCGTCTCTGCGGTGAAGCCCTAAGAGCCCCTAACATAATGAAACGCGCGTGCGGTGCGAGCCAGAATTGGGGATGGCGCGAAGCGAGGTGCAGCCAATATGTCGATATTGGCAAGCCGAGCGACAAAGCTAGCGGCGATTCTGGCCGCAACCCTTGAGGGCTGGCGCGATTTTGGCCCACGGCGCACCCACCGACTCACCCTGAATTTGTCTGCCCCAGCCTCTGTTGCACCGTCCCAGCCAAAATCGTGATAGCGCAGCGTGTGTTTCATTATGTTAGGGGCTCTAAGCCGCCTGGTCCTTGCGTGGGCCGCCGCGCGCCCTGCGCGCGGCACGCAGCTCTTCCATCGTCACCACGCCGTCCTGGTTGGCATCGACCTCGCCGAAGTGCCGCGCCAAGCCCGGCATGCCTTTTTGCGCTTCCGCCCGGGTCAGCCTGCCGTCGCCGTTCGCGTCGGCGCGCTGGAAGCGCTGCTCGCTCTGCGCCTGCATCTCGGCCCGGCACTTCTCGGGATCGGCCTTGCAGGCCTCGCGCCGCGCCTGCATCTCGCGGCATTTCTCCGGGTTGTCCTTGCACCACTGCTCGAAGCGGGCCTTGCGCTCGGCGCGGCATTTCTCGGGATCCCCCTTGCATTGCTCCCGCCGTTTCTTCATCCGCGCCTGCATTTCCCGGCATTTCTCGGGCTCGGCTTTGCAGAGCGCTTCCATGTGCGCCCGGCGCTCGGCAGCGGATTTGCCCCCGTCGGCGCGCACCGTGGCGCCCGGCAGGCCTTCTGCGGCAAGCGCCGCCGGCGCTTGCGTCCCCAATATAGCCGCGAGCAGCGCCGCGACAGACAGTAGCTTCATTTGCAAACTCCTTGCGTTAATGGGTTATCCGACTCGTGCCGCCATACGCGGCAGATGGCTCGATAGCGTTGCAACGGCGCTAGCGCGGCGGGTGGCGCCGGTAGATTTCGCGATCGGCCCGGTCGAGGTCGCGGTGCAGCTCGCGGCGCTCCTCTTCGGTGAGCCTGCCGTGGTGGCGCTCGTCGCGCTCGCCGCGCTCGCCGCGCTGCAGGTCCCGCCGGCCGCGCTGGGACTGACTCGGGCCTTTCTTGGTCTGCTGCCCCTGAGCCTGCAGCCGCGCGCCGAACCCGGGGCGCCAGTCGCGGGCATCCGCGAGCGGCGGGAGCAGCAGCGCGCTTGCAGCAGCAACCAGGAACAGCATTTTCACGAAGGGACCTCCCGCAACCGATCAGCGCCGTATCTGGGCATCGTGCGTCTCATTATAGATGTGTCGGCGCGCGTCGGAGAGGTCCTCGTAGAGGTCCCCCCGCTCCGCGCGCGTCAGCACGCCGTCGGCCAGGTAAGCCCGCTCTTCGGCGCGGATCGCGCGCTGCTCCTCGATCAGCCCGTGCGCTTCCCGGCGCGTCAGCTCCCCGGAACGGATGCCCTGCACGATACGGTCATGCTGGCGCTGCTGGATCCAGTCAATCCGGGGATCCCCGTTAAATGCACGGAATTGCCGCGGGTCGTGGCTGCCGCTCCAGGCAGGGCGCAGCTGATGCCGGGCAAACTCTTCGCCGTGGACCGGGTGGTCCGACCGCTTGCCGAAGCGAGCATGCGCGTCGTGGCGCGGGAAGCGGTGCTCGGCGCCGTGGTGCCCGAAACGGTGCTCAGTGCCGTGGCCGAAGCGGTCGCCGGGCCCGCGGTGCGAAAAGCGGCGCTCGCCATCGTGCCGCTCGTGGCGGATGTCGCGCGACAGGCGATCGAGATCGCGATGCACCTCGCGGCGTTCCGCCGGGGTAAAGCGCCCGTCGGACCGGAAGGCGCGCTCCTCGCGCCGGACGTCGCGCGCCGCGCGCTCGAGGCCGCGCGCTTCACGGCGCGCCAGGTCGCCCTGCCGCCAGCCTTCCTGGAACCGTTGGCTCTGGTGATGCTGGCGCGCGTTGACGCCCCGCTCGCGCGCCTGCGCGCTCGCCGGGGTCGGCACCACGCTCGCCAGTAACGCGACCAAGAGACCGCTCATCAATACGGTTTTCATACTGTCCTCCTACCTGTTGTATGTCGCGCCACCGCTCTCGTGCGGCGACGTCTGATCCTAGGGCCGATAACGCTGCGCAAGGTGACCCGCAGCGGGTTTTTTGTAACAATCTGTTTCGGGGCGGGGGTGCGTAAAAAACAGTTACACAGCGAGGACACCCGGGCCGGAAGGAGCCGTAGACTGAGCGGGAAATGGCGGAAACCAAGACAAGAATCCTGGTGGTCGACGACGACGCCCGGTTGCGCGACCTGCTCAACCGCTACCTGAGCGAGCAGGGCTTCACGGTGCGCGTCGTGCACGATGCGATCGAGATGAACCGCCACCTCGCGCGCGAGCGCTACGATCTCATGATCCTCGATCTCATGCTGCCGGGCGAGGACGGGCTCTCGGTGTGCCGGCGGCTGCGCGGGGGCGGCGAAAAGCTCCCGATCATCATGCTGACCGCCAAGGGCGACGACGTGGACCGCATCGTCGGGCTGGAGATCGGGGCCGACGATTATCTGCCCAAGCCGTTCAATCCCCGCGAGCTGGTCGCGCGCATCCAGGCGGTTCTGCGGCGCCAGCCGCCGCCCGCGCCCCCCGGCGCGCCGGGCGCGGAGAACCAGGTCGCGGAGTTCGGCCCGTTTCGCTTCGACCTTGCCGTGCGCAGCCTCGCGAAGAGCGGCGAAGACGTTCCCCTCACCACCGGCGAGTTCGCGCTGCTCAAGGTAATGGTCCAGCACCCTGGCACACCGCTCTCGCGGGACAAGCTGATGGAGCTCGCGCGCGGGCGCGAGTTCGGCGCATTCGACCGCTCGATCGACGTGCAGGTCTCGCGCCTGAGGAAGCTCATCGAGCCCGATCCCGCCAAGCCCGTCTACATCCAGACCGTGTGGGGGTTCGGCTACGTGTTCATCCCCGATGGCAAAAGCAGTGACGAAGTGACGAAGTGACGAGCAATTCGACCAGGCCCGGGCTCCTGAAATTCTCCAGTCACCGATCACCGGTCACTGTTCACGCCTTATGACTTTGTTCCCGCGCACGCTGCTCTGGCGCAGCGTCCTGCTCATCGCGCTGGTGTTGATCGTCGCGCACCTCGCCTGGCTGCAGATCTTCCGCGTCACCGAGCGCGAACCCCGCGCGCACCAGATGGCGCGGCAGATCGTGAGCGTCGTGAACCTGACCCGGGCGGCGCTGATCACCGCGCAGCCCTCGAAGCGCCTCGGTCTGCTGGAGGACCTGTCGCAGCGCGAGAGCATTCAGGTCTACCTCGGCCGTCCCGACGAGCGCGTGGCGCCGCTGCCCGACCTGCCGTTCCTGCGTCTCATCGAGAACGATCTCAAGCGGCAGCTGGGTCCGGAGACGCGGCTCGCCGTAAGCCGGGACGGCGTGCGCGGCGCATGGGTGAGCTTCCGCATAGACGAGGACGAGTACTGGGTGTTCCTGCCGCGCTCGCGACTGGAGCGCACCGATCCTTTGCGTTGGATCGGCTGGGGCGCGCTGGTGCTGGCGCTCGCGCTGCTCGGCGCTTTCCTCATCGTCACGCGCGTCAACCGGCCGCTCAAGGCGCTCACGAGCGCCGCCGAGGAAGTGGGCCGCGGGGGGATGCCGCCGCCGGTTGCCGAGACCGGCCCGACGGAGATCCGCACGCTCGCGCGCGCCTTCAACCAGATGACGACCGATCTGAAGCGCGCCGATGACGAGCGAGCGCTGCTGCTCGCCGGCGTCTCCCATGACCTGAGGACCCCCCTCTCGCGCGTCCGGCTCGGCCTCGAGCTGCTCGAAGACAAGGGGGGCACGGGCCTCAAGTCCGGCATCGTGCAGGACATCGAGGACATCGACGCGGCAATCGACCAGTTCCTCGACTTCGCGCGCGTCGGCGAGGGCGAAGCGGCGGTCGCCGACGGCGATCTCAACGCCATCGTGAGAAGCGTGTGCGAGCGCTACGCACGGGCGGGCAAGCCGGTGGCGCTGCGGCTCGCGACCCTGCCGCCTTTGCGGCTCCGCCCGCTCGCGATGCAGCGACGCGGTGCGCCATGGCGGGGGCGAGGTGGAAGTCGTGAGCGCCGTCGAAAACGGGCGCGCAGTCGTTGAAGTTCTCGACCGCGGCCCCGGCATCCCGCCGCGCGAGGTCGAGCGCATGATGCGGCCTTTCACCCGCCTCGACCGCGCGCGTTCCGGCAGCGGTACCGGCCTGGGGCTCGCCATCGTCGAGCGCATCGCGCACATGCACGGCGGGGAAGTGAGGCTGATGCCGCGCGAGGGCGGCGGCCTGCGCGCGCGCGTCGAGCTGCCGCTCAAGACCTCAAATTAGCCGCCAAGCACTGTTAAAGCCGGACGCGATGCGCCGGTTTAACTCCGCGTGTTCGAACGGACGAACCCTCGCCGTTCAACACGCGGGTTCACGAATCAGTCACTGGTCACCGGACTTGGGTCGAATCACGATTCACGAATCACGGCTCACGGCCCTTTCGAACCGCCAAGCACGCCAAGAGAAGCAAAGACGAGAATATGCTTTGAAGTGGACGGCCGAAACGCCGTCTTATATGGCGGCATTTTGCACCGCAGGATGTACACCTTCAAGCTAGTCAATACGTAACTTGCGGAATGGCGTTTATGACAACCGTCTTTCGGATGCCGAAACGAGAAAACGCCCTAGGCTTAGAACTTCTCTATTCGCATTTATCTGCGGTTCAATTTTTATTCTTGTTCTTCTTGGCGTGCTTGGCGTCCCTTCGACTCGCTCAGGCCAGGCCTTGGCGGCAAGAGAAATCAATGTTGAATGCTGAGTGTTAAGTGTTGAATTCAAGTCCAGGTCGCACTCAACCCAACAGTCAACTCAAAATTCAAAACTCAAAATTTAACACTGTAGTCTTGGCGTCCTTGGCGTCTTGGCGGCCAATTTTTACCAGCGGACGCGGACGGTGGTGTTGCGCAGCCGTGTCGCAAGCTCACGCCGCGAGGGGCCATCGGCGCAGCACCTCGTACAGCATCGCCCGTTCCAGCTGCACCGACTCCACCAGGGCGAATTCCGCGACCGGCCAGGCGACGGGCGACACGCGGCCCTGCGCCGGCGCGCGTCGCGCCTCGCGCAGCAGGGTGATATGCGGGACATACGGCCGCCGGTCGAAGCGGAAACCCGTCGCGACAAATACTTGCTCCAGCCGCGTCACCAGCGCACGCAGCGCCTCCGGGCAGTCTTCCACGCCGGCCCAGACGATCCGGTTGTGCCGCCAATAGCCGAGGCGATCCACCGCCAGCGCAAAACGCGGTGCGCTGACGGTCTCGGCGAGCGTCTCGAACTCGTCCAGCCGCGCGCGCGGAACGTTCCCGAGGAACGCCAGCGTGAGATGAATGTTGTGGGCCGGGACGGCGCGCCCGCCGCACTCGCGCTGCGCCGATTGGGCGACACCGCCCAGGGCGTGCTGCACCTCGGGCGCGGGCCACGCGGCGAAGAACAGCCGCGCCGTATTAGCGGGTCCTGGTACCATCCGAAATTAGCCGCCAAGGCGCCAAGAACGCCAAGAAGATCAAAAATAAAGACGAGAATGATTCAAGAACCAGACAAAGAACTCGAAACAGAATCAGTTCCTGTTTCCGATATTATTTTCGTCTTGTTTTTCTTGGCGGCCTTGGCGTCTTGGCGGCTATTTTTCCGGTCTTAACTGGCGTCTTGGCGGCTGATTTGTGGTCTTCTGCCACGAGAGCGACGGCTTCCGCGGCGATGCCCTCGCCGCGTCCCACGAAGCCGAGATGCTCGGTGGTCTTGGCCTTGATATTGACGGCCTCGGGCGCGATGCCCAGGTCGGAGGCGAGATGGGCGCGCATCGCCGCAATGTGCGGCGCGATGCGCGGCGCCTGCGCGATGATGGTGGCATCCACGTTGGCCACGCGCAGATGATTCTGAGCGAGGAGCCGCTCCACTTCGCGCAGGAGCCTCCGGCTGTCGATGCCCTTGTAGCGCGGGTCGCTATCGGGGAAATGCGTCCCGATGTCGCCCAGGCCCGCCGCGCCGAGCAGGGCGTCGCACACCGCATGAATCAGCACGTCGGCGTCCGAGTGGCCGGCGAGTCCCTTCTCGTGGGGGATTTCCACTCCGCCGATGACGAGCTTCCTGCCTGCCACCAGCGCGTGCGCGTCAAACCCCTGTCCAATCCGCATCAAATTAGCCGCCAAGACGCCAAGAGCGCCAAGAAGAATAAATAAGAATGAGAAATTCCAAAATGTCTGCCCTAGATCTGCTCGGAAATGCCAAGACCAGGTTCAGTTGGGAAAGTGAAAACTATTCGCTGGATTCCGGCGCGCAGCAGATTCTCGTTGAAATTGATCAACAAGCCCAGGCTGCAGGATGTGGCCCTGAGATAGGAGATCACTTGTGCCTTGTGCACCGGCAACAGCCTTTCAACCGCTTTCAGTTCCAACACCAGTTTGCCGGCAATCAAGAAGTCAACGCGTCCTTCCCCAACAGTGCGTCCCCTGTAGTTCACTCTAAAGGACTTCTGTCGCTCAAAGCCGATGCCCGACCTAGCGAGTTCATGGGCCAAGGCCTCCTCGTAGATGCTTTCAGAATATCCTGGACCCAGATCACGGTGTACTTCAATAGCGCCACCTATGACTGCCCTCGCCAAATCGTCGACTTCCCTGCTCGGTTCCATTTCTGCCTCAACGGTCTGTCCTTACCGAGCAACAACGCGCGAGATATACGAGGCGACTACGCTACTCAACGTTTTCTTGCTATCGCCGGCTTCCCAATCTTCATTTTCATTCTTGTTTTCCTTGGTGCCTTGGTGGTTAATTTAGGATTTCTTGGCGGCCTTGGCGTCTTGGCGGCTAATTTGGGATTTCTTGGCGGCCTTGGCGTCTTGGCGGCTAATTTCCGGTTCTTGAGAATCAACTCGGCCACAGCAAGGTCCTC
>JACPEF010000111.1 GCA_016183675.1 Betaproteobacteria bacterium
CATCGGCGTCCATCGGCGGCCAGAAGTTTTTTGTTCTTGATGTTTTTCCTCTGTGATTTTTGAGTCTGCTGTGGCTCAAGGTTTGGTTTGATCGGCGTTCGTTAGGGTCCTGCCAATCCAGAACCGGACTCCCTCGCGCTGCTCTTAAGCGGAATCGGTGTGATTACCTTGCTGCGGCCTGGCTCCGGCGTCCCGGAGCGGCGTTGGCGTCGCCGTGGAAGTCAGCGGTAGAATAACGGTTTTCGAACGGGAAGAGCGTCCACATGTTTGACCGCATCACTTTCGATCCCCACATCATGGGTGGGCGCGCCTGTATCCGCGGGATGCGCATCACCGTGGCGCATGTGGTGAATCTCGTGGCGAACGGGATGACCGTTCGCGAAATCCTCGCGGAGCATCCCGACCTCGAGGAGGCGGATATTCGCGAGGCGCTGCACTACGCCGCCTTTCTGGCCTCTGAGGAACGACACCCCCTTCCCGCCTCCACCTGATGCGGTTCTTGGCGGACATGGGTGTGGCCGCAAGTACCGTTCGGGCGCTCGCCGGTGCCGGGCATGACGCAATTCACTTGCGCGACCTCGACCTGCAACGATTGCCCGATGAGGAAATCCTCGCGAAGGCGCGTGGCGAGCGTCGCATCGTCCTGACGTTCGACCTCGACTTCGGCGACTTGCTGGCCCTGGGAATGCATGAGTCGCCGAGCGTCATTATCTTCCGCCTGCGCGATGAGACTCCAAGATCGGTGACTCCCAAACTCCTGGAAGTGATCGCGCAACGCGCTACCGAACTCGAGACTGGCGCCGTGATCGTCGTCGAGGATAGCCGTTATCGGCTTCGCCGACTGCCATTGCGTGCCATCGAGAATTCGAAGTAACCCGAATCCCGAGGGTAATCGGCGGCGATCCTTGTGGGATGAGGGATGAGTCACCCACCCCCACCCTCTGCTCCCCCCTGAGAGGGAGGGAAGAATTACAGCGCTGCGCACCATGAGGATCGAGGGATGAGGGTTTAACCCGTTTTCCCCTGTGTCCTTCGTGGTTCAAGATTTTATTCTTGCGTTCCTTGGCGTCCTTGGCGGTTCAAGATTTTCTCTGTGATCTCTGTGTCCTCTGTGGCTGATGCTCCCGATTACGGCGCGAACATCTGCTGCAGGCGCTCGAGCGCCGGCGCCGGATCGAGCTCGGCCAGCCTTTTCGAGAGACGCGAATTATCAAGCTCCACCCGCCACACCTCGCCACGACGTGGATACGCGGCAGGCGTCACTTGTCCCACCCCTCATCAATGGGGAGATTGCCCCACAGCTTTTCGGGTTTTCGAGGGCGTTTCTTTTTGAATGACTCCTCCCACCCCGCCCGCGGGTGTGGCGCTTGCCCGATCACGATGGCGCGCTCCCGCACCCGCAGCTGCACGGGGCGCGACGGAGCGAACCTGGGCTGGCGCAGCACAGCCTTGGGAATACGCACCCCTTTCGAGTTACCGATAGCGACGATTTTGGCTTTCATGATTGCTCAGGTATGAGGGAATTACGTTGGAATTATACGAGCCCCCGCGGCCGCGCCTCCCAAAGATAATTCATGGTCTGGTCTGCCGTGTGCCTCCGTGCGTTTCCGTGGCTGATTGGTCGTCGTCGGCGTTTACTCGAGTTGTAGCGTGCCGAGCATCTCGCTCACAGTCACCACATTGGTTTTCTTGTGTCGTCCGATGGTCAGCACGCCGGACCTGTCGCCCGTGACGAGATAGTCGGCTGCCGCGGCTTCCGCCATTCCAAGCAGAAAGTTGTCGGCGGGGTCGGAGGAAACGTCGACCTTCGGCAAACGGTCGACCACCAGCGCGCGATCGCGAATTCGATTGACGAGCCAACCCACCTCGGCAGGCGCAATGTAGCGGCGGACCCGCGGATAACGTGCAACGCGGGTGATCTCTTCAATCTGCGCGGCGCTCGACACAAGCTCGAACCGACCGTCAAGCCAGGCTTGCAGAAGCTTGTATGGGTTCGAGTCGATACGAATGAACGCGCTCAGCAGAACATTCGTGTCGAGAATGACGCGCATCGACAGCGGCGACTAGCGTTTCCTCTTCGCCTTGGGTTTCCGCGCCTTTGCGTCGCCCCACGCTTCCGCCCGTACCTGGCGCAGGGCGTCATCGATAGCATCTTCGATCGCCGCGTCCGGCACATTGGCGTTGCGTGCCTGGACTTCCGCCACCGTTCGTGCAAATACTTCTTTTTGCACGGCACGCTCGACGAACTTCGAGAGGTCGCCTTTCTTCATCCCGCGCTGCGCGAGAAAAGACCGTAGCGACACGTCGGTATCTTTCGAGACCTTCACGGTCCAGCGAACCCCTTCTTTCTCGATCTGCTCCGTACAGACTCCTAGCTGCATAGATGCTTATGCGACTATGTTACTGCAGCGCGAATGCCATGGCAACGGAGTAGCAGAAGCTGGAGCCCGTTGGTCGCAAAAGCGGGAGGGGATGCGGCGAACGGTTGATGGTGTTATCGGCGCGCATCGGCGGCTGCAGGAACGGTGACGCAGTGACGCAGTGACGAAGTGACGAAAGTAAATCTGTGTTGATCCGCGGTTTCATTCTTGCCCTTCTTGGCGTCTTGGCGCCTTGGCGGTTCAATATCGTTCTTGATTTTCTCGGCGTCTCCGCGGTTCAATTCCAGTCCTTGGTTTTCTCAGTGGTCTCTGTGTCCTCTGTGGCTAAATGGGTTCAAAGTTCAAAGTTCAAGGTTCAAAGTTCAAAGTTCAAGATGTCCAGTTTTTAGTCTTCCGTTATCGGCGTCCATCGGCGGCAAGAGAAATCAATGTCGAATGCTGAGTGTTAAGTGTTGAATTCAAGTCCAGGTCGTACTCAACCCAACAGTCAACTCAAAATTCAAAACTCAAAATTTAACCCTGTATTCTTGGCGCCTTGGCGTCTTGGCGGTTTGATTCTATTTCATATCTGCGTTTATCTGCGTTTATCTGCGGCTCAATTCTTATCTTTCTTGGCGCTCTTGGCGTGCTTGGCGGTTCAGTTTTATATCTGCGTTCATCTGCGTTTATCTGCGGTTGCTGTAATTGGCTTTACTCCGCGCCGCGCGGATCACTCGCCGCCTGCGCCACGCCGGTCTGCTTCGACTTGAACACCGCCTGCATGTTGCCCCACTTGCGCCGGGCCGGCTCCAGCCGGTGGCCTTTCGCTTCCAGCGCCGCGCGCCATTCCGCGGGGAATCCCTCCGGCTCGACCTCCACGCGGTCCGGCCACCACTGGTGGTGGTAGCGCGGCGCGCCCACCAGCCGCGGCAGATCAACCACCGGCGCGTGCAGGTAATCGAGTATCGCGAGCAGCACCTGGCTCACGATGCGCGAGCCGCCCGGCGTGCCAAGAACGAGCACGCCTTTCGCATCCTCGACGAAGGTAGGCGTCATGCTCGACAGCGGCCGCTTGCCCGGAGCAATAGCATTGGCCTCCCCGCCGCGCAACCGAAACGAATTCGGCACATCGGCTCGCACCGTGAAGTCGTCCATCTCGTTGTTGATCAGCACGCCGGTGTCGCCTGCGACGATGCCGGAGCCGAACAGCAGGTTGATAGTCAGCGTCGCCGCGACGCGATTGCCTGCGGCGTCCACGATCGACAAGTGCGTCGTGTTTCCGCTCCCGGCCGCGCCCGGCTCGCGCTCCGGTGCCTCGCTGCGCGTGGCGGTGCCCGGATCGATGGTGGCGGCCCGCTGCGCGGCGTACGCCCTGCTCGTGAGCCGCTCCACCGGTACCGCGGCGAAATCGGCATCCCCGAGGTACGCCGCGCGATCGCGGAATGCACGTCGGAGCGCCTCGATAACCAGATGCGCGTCGCGCGGCGATCGCGCATCGATGGTCTCGAATCGCTCGAGCATCTGCAGGCATTGCGCCAGAGCGATGCCCCCCGCGGAAGGCAGTGCCGCGGTCGTGACGATTGCTCCGCGGTACTCGACGCGCAACGGCGCGCGTTCGATGACGCGGTAGCCGGCGAGATCGGAGGGCTGCCATACGCCGCCCGCCCGATTTACCGATTCGACGAGGGCGCGGGCGATGGGCCCCGTATAGAACCCGCCGTTTCCCTCCTGCGCCAGGCGCTCCAGGGTCGCGGCCAGCTCGGATTGCCGCAGCAGCCAGCCCGCCCGCGGCGCGCGACCGTTGTCGAGAAAGATGCGGGAGGCCTCCGCCTCCTGCAGCAGAAAACGCTCGCGCAGGGCGGTGAGTCGCGCGTAACGCTCGTCCACTGGAAATCCGCCGCGGGCGTGGCGGATCGCCGGCGCCAGCGTCTCGGCAAGCGGCAGCGCGCCGTAGCGACTCGCGACGTGAACGAGCGCCGCGGGCGCGCCCGGAATGGCCGCCGCAGTACCGCCTCGCGTCGTGGCACCGCGGACCGGCTTGCCGGAACCGTCGATGTACAACTCTGGTTTGACGCCGGCCGGCGCGGTCTCGCGCGCGTCTACCATCACCTGGTGGCCGTCGGCCGCGCGGTGCAGCAGCCACAAGCCGCCGCCGCCCAGCCCCGAAGAATAAGGCTCGACGACCGCGAGGGTCGCTGCGACGGCGACCGCCGCGTCGAACGCGTTGCCGCCGCGCTTGAGAATCTCGTGACCGGCAGTGGTCGCCAGCGGATGCGCCGAGGCGATGGCCGCTCGCGCACCTGCGCTCGCCTCGGCCGCTGCACCTGGCTTGGCCGGAGCGATCGCCAGTGCGATCGCAAAGCACAGCGCTGCACCGATGCAATAGGCGCTCCGCCGCTCCCTCGTCACTGCAATCCACCTCCAAGCCAAATCCCGGGAATTGGCGACGCCAACGCACGGAAGAATGAATCAACGCCAAATCGAATCGTTTCAGGGGTCTCTTGCTGTCCGCGAATGACTTTTCCTTGAAACGCTCACCGGCTCAGGTGTTCGGGCCTCACGCCAATCCCGATCAGCCATCCGGGAATGCGCCGCAGCAGCGGGAAGCGCGCCATGAGGCGTATGGGAAGCGGCGGCGTGACGTCGCCTCCAAGGAAGCGGCTGATGATCCGCCTCTGAACCGCGACCTGGATCCGCTGGGTAACGCGCGTCGGGAATTCGCGTCGTTCCTGAACCCGCCTCAGGTCATCGATGCTCAGCCGGCGCTCGTGGAGCGGCCTTGTCAGCAGGTTGGCCGTCGCCACCGCGTCCTGGATGGCAAGATTGATGCCGACACCGCCGACCGGCGACATGGCATGCGCTGCGTCGCCGATGCAGAGCAGGCCTTCGCGGTACCAGCGCTCGAGCCGGTCCACGCGCACGGTAAGCAGCTTCAGCTGCTCCCAATCGCGTAGCTCGTCCACGCGGTCCGCGACGAACGGTGCGAGCGCCGACACGCTATTCTTGAACGCGGGCAGCCCCTTCGCCCGCAGCGGCTCCAGCGCGCCCTTGGCGATCACGTAGCCGCACTGCCAGTGTGCGTCCTGGTTGAGCATGATGAAGATGGCTCCGCTCGCAAATCGTCCCATCGGTGATTCGGGATCGCCCGCCCGGCGCGAGAGCCTGAACCAGAGCACGTCCATCGGCGCGCCGATCTCGGTGGCCTTGAGGCCCGCCCTCTCGCGCACATCGGACTGCCGGCCATCACAGCCAACGACGAGGTCGGCGCGGACCGTCAGCGGACCGTCCGGCGCCGTCGCGCGGACACCGGTCACGCGCCCGCCCTCCTCGACCAGACCCGTCACCGCGGTGCGCATCCGCAACTGGAACGTCGGGTACTCCGACGCGCGCGCGGCGACGAAGTTGAGAAAATCCCACTGCGGCATGAACGCGATGAACTTGCAGCGAGTGGCCAGGCCGCTGAAGTCCACGGACAGGGTCGCGTCGCCCATCCGGACCTGCAGGTTGTAGGCCTTTTGGTGCGGGAGCTTGAGCAGGGCGTCGAGCAGCCCCAGCTCGTGCATCACCTCGAGCGTCGAGGGATGGATCGTGTCGCCGCGGAAGTCGCGCAGGAAATCGGCGTGCTTTTCCAGCACGACGACCTCCACCCCGGCACGGGCCAGCAGCAGTCCCAGTACCAGCCCCGCCGGCCCGCCGCCCGCGATGCAGGCGGCCGAGGACAGATTTTCTCCACTCATATCTGACAGGAGGGGGAATCGCCCGGGCGATTCCTCTCACGCACGGCCGCAATGCAGCAAGGCGACTTCCGTGCGTTGCCGTGACTGATCCGCGTTTCTCAGGACGCCAGGCGCCGGATCTCCCTCGCGACCGCCTGCGTGACCTGCGCCGTATTGGCCCGGCCGCCGAGATCGGGTGTCTTGATGCCGGCGTTCAGCACCGCCATCATCGCCTTCAGCACAAGGTCGTGCGCGGCGGGATAACCGAGGTGCTCCAGCATCAGCGCCCCGCTCCAGATCTGCCCGAGCGGATTGGCGACGCCCCTGCCGACGATGTCGGGCGCGGAGCCGTGCACCGGCTCGAAGCAGGACGGGAACTTCCTTTCGGGGTTAAGGTTGGCCGATGCGCCGATGCCGATCGAGCCCGCGATCGCGGCGCCGAGGTCGGTCAGGATGTCGCCGAAGAGGTTGCTGCCCACGACCACGCCGAAGTTCTGCGGGTGCGTGACGAAGCGCGCGGCGAGCGCGTCGATGTGCATCTGCTCGGCTGCGATGCCGCGATACTCCCTGGCGATCTGCCAGAACACCTCGTCCCAGAACGGCATGCTGAAGATGATGCCGTTCGACTTGGTGGCGGAGGTGACCTTTCGCTTTCGCTTCCTGCGCGCGAGCTCGAACGCATAGCGGATGATGCGCTCGGTGCCGCGGCGGGTGAAGAGATTGAGCTGCGTCACCACCTCGTGCGGCGTGTCGCTGTAGATGCGCCCGCCCATGCTCGAGTATTCGCCCTCGTTGTTCTCGCGCACGACGATGAAATCGATGTCCTTCGGCCCGCGGCCGGCGAGCGGAGAGCGCACGCCCGGCAGCAGCTTCACCGGACGCACGCAGGCGTATTGCTGGAAGCCGCGCCGGATCGGGATCAGCAGGCCCCACAGCGAGACGTGGTCCGGCACGCCGGGAAATCCGACCGCGCCGAGGAAGATCGCGTCCGAGTCGCCGATGCGCTTGAGCCCGTCATCGGGCATCATCTTTCCGTGCTCGAGATACCAGGCGCAGCTCCATGGATACGACTGGTATCCGAAGCGAAAGCCGCCATGCGCCTCGCCGGCGACATCGAGTATCTTCCGGCCCGCGGGCACCACTTCCCGGCCGATGCCGTCGCCCGGGATCACCGCGATGTCGAACCGCCTCATTGACGCTCCCTCGCCGAAACGTGGTTATCATAACATCCGGTTTTCGATCCTCATGGCTGAAGAACCGAACGCGGCGGAACCGCCCACGCGATACCGGCTGTGGAAGCTGGCTTGGTTCGTGCTCGCTGCGGCCTACGCCTGGCCGGTCGCCTCGACCGCCTACGAGCGCACGCTCGAAGTGACGCGCCAGCAGCGCGCGCAGCTGATCGTCCGCCACAGCCTGTGGGAGCTCCACCCGGAGTACGCCGGGACGCCGCAGGCGTGGACGCGCTTCGCCTCGCGCCTGCTCAGCGACCGCCAGCTCATGATCCGCGTCCGCGCGAAGTACGGCGATCTCGCCGACCAGATCGAGCTCGACTACCGGCGCGACCTCTTCATCGCGCAGGCCGAAGTCGTGCTGGTGGCGGGCGCGGTCTGGGGGCTGCCGCTCGCGGTGCTCTACGGCATCGGCATCGCCGCGCCGCGCGCGAGGCGCAGGATCGTGGCACCCGCGGACGCCGAACGCGACGCGTCCGACTCGCGTTATCGGAAGTGATTCGCTAACATACGGACGGGAAAATCAATGAACGCCAAGCAAAACCGCCCCGGCGCGATTGTTCATGACACGCCAGTGCGCGCGCGGGAGAGCGCCGAATTCTGGGGCAGCGATGCGATCGCCGCGGTGCTGCGCGAACTCGACATCCCCTACATCGCGCTCAACCCCGGCGCAAGCTACCGGGGTTTGCACGACAGCCTCGTCAACTACCTCGGTAATCGCTCGCCGCAGATGCTCCTCGCGATCCACGACGAGCACGCGGTCGCGATCGCGCACGGTTACTGGAAAGCCGCCGGGCGCATGATGGCGGCGGCGCTCCACGCAAACGTGGGGCTCATGCACGCCATCATGCCGGTCTTCAACGCCTGGTGCGATCGCGCACCCGTGCTCGTCCTCGGTGCGACCGGCCCGTGGGATGCTGCCAAGCGCCGTCCCTGGATCGACTGGATCCACACCTGCGCCGATCAGGGCGCGCTCATCCGCAACTTCACCAAGTGGGACAATCAGCCGGGATCGGTGGTGGCGGCGATGGAAGCGCTGCTGCGTGCGTCCCAGATCGCGCAGACCGCGCCGCGCGGGCCGGTGTACGTGAACCTCGACATCACGCTGCAGGAGGAAAGACTCGGGCCGATGCCGGCGCTGCCGGAGGTCGCGCGCTTCGCGGCGCCCGCGGCGGTGCGGCCGGACATCGAGTCCGTCGCGGCCGCGGCGCGGCTGCTCTCCGGAGCGAAAAACCCGGTCATGCTTGCCGGGCGTTGCTCGCGCGGCCTCGAAGGATGGAAAGCGCGCGTTGCTCTTGCCGAGAAGCTGAAGATGCGCGTCCTCACCAATATCAAGGTTGCAGCGGCCTTTCCGACCGACCATCCCCTGCACGCCGCCCCGCCCGCAACCCAGCCCGGCGCCGACGCGCGGGGGTTGATCGCCTCGGCGGACGTGGTCCTCGCGCTCGACTGGCTCGACCTCGCCGGTACGCTCAAGCAGGCGTACGGCGCAAAACCGGTGAGCGCAAAGGTCATACAGGTTTCGTGCGACGCGCACAGCCACCGCGGCTGGAGCATGGACTACCAGGGTCTGCCGCCGTATGACGTGTACCTCATGTGCGAGCCGGAGGCCGCCGTGCCGATGCTGCTGGAGGCGGCGAAGACGCGAACCGCCGGGGTGCCGGAGGCGCCGCGGCCGCAGCCGCCAGCGGCGCGGGCGGACGCCGTGTCGCTGCGCGGTATCGCCGAGGCGCTCAATGCGGCAACCAGGGGAATCGATGTCTGCCTCACACGCCTGCCGCTCGGCTGGAACGGCGCGTACCGCCATTTCCGCCACACGCTCGACTACATCGGCTACGATGGCGTCGCCGGCATCGGCTCGGGCCCGGGCATCACGGTGGGCGCGGCGCTCGCTCTCAAGGGTACCGGCCGGATCCCGGTCGGAGTGCTGGGTGACGGCGATTTCCTCATGGCCAATACGACGATCTGGACCGCCGCGCACTACCAGATCCCGTGCCTCATGATCGTCTGCAACAACCGTTCGTTCTTCAACGACGAGCTGCACCAGGAGCGCGTCGCGATTGCGCGCGGCCGCCCGCCGGAGAACCGGTGGATCGGCCAGCGCATCGGCGATCCCGACATCGACCTTGCGGCCATGGCGCGCGCCCAGGGCGCGACCGGCATCGGACCGGTCACGCGAGTCGCCGACCTCCAGCCCGCCATCGAGCAGGGAATCGAAACCGTGAGCAAGGGCGGCGTGTGCGTGGTGGATGCGCGGGTGCTGCCGGGCTACGACGCCGAAGGCTGATCTGGAACCCGTGACGCGGTACGGGTGACGGGATCCAGGCTTAAGGTTCCGCGTTCAAGGTTCCAGGTTCAAGGTTCCAGGTTCAAGGTTAGGTAGATGTACGACTTTGAACGTTGAACTTTGAACGAGACCTTCGTCACCCTTAATCGTCACCTTTAATCGTCACCATAATTCGTCACTCTTTCGTTCGCCAGGAGGCGCCGCGGGCGTTGGCGTAGCCGCCGCCGAACATCAGCGCCGCATTCGACAGGAAGACGGTGACGAGGCCGAGCGCCGAGCCGAGGGTCCCGAACGCGAGCGGCACCGCCATGTGGGTCATGTTCACCACCGAGAAGCGCAGGCCGAGGGCTTCCCCGGTGCGCCCCTGCGGAGCGCGGTTGTAGGTCGTGATGACCGAGAGCGGCTGCCCGACGCCGAGCCCGAGCCCGAGAACGAAGGACAGGAGCAGCAGCGCGGCAACGTGCTGTACGAACGGGAACAGCAGGAAGGTCACGCCCGCGAGGTACATCGAGTAGGTCATCACGCGCTCCTCGCCCCAGCGGCGCACGAGCTGGGGCAGCACCGTGCGCACCACGAATGTCGCCGCCGCATGGGCCCCGAGCACGACGCCGATCATGGTGGCGGAAAGCCCGATCGAGTGCCCGTAGATCGGCATGTAGAAAGTGTAGAGGTCAACGCCCGCCACCACCAGCCCGCTCACGATGATGATGCGGCGCAGAGCGGGCTGCGCCAGCATGTCGCGCACGCCGCCGCCCGGCCCCGGCGCGTGGCGCCCGCCCGAGTGCGGTATCACGCGCCGGCAGGCGATCCATCCGGCGCATGAGGCGGCCACCACCAGCGCGAGGTAAAGAAAGGTCGGGACGTGGCCGCGCTGGTCGATCGAGATTCCCACCAGCAGCGGGCCGATGAGCGCGGCGAGCGCGATCGCCAGGCTCTGCAGGCTCACGTTGCGGGTGCGGGCCTCGGCGTCCCCGAACGAGGTCACGAGGTTCTGCATGGCGATGTTGATGAACACGAATGAAAGGCCGTTCACGAGGGCGGCGAGGTAGAGCGCGGGGAGCTGCGGCAAGAAGTACGGGATGGCGAGGCCGACCGCGAGACCGGCCGCGCCCAGGACGATCGGCCAGTAGCTGCCGAGGCGGTCGGACACCCGGCCGGCATGGACCGACAGCAGCAGCGGACCGAGGCCGTACAACGCGATCAGCACGCCGATCGCGGCGGCGGACGCGCCGAGCTCGATCGCGAAAAGGGACATCAGCACCCGACTGCTCATGAAGCTCATCCAGTTGAGCAGCCCGAGAAACAGGATAAGATAGACGACCATCGAATCGGCGCCGCAAGTGGTCGCCCTGGCGGGACAAAAAGCGCCATTCTAGCCCAACGGTCGCGCCGCCTCAGCCGACCGTCAAATCACGCCATCGGAAGGACATCGCGCATGGAAATCAGGAACGTCGGCGTCGTCAGCCCGGGCGACATGGGACAGGCGATCGCCGGGCGCCTCAAGGAAAGCGGACTGAACGTCCACACCGCGCTCGACGGGCGCGGCGGACGTGTTCGAGATGGTCGCCGCCGCGCCGATCGGCAGGGAAAGCCCGGAACAGGGGCGCCGCCTTGCTCGCAGCGGCGGCGAGGTCGTGGCGGCGCTCGCCGACAACAAATAACAAGAAGCGGGGCTCGAGTATCGGGGCTGGGGACTCGAACCTCGAAGTTACTAGTCCCTAGCAGCCTGTCGGACTTGAGTTCCGACAGGCTGCTAAGTGCAAAACCGCCCGCAGACTTACAACAGAGCGAGGGAAAAGACGTGTTTTGGCCATCAAGAAGTGCAGCAGCACGGCCGAATTCAGGTATTTCGGGTCCAACTCCGCCGTTTGCCTGCGGGCGGTTTTGCGTAAGGAGTGTGTCGGGACAAAGTCCGACACACTCCTAGTGCCGCCTTTTAGACGCGATACAGCGAGCGCCGGTCGCGCGTGAACGTGATGAGCTCGGCCGGCCGCTCGACGCGGCTGCGGCCGACGCAGATCTGTCCCGAGCCGTCGAGCAGCAGCTCGCGCCGCAGCACGTGCACCTCCTCCCCGCTTTCGAGCGAAACGAAGGTGCCGTTGATGCTGTGGTCGAAGAGATAGAAATGCGTGCGCACCAGCTTGATCGAGAGGTGCTGGCGCGAGGCGAAGCGCTCGGCGACCACGAGATCGCAGTCCTGCGAGCGGCCGATGACGATGCTGGTGCGCCACTGGTCCACGCGCACGCGCTCCTCTTCCAGCGTTACCAGCAGGCTGCCGGTGTCGCCGGGAATGGTCTTGTTCGAATGCAGGTTGACGTCGGTCAAGTCGAGGTTGTCGGTGCGCCAGAGCACTTGGTAGACCGTGGACTCCTGGTCGCTGCCCTTGAGCATCGCGTGAAAGATCGGGCGCACGCATGACTTGAGCGCCGCCGACAGGCAGTGTTCGGTCGCCTCGGTGGTGAGGATCTGCTCGGCCGTCGCCACCGCGGTCAAGTAGGCCGCGACGTTCACCGTGTCGCCGAAGACGTCGCCTTCCTCCACCAGCACCGAGCCGTAGTGCAGCCCGACGTGGACCGCCACGGGATAATTGCCGGGCTTGGTGGAGGCGACGAGCGACTGCATCTCGCTCGCGGCGAGCACCGCGAGGTCCGCGCTGGGGAACACGCACATCAACTCGTCGCCGATCGTCTTCACGAGCCTGCCGTCGTAGCGCGGCAGCACGCCGTTGATGAGCGCCAGGCAGGCGTTGACGATGTTGCGCGCCGCGCCGTCGCCGAGTTTCTGGTAGAGGCTGGTGCTTTCGGTGATGTCGGCGAAAAGCACCGCCATGTTGCGGGTTTGTCTCGCCACGGACGGCGATTATAGCGCGCCCGGTCTGATGAGGCGGCGACCAGTCACCAGTCACCGTTTCTAGGCGACGCCGGCATGCTCGCCCGGATCTTCCAGCTCGGAGAAGCGCACCGGGAGGATTTCGCGGGTGGTGTAGCTGCCGCTCGCGGATTTCTCGACGAGGATCAGGGACTGCTTGTCGGGAATGCCCGTCGGTATCACCATGCGCCCGCCCGGCTTGAGCTGCGACAGCAGCGGCGGCGGAATGAGATCGGAGGCGGCGGTCACCATGATCTTGTCGTACGGAGCGTGCTCCGGCCAGCTGTAGTAGCCGTTCGCGATCCGGATTTCCACGTTCTCGTAACCGAGGCGGCGCAGGCGGCGCTCCGCGCCCTTCGCCAGCTCCTCGACGATGTCCACGCTGTAGACGCGCTTCGTGAGCTCGGCGAGGATCGCCGCCTGGTAGCCGGCGCCGGAGCCGATTTCCAGCACGACGTCGCTCGCCTCCGGTTCCAGCAGGTCGGTCATCAGCGCCACGATGAACGGCTGCGACACCGTTTTCTCGTAGCCGATGGGAAGCGGCCGGTTGAGATAGGCGTAGGGCTGCAGCTCGACCGGCAGAAACTCGTGGCGCGGCATGCCGCCGATGATGCGCATCACGCGCTCGCTGAAAGCGGCCCTGCCGGTGTGCCCCGCGGTGAGCACGGCTTCCGCCCCGATCTCCGCCATCATCTGCCGGCGCAGGTTGTCGAACAGGTCTTCGCTCATCGTGCTCCATAGTATCCTTGCCACTGGCGCGAATCGCAAGGTTGCCGCGGCCCGATGGAAAAAATCCGGCATTCGTGGGAACTCACCCCGCGCGATGCGGTCGCGCTGCAGCAGCGGCTGCGCGCCAGGGTGATCGCGCGGGACCGGCTGCGCCCGGTACGCCACATTGCCGGCACCGACGTCGGCTTCGAGCGCGAAGGCAGGGTCACCTGTGCCGCGGTGGCGGTGCTCTCCTTTCCGGAACTGGAACTCGTGGACTGCGCGATCGCGCGCCTGCCCACGCGCTTTCCGTACGTGCCGGGACTGCTGTCGTTCCGCGAGATCCCGGCGTTGCTGGCGGCGCTCGACCAGCTCCGGGTGCGCCCGCAGCTCATCCTGTGCGACGGGCAGGGCGTCGCTCACCCGCGCCGTTGCGGACTCGCGAGCCATCTCGGGCTCGCGTGCGGCATCCCCACCATCGGCGTGGCCAAGACGCGGCTGATCGGCGAGCACCGTGACCCGCCGCAACGCCGCGGTGCGTGGACGCCCCTGCTGCACCGGGGAGAGACCATAGGCGCAGTGCTGCGCACCCGGGCGAGCGTGAGACCGGTCTATGTCTCGGTCGGACACAAGGTCAGCCTCGACACGGCGATCCGCTACGTCATCGCATGCGCGCCCCGGTTCCGGCTTCCGGAGACCACACGGTGGGCGCACCGGCTCGCGTCTCGGGGCCCGTAGCTCGCAGTAACCCGTCTCCCGTCCCGCAACGAAAACGGGCTATTCGGCTACAATCATGCTCATCCCGCTTTTCGCCGGGGTGTCGGGCAACGGGCGCGCCCAACTCCGCACGTTTTCTGGGGGAGTGAAGTGCTGGTCACCACGAAGCGTTACGCCGATGTCCTCGTGGTCGCGGCCGCGGGGCGAATTGACTACCAGAACGCTGACGAGTTCAAGGCCGCACTGATGCCCCACCTCGAGAACTGCGGCGCCGGGCGCGACCAGGTCGTGCTCGACCTGTCGCAGCTCGACTACATCAGCAGCGCGGGGCTGCGCGTCCTCATGATCGCCGCGAAGGAAGTGCGCGCCAGGCAGGGCAAGCTGCTGGCGGTGACGCTGCAGCCCGTGGTGCGGGAGATCTTCGAGATCAGCCGTTTCACGCTGGTGTTCGACATCTTCGACTCGGTGCAGGAAGCGCTGGCGAAGATCTCCCCCCTAGCGCTCGCTGCCTACGAGTCGAAAAGCCCGTGACCGCGCGGCCTGTGTCTCATCGTGTTACGCGCTCCGGGTAGCCGGCCGATGCGCATCCGTTTCTGGGGCACGCGCGGCTCGCTGCCGGTATCGATCACCGCCGGGGGCATCAAGCGCAAGATCGTCGAGGCCTTGCTCGCCGCGGCCGGCCGGAATCTCAGGACGGGCTCCGAGATCGAGGCTTTCGTCGAGCGGGAGCTGCCGTTCGCCGTCTCCCATACCTACGGCGGCAATTCCTCGTGCGTTCAAATCGACATCGGCGCGGAGGACTACTTCCTGTGCGACCTGGGGACGGGGGCCCGGCTGTTCGGTCATCACGTGATGGCGCAGAAGGGCCCCGCGGCGCCGGGCACCTTCCACGTATTCATGTCCCACACGCACTGGGACCATATCATGGGGTTCCCCTTCTTCGCCCCGGCGTACATCGCCGGCAACCGGATCGTGATCCACGGCTGCCATGCCGACCTGGAACAGGTGTTCCGCAGGCAGCATGCCGCGCCCTGCTTCCCCGTGGAGTTCGACCGGCTGCCCGCGAAGATCGAGTTCGTGAGGCTGGAGGCGGGGAAGCGCCACCGGATCGCGGGGCTCGAGGTCACCCCCAAGCTGCAGTTGCACAGCGGGGACTCCTACGGTTACCGCTTCGAGCACGGGGGCAAGGTGGTGGTGTATTCGACGGACTCCGAGCACAAGCCCGACGACGCCCGCCTCACGCAGGGGTTCGTCGATTTCTTCCGGGACGCGGACCTGGTGATCTTCGACGCCATGTATTCGCTGGCGGACGCGGTCTCGGTCAGGGAGGACTGGGGCCATTCGAGCAACATCGTCGGCGTTGAGCTGTGCCAGCTCGCGCGCGTCAAGCACCTGTGCATGTTCCACCACGAGCCCGTCAACGACGACGCCAAGATCGCCTCGGTGCTGCAGGAAACCGTGCGCCTCGAGGAAATCACCCGCGGCGATCACACGGTGCGGATTTCGAGCGCCTACGACGGCATGGAGATCGTCGTCTGACAAACGAGCGATTGAGTGATTGAGGCATTGCCCCCGGCGGCTTCGGCTTCGTGGCGGGCGCGGCTCGCGCGCCCGCGCGCCCTCGGCGTCGTCTTCCTGTTGGCTCTTTGCGGCCTGCAGCTTCTTGCCGACACGCCGGTGCAATCCTGGCTGCGCGAGGGCTGGTTCGACCTGTATCAGAGGGCGATGCCGCGGCAGCGTGTTTCCGCGCCGGCCGTGATCGTCGCCGTGGACGAAAAAAGCCTGGCGCGGCACGGGCAATGGCCCTGGCCGCGAACCTTGATAGCGGAGCTGCTCGACGCCCTCGCCGCTTTCCGCCCTCTCGCGATAGGCATCGACGTCGTATTCGCCGAGCCGGACCGGCATTCCCCCGGCAGGCTCGCCGAGCGCCGCCCGGACGTCGATGCCGCACTGGCCCGCGAGCTGAAGCGGCTGCCGGACAACGACGCAGTGCTGGCCGCAGCGATCAAACGGCTGCCCGTCGTGCTGGGGGTGGCGGGTACGTATGACCCCGGCCAGGGTCTGCCGCCGCGTTCCAAGGCGGTCTTCCGCGCGGACGGAAATCCCCTCCCCTCTCTCTGGCAATTTCCGTCGGCCCTGAAAAGCATAGACTCCATCGACCAGGCCGCGACCAGTCGTGCGCTGTTGAGCACCGATGCTGGCAGCGGCGTCGTGCGCCGCGTGCCGCTGATCGCCGCAGTGGCGTCCGCCGCCTTCCCCGCGCTGAGTCTCGAAACGCTCCGGGTCGGGATCGGCGCCGATGTCATAGCGATTCTCGCGGACACGAACGGCATCGAGTCGGTGGTGGTCGGAGACGCGGTCGTGCCGATCGAACGCGACGGCCACTTCCGGGTGAGATACAGCGGCCATGACCCCGGGCGCTTCGTGTCCGCCTCCGACGTTCTGGCGCGGGAGGCCGATGCTGCGATGTTCGAAAGAAAGCTCGTCCTCTTCGGCGTCACGGGCGTGGGGCTTCTCGACCAGCAGGCGACGCCCGTGGGCGAGCGCATGCCGGGCATCGAGATCCACGCGCAGATCCTCGAGAACATCTTCGACCGGGATTTCCTGACGCGCCCGCGCTGGACGCGCTGGGCGGAGGCTGCGCTCGTCGCGCTGCTCGGCGCAGCCCTGGTGCTCGCCGTGCCGGCGGTCCGGCCGCTCCATTCGTCGTGGCTGCTCCTCCTCGAAATGGCTGCGCTGGCGGTCCTGGGGGCTGCTCTCTTCCGCTACACGGGCGTGCTGTTCGATGCGGCGCTTCCCGCGCTGAGCCTGAACGTCCTGTTCGGCGGCCTGCTGCGCGCGACGCTCGCCGAGACGGCGCGGCAGCGCGAGCGACTCAGGCGCGAGCTCGAGGCGCAGCGCGAGGCCGCGACGAAGATCGCCGGCGAGCTCGAGGCGGCGCGCCGCGTGCAGATGGGCATGCTGCCGGTCGCGGCGCAGATGTTCGACGGCGAGAGGCGCTTCGAGCTGCACACCTACCTGGATCCCGCGCGCGAAGTGGGGGGCGATTTCTACGACTTCTTCATGCTCGGGGAATCGCGCCTGTTCTTTCTGGTCGGCGACGTCTCGGGCAAGGGGATGCCCGCCAGCATCTTCATGGCGCTGTCGAAGGCGCTCTACAAGAGCACGGTGCTGCGCGGCCTCGGCGACCTCGGCCAGATCATGTGGCACGCCAACGCGGAGATCTCGCGCGAGAATCCCGAGCTGATGTTCGTGACGGCGCTCGCCTGCGTGCTCGACGTGGAGACGGGGGAGCTCGCCTACTGCAACGCCGGGCACGAAACGCCGTACGCCCCGCCACGGGCCGGAAAATCCGTGAGCCGCCTCGCGGGCGGCGGCGGTCCGCCGCTGTGCATGCTGGAGGAGTTCCCGTACGAGACCGCGCGTTACCGCATGTCGCCGGGGGAGTCGCTGGTCCTGGTGAGCGACGGCGTCACGGAAGCCATGAATCCCGCAGGCGAGCTGTTCGGGCGCCCGCGGCTGGAGCGACTGCTCTCGGCGATGCCGGCGACGCAGAGCGCCGAACAGTGGGTGAACACGGTACGCGATGCCGTGCGCGAATTCTCGGCGGGCGCCGAGATGGCCGACGACATAACGATCTTAGCCCTACGATGGCTGGGAAAACAGTGACTGACGAAGCGCGATTAATGAGGCGTGACTGGTAACTCGTGACCGGTGACTCGTCTTAAATCCGTGAGGTCGTGAAGTCGGGAGGTCGTGAGAGCGAGCTTAGCGGCCGGCAGTCCTGAACAGAAGAAAATCTCGCGCTCCCGCTCTCACGATTTCCCGGCCTCATCCCTTATCGCTCCGCCCTCATCCCTCATCCCTCATCAACGGACGTTGATCTCCACCACTTCATCGGCGGTGGGCACGATGGGCTCGCGCTCGCCGCGCCCCGCGGTGCTGATGGAGCTCTGCGGAATGCCGCGCTCCATGAAGTCCCTGCGCACGCGGTCCGCCCGCTTGAGCGAGAGCGCGTCGTTGAACTCCACCGGGCCGACGCGGTCCGTGTGGCCGATCACGGCGATTTCCGCCGCCTTCCGGCGGGCGATCTCGGCAAAGACGCCCTCGAACGCCTGCTTCGACTCCGGCGTGTACTCGTCGGTGCCTTCCTGGAAGTAGAGCAGGAACGAGACCGGTCGCAGCGGCTGCGCCGCGATGGCGCCTTCAAAGATCTTCTTGACCTCGCCTTCGCTGACCGAGCGCGCTTCGGCCTTCCCGCCCTCCTCGACGCGGGCCGCCGCGTACGGGCGGTCGAGCGTCGTGCTGCCCTGCGCGCCGCTCACCACCACGGCCCCCACCCTGCCCTCACGGTCGGGAACGATGACGACCAGGTCGATCGAGCCTGGCGGCTTCAGCGGGTCCTGGGCGCACGCGCCGAGCAGCGCGGCCATCAGCACCAGGCCGGCGCGCGCGACAGGATTCGTCACCGGCCGATCCTACCGCGCGCTGACCTGCACGAAGAACTCGGTGCCGCGGACGCCGAGGATCGTCGCCGGCGTCTTGACCGTCATGGCCTCGGGCGACTGCTTCGAGATCTTGCCGGAAATCACCGAGAGCGTGCCGTTGCGCACCGAGGTGTCGAACCGGCCTTCGTGGGTGGTGGAATTGAACGCGAACCGGTCCAGCGAGAGCACGCTGTTCGGGCCCGCCGACATCATCGTGTTGTCGGAGAAGGTGATTCCCACCGACCCGTCTATCCCGGTGCGGATGACGTCGGACTGCTGCACCCGGGTCCCGGGGACGCTGAGAATGCGCTGCCCGCCCCGCTCGATCAGCACGGTGCCGTTCGAGACCTTGATCTGGCCGATCTCGTTGGCAAACAGCGGCCCGGCGGCCAGCAGTCCCGCCGCAAGCACCAGCATGTTGGCCAGGTGATTCCGGTAGCGTTGAGTGGACATTGGATCAGCTCCCTTGCAAAAAAAGCGGGTGCGCCGTTTCCTGCACACCGGCTTCCCCCGGCGCGCGCCGAGCGGCGTCAAGCCGTCCGCTCCAACGCGCGGGGTGAGACCGGCGCCGCGCTTTCGGTTCAGCCGGGTTATGATGACATAAAATTCGCATCCCGAATATCCGGATCAGGTATTCTTCGCAAGATGGCGGCAGGAACGGGCAATTTGTCACTGCTGGTCGCGGCCGACCACCGCGATTTCCCGCGCCTGCAGGCGTTCGTCGAAGAAGCCTGCGAAAACGCGGGCTGCGCCGCCGGCCAGCGCCTGCGCGTGCAGCTGGTCATGGAGGAACTGTTCACGAACACGGTCAAGTACGGCCAGAGCGGCGCCTCGCCCGTTTCGATCACCCTCTTCCTGGAATTCGACGGCAAGGGCCCGATGACCGTGCGCTATGAGGACGACGCCCCGCGGCACGACCCGTTCGAGCAAGCCGGCGAGGACCAGCACCTGTCGGCTTCCGTGACCAAGCGCCGGATCGGCGGGCTCGGCATCGTGCTGGTCCGGGAACTGGGCAAGGACGTGCACTATGAGTGGTCCGGGGGGAAGAACCGCGTGAGCTTCGTGGTCCCGCTCGATCCCCCGCCGCGCCAGTACTGAGACAACGAACCACGGGAGCCCCGCAATGACCGCGCAACAGGACACCGAGAACATGGCGGTATTCTGCGACTTCGAGAACATCGCCCTCGGGGCGCGCGAAGCCAAGTACGCCGAATTCGACGTCAGGAAAGTGCTCGAGCGCCTGCTGCTCAAGGGCAACATCGTGGTCAAGAAGGCGTATTGCGACTGGGACCGCTACCGGGATTTCAAGAAGGCGATGCACGAAGCCTCCTTCGAGCTGATCGAGATCCCGCATGTGCGCATGTCGGGCAAGAATTCCGCCGACATCCGCATGGTGGTGGATGCGCTCGACCTCTGCTACACGAAGTCGCACGTGGACACGTTCGTCATCGTCAGCGGGGACTCCGACTTCTCGCCACTGGTGAGCAAGCTGCGCGAGAACAACAAGATCGTGATCGGCGTCGGCGTGAAGCAGTCCTCCTCCGATCTTCTGATCTCGAGCTGCGACGAGTTCATCTACTACGACGACCTCGTGCGCGAGAAGGCGAAGAAGCACGGCAGGAAAAAACCCGCCGGCGGGGCCGCCCCCACCGCTGCGAAGGCAGCGCCCGTGGAAGGCGACAAGAAGCAGGAAGCGCTCGATCTGGTGATGGAGACGGTCGAAGCGCTGTTCAAGGAGCGGGGCGCCGAGGAAAAGATCTGGGGCTCGATGGTGAAGCAGGCCCTGAAGCGCCGCCAACCGGGCTTCAACGAGTCCTACTACGGCTTCCGCTCGTTCAGCAAGCTGCTCGATGAAGCCGGATCGCGCAAGTTGCTCGAGCTCGAGCCCGACGAGAAATCGGGCGGGGTGATCATCAAGAGCTTTAGTTCCGACTACTGATCGTGTCATCTCCATCTCACTGCAGGAGCGCGGCGTGCTTGAGCGTATCGTTATTGGATTCATCGTGCTGGCGCTCGCCGTACTGGCGTTCTTCTTTCTCGCCGCTGCGCTCGCCGCTGGCGCCATACTGGCGAGCGTGGTACTCCTCCGTTTCTGGTGGCTCAAGCGCAAGCTCAGGAAAGCGGCGGAAGAGGAATTCATCGCCGCGGAGTACACCGTCGTCGAGCGTGAAAAACTATCGGAGCCGCCCATGGACCCCGTTAGAGGCCCGGCCTCTAACGGGGTGAACGCCGATGAGCGCGAATAGGACCAATCGAATTTGGCCACAGAGGACGCAGAGTTCACGGAGTGTGATCCGCGATGCGCGGTCCGCGATGGAGAACGGGACTTCGCATCCCGCATCCCGTATCCCGCATCCCGAACCCTGAATTTTCATTCTCTGTTTTCTCTGTGATCCCTGTGGCTGATTGTTGATTTTCAACAGCGTTAATCTGCGTTAATCTGCGTCTGGATCTTGTCTCTGGGGCCTTTTCCGGCCTGCTGTTGCAATTCCGATTCGAAGCGCTGCGACTGCTGCCGGCTCTGCTGCTGCGCTTTCTGCTGCTCCATCTGCGCTTTCGCCCGGCGCGTGCCCTCATCGTCTGACGGCTGTGCCGTCTGAGGCTCGATCTGTTGGCGGTAGTGCTGCTCCTGCTGGCGCTGTTGCTGGTTCACCTCGAGCTGTTCGACCGCGTGCTTCTGGCGCGCGTCGGCGGGCGGCGACTGGACGTTGCGCTGTTGCTGGTGCATGCGCAGCTGAAGCTCGTCCTGCTGCTGCCGCCGGAGCTGCTGATTGCGCTGCACCTCGCGCGCCGCGGGATCGTTGCCCCATGCCGGCGCTGCCAGCGTAGTCCAAGCCAGGAACAAGACCGCTTTGCCGCAGAGGACATGGAGCTCATGGAGGGAAAAGCCGGGAAGCCGCAATGAAAACATTATCCGATTCCCCTTCTGCGGGGAGGCGTCTCAAGCTCGAGTCTTCATCCAGGCAGTACGAGAGCGCTACTTCGTCTGGACCGCCCAGACCCCATCCCAGTCCGAAGGGGGCGGTTCGGTACTATAGATCTCGCAGCGTTCAAGGTATAAGCGCGATGGACGATCTCCGGGATGGGCAGAGAGCGCCTCGCTGAAGAACGCCGCTGCCCGGGACCAGGACCGCCTGCGGTAATGGGACATTCCTTCTGCAAACGCGGGAAGGACCACATCCAGGCGCGGGAAGCTCTCGTCGGTGTGATGGTCGAGCACCTCGTAGATGGAGACCGGGGCATGTATGCCTCTGACCCGTATCAAGTCGAGGTCTCTCAGTCTCACTGCGCGCTTCAGTCGCGCCGCAGTCGGCTGACAGATCAGCACGCTCGTTCCGTAATACTTGTTTGCGTTCTCCAGCCGCACCGCGAGGTTGACCCGGTCGCCGATCACGGTGTACTCAAGCCGCTTGGGGGAGCCGATGTTGCCCGCTACGACATGGCCCGTGCTGATGCCGACACCGATGCGAATCTGCTCACGGCCTGCCGCCGCTCTCCGGGCGTTCAACCCGCGCAGGGCGACCATCATTTTGCTGCCGACGGTCACGGCATTGTCCGCGTCCTCCTCGCTCGTGACCACCGATCCGAATACGGCCATGATCATGTCGCCGATGTATTTGTCGAGGATACCGTTGTGCGCGAAAACGACATCGACCATGTCAGTGAAGTACTCGTTGAGCATCGCCACGGTATCCCGGGCTCCGAGCCGCTCCGACAGGGAAGTAAAGCCCCGGATGTCCGAAAACAGCACGCTCACCTCCCGACCGGTGCCGCCCAGCACCGCATCGCCTTTTTCCAGCAGCTGATCCACCACCGCCTTGCTCATGTAGCGGGACATCGTGTTCCGCAGCCGCTTCTCCCTGGTCAGGTCCTCCATGATCAGCATCGACCCGATCGGCTCGTCGCGCATGTTACGGAGCGGAACCGTGGTCAGATTGACCGAGATCGCCTCGTTCCCTTCCACCAGGAGATCGGCATCCACCGTGATATCGGTTTTCCCGGTGCTGCGCACTCTTTCCACGCTCTTCGTCACCCAGCTGTTTCGCTCGCCAAAGATGTCATTTACCGACTTGCTGATCATTTGGGCATCCGAACGCCTCAGAATTCGCAGCGCTGAATCGTTGACCTTGCTCACCACATTGACGGCATCGAGCGTGACCACGCCGTTGCTCATGCTGCGCAAGATGCTTTCGTTATAGCCGTGCGAATTGCTGACCTCCTCGAACAGCTGCGCATTCTCGATCGACACGGCTGCCTGCGCGCAGAGCGCAATCAGACGCCTCTGGTCGTTGAATGTGAAAGGTCCTTCTTTCTTGTTGAGGATTTCCATCACGCCGACCTTATTGCCCCCCTTGGTGGTGATCGGCATGCACAGGATGTTGCGCGTGCGATAGCCGGTGCCCCTGTCGACGCCGGGGTTGAATCGTGGATCGTGGTAGGCATCGTCGATGGTGATGGGCGTTCCCGTGCTGAAGCACTCTCCAGCAATGCCGGCGGTCGCCGGAAACCGGAGCGGACTTGCCGCCAAACCGCCCGCGACCCTGGAGTAGAGCTCATGGCGTGACGGGTCGTAGAGGAACAGGGAACCGCGGTCGGCCTGAAGCAGTTGAGTAGCGGCGAGCACGATTTTTGCCAGAAGCGGATCGAGGTGAATCTCCGAGGCAATCAAGCTCACCACGTCAAGGAGCATCGCCTCCTCGCGCTGGGCGCGCTCGACCTTTTCGAACAGCCGGGCGTTCTCGAGCGCGGCGGCCGCATGAGACGACAGCGCTTCGAGCAGCCGCTGATCTTCGATGTCGAACTCGCCTTCCCGCTTGTTGAGCGCCTGGGTTACCCCGATGACTTCATGCTTATTGTTCCGGATCGGAACGCAAAGGATATTTCGCGTCCGATAGCCGGTCTTGGTGTCGACTTCCCGGTTAAAGCGCGCGTCAGCGTAGGCATCGGGGATGATCGCCCCTTCGCCGCTGGTAAAGACGGAGCCCGCTATCCCAAGGTCGCGGGGAAACCGCACTTCTCCCATGGCATTGCCCTGCATCACCCGGGAAAAGAGTTCTCTCGAATCCGGGTCGTACAGGAAAAGCGAACTGCGTTCCACGTTGAGAGTGTCGGTCACGACCTCGATCAGACGGGAAAACAGAAGATCGAGAGAGAGCGTGTCCGATACCCGGTTCGAGATATCGACCAGCGCGGAGGTGCGGCGTACGTGTTCCGTGATCAGAAAGAACAGCTGTGTCTTTTCGCTCTCGGACAGACCGCGCAGCAGCGTCTCTATATCCTCCCGGTGCAGCCGGTGATCCAGTATTCTGCGAATGGTTTCAAAATTGATCTGCATATCCGAAAAGTTGCCTCAGTCCTGAGGTCCAAGCGGAAGTCTGGCTAACCCCGCGGCGCATACTTCGCAAGGATCTCATCCGCAGCAAGCGGGGGACTCACGTACCCGCCCTGGATGCGCTCGCAGCCGAGTGCCGCCAGCGCGTGCGCGGTCTCGGCGTCCTCCACGCCTTCGGCTGCCACGCGAAGCCCGAGGTTCTGCGCCAGGTGGATCAGCGAACGGACGATCTTCGCGTGGAGCGCCACTCGCTGCATGTCGCCTACGAATGTCGCGCCGAGCTTCATCTCGTCGAGCGGCAGTTGCGCCAGATTGCTCAGAGAGGAGGAACCGGTGCCGAATCCGTCGATCCCGAGTCGTAGCCCGAGCGCCTTCAGGCGCACGAGCGTTTCCTTCACCTGCTCGAGCCCGCCGGCGAGCGCTGTCTCGTGGACCTCGATCACCAGCCGCTCGGGCGGAACGCCCCAGGTACGGAGCGATCGGTCCACGAACTCGGGAAAATCGGGTTGCAGCAGACCACCGGCGGCCACTTTCAGGGCTAGCGGCAACTGAAGCCCGGCGTGCGCGAGCTCGGCGCATAGTCTTAGCGCGCTATTGAATACCCACCATATCACCTCCCGCACCACGCCGGCGGTTTCGGCCGCCTCGATCGCCCGCGCCTCCGGCACCTCGCCCAGCTCCTCGTCCGTCCAGCGCAGCATGCACGCGAGCCCGGCGATCCGGCCGGAGGCGAGGTCGAGCTGCGGCTCGAAGGCGAGCCCGAGCGCGTTCGCTTCCAGGGCGTGGCGCAGCCGCGCTTCGTACCGCATCTTGCGCTCTTCGCTCTCGCCCTGCGTCGGGTCGTAGGCAGCGACCCGCTCCGCCGTGCCGCGCGCGGCGCGCGCCGCGAGCTTGCCGTTGCGGACCAACGTCTGCTGGTCCTCGCCGTGGTCGGGGTACATCGCGATGCCGATCACCGCGTCCGGGGCGAACGAGCGGTCGCCGATCGGGATCGGCGCTTCCAGCGCGGCGAGGATCTTGTTCGCCGCGAGAACCGCCACGCCCTCGCCCGCGATGCCCGGCAGCAGGCAGGCGAGCTGGTCGCGGCTCACCCGGCCGAGCTGGTCCTGCTTGCGCAGCACCCCTTCGCGCATGCGCCGGGTGACGCGCAGCATGAATGCTTCGCCTCTCTGCAATCCGAGCAGGCGATCCACCTGCTCGATCCTCGCGACCTGGAGCAGGAGCAACGCAAGCTGCCTGCCCTCCTGCCGGTGGCTCTCGATCGTCGTGCGGAAGATCTCCATGAAGGCCGAGTATTCGGGGGTCGGCAGCGTCCGCACCACCCCGCCCCCTTCCTGGCTGCGCGCCGACAGCGAGGCGAGTAGGGCGAGCTGCAGAAAGATGAAGCGCTGCAGCGCAAGAAGGCTCTCCGCACATCGCTCCGGGTCCCCGGCGTACAACCGCAGCGCCCCGCGCGTCATCGCGCTCTGAAAGCGCAGGCAGTCCCGCCGCATGCGCTCGATCGGCTCGCCCTCGGCGTCCAGCGCCCACTCGCCCAGCGCCGCATAGACCGCCTCGGCGTCGGATCCGCCCGAGGCCTCGGTGTCCGCGAACGCGGGGGCGAGGGCTCCGGCGGCCGGAACGAACAGGTCCGGCGCGCGCTCGCGGACCTCCCCGAACACTGACGCGACGCAGGCAAGGGTTTTAGGATCGGCGCTGAACTCCTCCGCCAGGCGCCCGATGAGCGCCCTGAGACCGACGCCCGGTTCCTTTTCCGGCCCGGAAGCGGAGGCCGGATCCGGCGCGTTCACTCCGCTGTCAGAGGAAGAATTCGGAGGAGTCAATCGGGACACTGCCCTTCTCCAGAGTGCGCTTGATGCGATACGGCGTCTCCGGATCCGCCTTCGGCTCCTTCGCCAGATCGAGGATCAACTGCGGCCTGAGCGGATTTCCCGATTCTGCGCGATCACGATCCCGATCTCGCCCGAGTTCAGCTCGACGATGGCGCCCACCGGAAAAATCCCGATGCACTGGATGAACTGTTCGACCAGGGGACCGTCGAACTGGGTGTCGCGGCAATTGTAGAGCATGCTGAGCGCGTTCGAGGGCGCGAGCGCCTCGCCGTAGGGCCGGGGGTGCGTCAGCGCGTCGAAGCAGTCGATGAGTCCCGCCATGCCGCCGAACAGCCCGATCTGCTCGCCCTTCAGGCCGTTTGGATAGCCGCTGCCGTCGAAGCGTTCGTGGTGCAGGGCCGCGAGCGCGGGAAGCTCGGCGGGAAGCCCGGCAGTCTCCTTCAGGATCGCGACCGTGTGCCCTACGTGGCCCTTGCAGACCTTCCGTTCGGCCTCGCTCAAGGGTTCCTTCTTGGCGAGCAGATCGGCCGGCATACGCACCTTTCCGACGTCCTGCAGCAGCCCGAGCATTCCGAGCAGATCGAGCTGCTCGCGCGGCAACTGCAGAAAGCGGCCGAACGTGAGCATGTAAATGGAGACCCCCAGCGCGCGGTCGAGGGTGTGCTCGCCCTTCTCCTTCAATTTGGCAAGCAGGAGCATCGCGTCGGGATTGCGCACGACGCTGTCGGTCATGCTGGTCACGGCATCGCGCACGCGGGGGGCGTCGAGCGCCTTGCCGGCCTGAACCGTGAAGAGCATGTCCTTCAGCACGACATTGGTCTTGCCTTGGGCCTGGCGCGCGAGCGGCAACTCCACGTCGATGCTCGCCTTTTCCTCGTACGTGACCTTACGCTTGATGCTCGCGAGCACGCTTACGGGCTTGGCTGTGCCGCCGATCGGGCCTGCTTTCAGCTGGCTCCGGTCGGGCAGGTTCAGGTTTTGCTCCGTTTCAATGAAGACCTGCTTGCAGTATTTCTTCAACACCTCAAGCTGCTGCTCGGTCTGGAGCTCGAACCCCTGGAACATGAACGGCGTTTCCGTCCAGGGCCGATCGAGCTCGGCGATATACATGCCGAACTGCAGTTTTTCGACGGCGACTGGGAGTCTCATGGCGGCGGCGTCAACCCCGCCGCGGCAGGCCCCGCGGCGGAAACTGGTGAGATTTTCCGTCCTGCCGGGGCCGCGTGCAAGCGGCCCGGCAACGGGCGGCGTCAGAATTCGAATACGTGGTTGTTCTGGAGCAGACGCGGCCGCAGGTCCCCGGAAAGCTCCTCGATTTCCTGCATCGTCAGCTCGATCTCGCTGGGCTTGAGGTGGGTGATGTAGACCTCCGCCGGGCGCTTGAGCTTCGCCAGCTCTTCTGCGAGCAGGGACGGGCACAGATGCTGGGTAAGCTCGGCAAACTGGCGGTCTTTATCCGAAAACGAGGTTTCGATGATGAGGAACTTGAGGTTTTCGATCCGGTTGACGACACTCCAAAGAGCGTCGTTCGGCCCGGTGTCGCCCGTGAAGACCAGGCTCCCCTTTCCGCTGTCGAGCAGGTAGCCGACCGCGGGGACCGTGTGGGTCGCGGGCAGCACCGTAATCTTCCGCCCGGCGAGCACGATCACTCTCCCCACCTCGATCTCCTGGTAACGCAAGGACGGCTGTTCGGGCGTGGGGATCATGGTGAAATCCGGCCAGATGTCCCAGTTGAACAGATTCCTTTTCAGGGTCTCGATCGTCGCGCCCGTCGCGTACACCGTGACCGGCTTGGGGCGCAGCGCGCCGACCGAATCCAGGAAGAACGCGATCGAGTTGACGTGGTCGAGGTGCGAATGGGTGACGACATCAGCTCGGCGAGCGAGAGGTCGCCAACCCCGGTCCCCGCGTCGATGAGAATGTCGTGGTCAACCAGGAACGAAGTGGTTCGATTGTGCTGTCCGCCAATACTGCCCGAGCAGCCGAGCACGCGCAGGCGCATCGCCGCTCCCGCGCCTAGGAGTTTGTCGGACTTAGGGCCGACAAACTCCTTACGCAAAACCGCCTGCCAGCAAACATACCAAACGGCTGTAGAAACATCAGTTCAATGCCGCTCTGATGTGCAACGGTGACCAAGAGAGGGCGCATCCCATTCAGTTTATTCCAAATCCGCAGGCGGTTTTGCGTTTAGCCGCCTGTCGGAGCGTCAAGTCCAACAGGCTGCTAGGTCCGACAAACTCCTAGGCCTTACGTTATCGCTATCAATCAACCGTTTCAAGGGTCACGTTTTCTCGAGTTTCTTCTGCATGCGCACGTCGAACCGTTCGACGTTGATGATGAGCCGCACGTGCACGCCCTCCCCGATCGGCTCGCGCTCATCTTCGGCGTGGAGCCGGAAAGTCAGCGTGCGCCCATCCACCTTGACCAGCTCAGCGTGCGCGCGCACCCGCAGGCCAACCGGCGTTGCCGCGAAGTGCTTCACGTCGAGGTGGGTGCCCACCGTCTGATAACCCGGTGGCATGAACTGCTCCACCGCGTGGAGCGCGGCCGTTTCCATGAGATTCACCATGATCGGGGTCGCAAGAACCCCGATCTTGCCGCTGCCGACATGCGGCGCCGTGTCGCGGGTGCCGACGACGATCTCGGCCGATCCAGTCAAGCCTGGTTTAAGTTGTTCGATTAAATCCATTAGCGCCGCGGCTCGAACCAAGATTGCATATAACCCGATTCTCCCTGACGGCATCGAGGACTACAAGCACATCCACGGCCGGACGGAGCGCGCGGATCACGCGGGAGCTCACGAAGTGGAGATCTTTTCCGCGATCCACTGGCGGAAGCGCGACTATGACGAGGTGCCGGAAACGATCAAGCAGCGCCACCAGCGCAGCAGCTGGCAGCCGAAACGCAAGAGCAAGAAGAGCCGCAGATAAACGCAGATAAACATGGATAGGACAGAGCTGAACCGCCAAGGCGCCAAGACTACAGTGTTAAATTTTGAGTTTTGAATTTTGAGTTGACTGTTGGGTTGAGTGCGACCTGGACTTGAATTCAACACTTAACACTCAGCATTCAACATTGATTTCTCTTGCCGCCGATGGACGCCGATAAAATCAACAGC
>JACPEF010000112.1 GCA_016183675.1 Betaproteobacteria bacterium
TGGCAACCCCTGCTCACATCGCGCTTTACTTTATATCGTGCGGGCGGCGAAGAGGCAACCCCCGCGTCGCCGGATGGCGCAGCCTCGGGTTATTTGTTGCCTTTCTGCTTCAACAACGCATCGAGCGCCTCAAACGGCCGGTAAGTCGCTTGGGAACGCTCGTCGCCCCCGGTCTGCTCCCCGCCGCGTCCGGCGCCGTCGAGATACCGCCGGTGCTCGGCTTCGTGGCAGTACGTGCACAACAGTTCCCAATTGCTGCCGTCGGGCGGATTGTTGTCGTGATTGTGGTCCCGGTGATGAACCTCGAGCAGGTGAAGATTCGCCCGGGTGAATTCCCGCCCGCAGCGGGCGCAGATCCAGGGATAGAGCTTGAACGCCTGCTCCCGATAACCCTTTTCGCGCTGCTCCCGGTTGCGCCGGGCTTCCGCAACAATGCGGTCCAACCTGGCGTTATCGGGACCTGCTTTCCTTGCCGGCATCTCTGAGATCTCCCGTCACCCCGTCAGGGTCGAGGAGCAACCGGGTATAGGCCGCGCGGGCCTGGCGCCAAGAGTATATACCGGTGACAGGAAGCGACTATAGCCAGCCAAGCATCGCTGCAGACAGCGACGCCCTCCTCAGGCGCGCTCGGCCACGGCGCGCGGCGGTTCCGCCGCAACCTGTGCAGTCAGTAGAATGGGCAAATCAGCCAAATGGGAACGACCAGGATTTTTCCACCGCTCGCGCGCCGCGGGCAAAGGCTCGCTATGAGCGAGAGGCGCCGGCGCATCATCGTGGTGGGCTACGGCCGCCTCGGCGCGTACCTCACCCGCATGGTCGGGGCCGAGCCGTGGTGCCGGATTGCGGCCGTGGTCGAGCCCCGCGAGGCGGCGCTCGAGAAGGCTCGCTCGGAGACCGGCCTTCCAGGGAAGGCGCTGTTTCGCAAGCTCGACAAGGCGCTCGCGGCAGTTGAGGCGGACATCGCCGTCATCAATACCCCGTCCGAGCTGCACTACACGCAGTCGAAAGCCGCGCTCGAGCATGGCCTGCATGTGCTCGTCGCGAAGCCGATCACGAACCGCTTCGCCGATGCCGTGAAGCTCGTCGCGCTCGCGCGCGGGAAGCACAAGAGGCTTTGCGTGGGACAGCAGATCCGCTACAACCGCCACTACCGGGCGGTGAAGGCGTTCATTGAATCAGGACGGCTCGGGCGCGTGGAGGTCGTGCACTTCCTCAACAGCAAGCCGCGCCCCGAAGCGCTCAACCTCGCCGCGCTCGACCAGCCCGCTCTCTACGAGATGTCGTGTCACCACTTCGATTCGCTGCTCTCCCTCCTGCCGCACGCGGTTCCGGAGTCCATCGTAGTGGACGGCTACCAGCCGAGCTGGTCGGTGTATCGCGGGCCGTGCATGGTGAACGCGCTGATCCGCATGAGCGGCGGGATCCACGTGCTGTACCACGGTGGCTTTTCATCGCAGGCCGACTGCTACGAGCTGCGGCTCGAAGGCACCCGCGGGGCGCTGCGCTGCCGGGGCATCCACATGTCGGTTGACGAGATGCACTACGAATTCGCGCCGCGCGGCGGGACATTTGCCCCGGTTGAGATCGATGCCGGCATGCCCGCTCGAAGGCGGGAAGGAGCCGCCGTTCAGCGGGCGGAACAATCTCACGGTTTTCGCACTATTGAGCGCGGGAATCGACTCGATTCACAGCGGCAAACCGGCGACCATCGCGGGCTCGCTGCGCTACCGCGCCGCGTTCACGGGCGCGAGGACGCGCGGCCGAAAGGCGGCGAAATGAGCGGGCCCGCCCTCCAGGCCCGGGTGGTTCATGGAACCTTCCTCGTGTTCGACAGCGCGGGCGGCCGCTCGCTCGCCGGCGTAGGCGCGAACTACTACCGCCCCTGGCTCTTCCCGTTCTATACGCCGCGCGGACAGATCGTGCTGCGGGAATTTCCTTTCGACCACCCGTTCCACAACGGCTGCTTCGTCGGCCAGCACCCGGTCCGCGCGGGAGCGCGGACGGCAAACTTCTGGGCCGCGCCGCCGCCGCGCGAAGCGCGCGACGAGATCTTCGTGGACGTCGGCCGCATTGCAACCGATCCCGACATGCGTGCCGAGCCGCATGGGGAGGGCATACGCATCACGATGAAATGCATCTGGCGCGACGCGAACGAGCAACCCGTGCTCGACGAGACCCGCACCTTCGAGATCGCGCTTGCTGCCGATGCCACGGTGTGCGATGCGACGAGCCGCAAGCTCGCGGCCTACGGCAAGATCGAGCTTCCGGCGACCAAGTTCGGCGGCATCGGCGTGCGCGTCGACCCGCGGCTCCTGCCCGGGGCGGGCGGGTGCATCATCGCCGACGAGGGGCGGCGCGGCGACGCGAGCATCGTGCACGACCTGCCGTCTCGCTTCGTCGCATACGAGGGCGCGGCGGACCCCGCGTCGCGCTTCGGGCTATGCCTGATCGGGCGGGACCGCGCGCTTGCCTGGTTCGTGCGGGACTACGGCCTCGCGCTCCTGAATCCCACCTGGCACCAGGGGATCGAGCTTGCCGAAGGCGAGTCCTGGGAGATGACGCTGCGGCTCGTCGCTTACGACGGCGCCCTCGACGCGCGCCGCGTCGAGGGCTGGCTCAAGACCTGAGGGCAAATCACGCCTTGCGGGTCTTGGGGATGAACTTCAATGCGACGCCGTTGTTGCACCAGCGCTGGCTGGTGGGCGGGGGGCCGTCGTCGAAGACGTGGCCGTGATGGCCGCCGCAGCGGATGCAGTGGTACTCGGTGCGCGGCAGGAAGAGGCCGTAGTCCTTCTTGGTGCCGAACACTGCGGGAATGGTCGTGAAGAAGCTCGGCCAGCCGGTGCCGCTTTCGTACTTCATCGCCGAGGTGAAGAGCGGCAGGTCGCAGCCGGCGCAGACAAAGACGCCCGGGCGATCCTCGTTGTTGAGCGGACTGGTGCCGGCGCGCTCGGTGCCTTCCTCGCGCAGCACGTAGTAGGCCATCTTTTCCAGCCGCTTGCGCCATTCCTCTTTGGCAAGCTTGAGCGGCTCGGTGGGCAACGGGACCTTGGCGCCCTCCGCGAGCAGGATCTTCCAGTTCTTCTGCAGCTCCTCGATTCCCTTCATGTCCTTCACCTGCGGTTGCGCCGCGCCGGCGCGTCCCGTCAGCGCGTTCCACAAGCCCGCAACCAGCATGCCCTGCAACCATTCTCTGCGCGTCATGTTGACTCCTCCGTTTGCTCCTCAGACCACGGGAATTCCGTCAAATTCCCGATTGCCATCATATACGAATCATCAACCCTGGCGGATGCGGCCATGAACCGGTGAATGGTGAGTAGTGAATGGTAAACGGAAAAAGCGATGCTACGCACGCCATGACCCGCTATTCGCCATTCCTCATTTCATTTCCGCTACACCGCGGACGGACCGCCAAAGATCACCGTACATTGGCTGGAGAGCACGCCCCCATTACCGTGTGCAAGGGCGACCTCGCAGTCCCTTACCTGGCGCTCCCCGCATTCGCCGCGCACCTGGCGCACGGCCTCGATCATCACCAGCAGCCCGTACATGCCCGGATGGCAGTAGGACAGCCCGCCGCCGCTCGTGTTCACGGCGAGCTTCCCGCCGGGCGCGATCGCGCCGTTCGCGACGAAGCGCCCGCCCTCGCCCTTGGGGCAGAAGCCGAGGTCCTCGAGGAACAGGATCGGCGTGAGGGTGAACGCGTCGTAGAGCGAGACCATGTCCATGTCGGAGGGATCGAGCCCCGCCATCCCGAACGCTTCCGGCCCCGACTCGGCCGCCGCGGTGATGGTGAGGTCGGGCATGCTGGAGATCGACGCGTGGCTGATCGCCTCGCCGACGCCGAGCACGTAGGCCGGCTTCTTCTTGAGCGTTTTCGCGCGCGCGGCGGAAGTGACGATCATCGCGCCGCCGCCGTCGTTGACGAGACAGCAGTCGCGCACCGTGAAGGGGTGGCTCACCATGCGGGCGTTGAGCACCTGATCGATGGTGAGCGGCTCCTTTTCCCACGCGACGGGATTCATCAGCGCCCACTTGCGCGCGGCGACCGCCACTTCCGCGAGCTGCTCGCGCGTGGTGCCGTACTGGTGCATGTGGCGGGAAGCCGCCAGCGCGTAGGCGCTCGCCGGCAGGAACGGGCGGTAGGGCGTCTCGTAGGGATTGAATTCGCGCGGACTGGCCGCAGCGCGGCTCACGGAGCGCTGCGTGCTGCAGCGATGAGCGCGACTTCGCACACGCCCTGCTGGATCGCGGCCTGCGCGTGCGCGAGGTGCGACATGAAGGAGGAGCCGCCGATCTGGGTGGTGTCGAAGTATTTGGGCTTCACCCGCAGGTACTCGCACAGCTGGAGCGCGGCCATGCGCGACTGGGTGTGCGCGCAGAGCACCGCGTCGATGTCGGAGAGTTTCAACCCGCAGTCATCGAGCGCGCGGCGGGTGGCCTGCGCCATCAGGTCGGTCGGGGTGGTGTCGGGCGCGACCTGGCCGAGGTCGGATTCGGCGGCGCCGACAACGGCGACGCTGCCTCTTTTCAGCCCGCTCATTTTGCGCCCCCTTTACCCTCATCCCTTCCCCTTCTCCCCGGGGGAGAAGGAGAGGTTCGAGCCTCCCCTCTCCCTTGGCCGGGAGAGGTGTCGGAGGATCGGATGGGAACGAAAACAGGGTAGGGCGGCTGCTTCTCGTCCCCCGGGAGCACCTTCGCTTTCACGCGCATGCCGATCTTGACCTGCATCGGGTCGGTGTCCTCGACCCGGCTCATCATGCGAAAGCCTTCGTCGAGGTCGATCAGCGCGACATTGAGCGGCGCCTCTCCCTTGTAGTGCACGACGGTGGTGGCGTGCACCGTCCCGAGCCCTTTCGACACGCGCCATTCGAGGTCGGGACTGCCGGTCCCGGGCGCGACCACCCGCGGGAAGAACACCGCCTTGCCGTCCCCGGTCGCCTGATACGCGAGCTCGCCCTTCCTGAGGTGCTCTACATAGACGCCGAACGGCGAGTTCTTCTTCAGATCCTGCATCCGTCACCTGTATCTCGTCACCCGCATCTCGTCACTCGGCTTTAATGCCCGCCTGCTTCACCACCTTCCCCCACTTGGCCATCTCGGCGAGGATCCACTGCCTGAACTCCTCGGGGGTCCGGTTGACGGCCTCGGCGCCTTCCGAGCTGAACCACTTCTGTACTTCCGGCGAGGCGACGACGGCGGTCAGCTCGCTGTGGAGCCGCTTGGTGATGGCGGCGGGCGTTCCGGCCGGGGCGACGAAGCCCCACCAGTTGTATGCCTCGTAGCCCGGCACGCCGGACTCCGAGATCGTCGGCACATCGGGCAGGATCGCCACCCGCTTCGAGCCGCCGACTCCCAGCAGCTTCAACCGCCCCGTGCGCACGGGCGGCAGCGCCTGGATGAGCGTGCCGATGATG
>JACPEF010000125.1:0-17872 GCA_016183675.1 Betaproteobacteria bacterium
CAATTCAAAATTCAGCATTCAAAATTCAACACTGAATTGTTGACTCGCCCATGGACGGTGGGCGGGCTGGTGCGTCACGGGGTGCGGCGTTTTCGCGCCGCCCGCCTTGCCTTCGGTCACGGCACCTCCAGCGCGCTTGACGAGGCGGCTTACCTGGCGCTGCACGCACTGGGATACCCCCAGGACTCACCTGCGAAGGTGTTCCCCCGTCGGGTCACGCCGCGAGCCGCGACGCGGGTATTGAAGCTGTACGAGCGCCGCATACGGGAACGGAAACCGGCCGCGTATCTCACCCACGAGGCCTGGCTCGGCGACTTCCGCTTTTACGTGGACGAGCGCGCGGTCGTGCCGCGCTCGCATATCGCCGAGCTGCTGCGCGCGCATCTCGCTCCCTGGATCGCCGGTCCCGGGAGGGTGAAAACCGCGCTTGACCTGTGCACGGGCTCCGGCTGCGTCGCGGTCCTGATGGCGCGCGGCTTCCCGCGGGCCAGGATTGACGCCACCGATATTTCTCCCGCTGCGCTGGCCGTTGCCCGGATCAATGTCAGGCGATACCGCTTGGGTGGACGCATCCGCCTTATCAAGTCCGATTTGTTTTCCGCGCTTCGCGGAAAACACTATGACCTCATCGTGTGCAACCCGCCTTATGTGACCGAAGGCAACATGCGCCGACTGCCGCGCGAGCACCGACACGAGCCGCGCATCGCGCTGGCAGGAGGAGTCGAAGGCCTGGATGTGGTGCGCAGGATTGTGCTCGGCGCCGCCGCGCATCTGACGCCGCGAGGATTGCTGGTGGTGGAAGTGGGCGGCGGGCGGCGGCGTGTGGAGCGCGCGTTCCCGCGCACGGGGTTCGTCTGGCCCGAGACTGCCGGAGGGGACACCGTGTTCATCGCCTACCGGGATCAGATCGACCTCAAAGGCTTAAACGCAAAGGACGCAAGAGTTAGGCGAAGGACGCGAAGGAACGGCCATATCAATGATCCGTGAGTCGTCATTCGTGAGTCGAAACTTGGCGTTCTTGGCGTCTTGGCGGCAAAAGATGTTCTGTTTTTGAGTCTATCCGGACTCCATACCCAGCGAGGCGAGCAGTTGCCGCGTCTCGCGCGGCGGGAGCTCCGTAAACTGCCCGCGCTTGAGGCGCGGCGGCAGGCTGACCGGCCCGAAGCGTATCCGCATCAGGCGGCTCACGGTGAGGCCGAGGGCTTCGAACATCCGGCGCACAATGCGATTGCGGCCTTCGCGGAGCACAACGCGATACCACCGATTGGCGCCCTCCCCACCCTGTAACTCGACCGAATCACAGCGCGCCACACCGTCATTCAACCGAACGCCGTGCCGCAATCTTGCGATCTGATCGTCACGGATCCGGCCCCGCACGCGAACCGCATACTCCCGGGCGAGTTCGTACTTCGGATGCATCATCCGGTTGGCAAGTTCGCCTGATGTTGTCACGAGCAGCAGCCCGCCCGTGTTGAAGTCGAGCCGGCCCACTGCCAGCCATTTCGCGCCGCGCAGCGGCGGCAGGCGCTCGAAAACGCTCGCCCGGCCCTCGGGATCGTCGCGGCTCACGATCTCGCCCTCCGGCTTGTGGTAGAGCAGCACCCGCGGCAGCCCTGGTTCCGATCGCAGCCGCACCGGCTTCCCATCGATACGGACGCTGTCGTGCGGGCCCACGCGCGCGCCGATCTGCGCTTTCGCGCCATTCACCGTAACGCGCCCGTCGCGTATGCACTGTTCCATGTCGCGGCGCGACCCAAGGCCAGCTTGAGCGAGCACCTTTTGCAGCTTGTGCGTCGCACCATGCTGATGCGCCATCGACGTTTCCCGGGCAGCGGCCATTTCAGGATTGTGACGCGTTTACAACAGTGACGAGACTATCTAACTGGAATGCGCTGTAACCTATTGATTTGTCATTAACGCTGTGCTAAATGGTGCCATGAGACGGATACAGCATTTGACCAGGCTTGCGGCGGTCGCGACCGCAGCGGGTCGATGATAGAAGGGCCAAGAACAAGATGCGCATGCTCAGGGGAATAACGCTCGCGGTATGCGGGCTCGCGTTCGCCAGCGCGCTGTACGCCGCGCCCGCCGATGATATCAAGGCGCTGATCGAAAAAGGTGATGCCAAAGGCGCCTACGAGCTCGGCAAGAAGCATCCCGATCAGCTCGGCAATCCGGCGTTCGACTTCTACTTCGGCGTCGCGGCCATCGACAGCGGCCGCGCCGGCGAAGGCGTGCTTGCGCTGGAGCGGTACATCGCGAATTTCCCCGATAACGTCCAGGCCAGGCTGGAGCTCGCGCGCGGCTATTTCATCCTCGGGGAGGACTTGCGGGCGCGCGAGGAGTTCACCGAGGTTCTAAAGGCAAGACCCCCAGCCGCAGTCGTCGCAAACATCGAACGCTACCTCGATTCTATCCGCGCGCGCGAATCGGCATATCGGACCACAGCCGGCGCGTTCGTCGAGTTCGGCCTGGGCTACGACAGCAACATCAACGGTGGCGTGAGCAACGCCAACATCACCGTGCCCAACCTCGGGTTGATCACGGTGGTCCCTGCCGGGGTGAAGATCGGGTCGAGCTTTGCCCAGGCGACCGCCGGAGCCAATATCGTGCACCCGGTCGCCCCGGGCGTGGCGCTCTTCGGCTCGATCGGCGCCGACTTCAGGATGCACAACATTCACCAGGAGTTTGACCAGCGCAACCTCGGGGTTGCTGGCGGGGCGTCCTACCTCAAGGAAAACGACCTCCTGCGCGCCACCGTCTCGTTCAACACGCTCGACGTGGACTACAACCGCTTCCGCGACGTGACCGCTCTCACGGGTGAATGGACCCGCCAGCTCGATCAGCTGCAAGCGGTGAGCGGCTTCCTCCAGTACGCGACGCTCGATTACGCGGGCGGCAACGACGTGCGCGACTCACGCCTCACGGGAATCGGTGCCGGATACCGGCGCGCGTTCATCGCTCCCTGGCGGCCCCTGCTCAGCCTGAGCGCGAGCTACGCGCAGGAAGACAACCGGCGCAGCCGCGACGATCTCGCGCGCGACATCTGGAGCTTCCGCGCCGCGGTGAGCGCGACGCCCGCGCCCAAGTGGGCGGTGAGCGCCGGCGCGACGTTCCAGTACAGCGACTATGACGCGCAGGATCCGCTGTTCGCGACGACGCGCCGAGACAAGTATTATGCGGCGGACTTCACCGCGAGCTATGCGGTAACGAGGACCTTGAGCTTGCGCGGCGAGCTGCTGCTGTCCAAGAACGAGAGCAACATCGCGCTGTTCGAGTACAAGCGCGAAGTGGCAGCGGTCAAGGTCCGCTACGACTTCAAGTGAGGGGAAAACGATGAAATCCGGTCTGTCCCGTTCAATTGCAATCGTTCTCTTCGCTCTCGCCATGCCGGCGACGGCCGCCGACGTTGGCCGCGTGCTGCTCGCTGCGGGCGACACGGTCGCGGTACGTGACAAACAAATCATCAAACTCGTGTTCCGCTCGACAGTGCAGGACAAGGACGTGCTGCGCACCGGCCCGGCGAGCAACCTGCAGGTCCGGTTCATTGACGAGAGCATCCTCTCGATGCGCGAGAACAGCGAGGTCAGGATTGACGAGTTTCGCTTCACCGGCAAGGAGGACGGCACCGAGCGCGCGTTCTTCAGCCTGTTGAAGGGCGGGCTGCGCAAGATCACCGGCATCATCGGGCGCACCAACAACAAGAACTACCAGATGAGCTCGGTAGTAGCCACGATCGGCATCCGCGGCACCGACTACGCGACGACGCTATGCCAGCAGGATTGCTACAGTAACCCCAGCCACAAGTTGGCCCCCGACGGCCAATACACGCGCGTGATCGGCGCCTCCTTCGCCACCGACAAGCTCAACTTCTCCACTCGAATTGACCAGCAGATCGTCGTCATCAGTCAAAACGCCTTCGCAGCCGACGCCAATAGTCGCATACAATTCCTGCTCGAAGCTCCGGGGTTCCTGAACGTTCCCGTGAAAGGCAAGACCACAAAGCCGCCCGCAGGCAAGGGCGATGAGCAAGCTGAGACGGGCGGCGCCAAGGACGACCCGCGGGGAACGACGGCTGCCGCACCGTCAAACGTCCTGCCGCGACTCTTGACGGGCGCTTCATCAACCACCGACAGCGTCCTTGACCCGGTAACCGCCGCCACCGGGGTTGCGTCGGCGACCGCGCCGAGTGTCGCACCTACCCTCGGCGGCGTCGGGGCGGGGGTGGACGGGTTTGGCGAAGCGTCCGACGGCGGTGCATACCTCACGCCGTCGATGCTCACGTTCAACGGGGTTTTTACGGGACTCAATATCCCCGCAGGTACCACGGAGGTCGACGGCAGCCCCATTGATCCGCCTGGCGTGAGTGGTGCGGCGAGCGGCGTCGCGGAATTCGGCTCAGCAGACCCAGGTGACGGTTCGATCAACGCGAGGTGGGTCCGTTGGTCGAGCGGCACCTTCACCGACGACAGCGGCACCTCCATGCTGCCCGGCGGTTTTCACGGCATGGTCGGCAACCTCACGCCGCCCGATGTGATCGCGGCGAAGACGGGCATGGTCCCGTTCCCCATCCAGGTCGGTGGAACGACGCCGACGAACAACCTGGGCGAGATGGCAACCTCGTTCGGCTATCCCTCACTCACCGTCAACTTCACGACCAAGGTCGCGAGCTTAGGGATGTTCTCCTGGACTTTCCCTTCTAACTTCTGGAGCTTCCCGTCCGGAGCCGCCACCGTCATCATCACGCCGGGCAAAGGCGCCGGCATTGATGGCTTTTATGGCGGCGGTACGTGCTCGGGCGGTGTCTGCTCCACCTCCACCCCGGCCACGCTTGGCGTGACCGGCATCTTCTACGGCCCGAGAGGCGATCATCTCGGCGCGGCGTTCGCCGGGAACGCAGGTAGCGCGGCGGCAATGGGCGTCAAGCTCTACACCTGCGCGCCTTCCTGCTGAGTTGGGGCACGGCCGGGCGACCACCCCGCCCTCGCCTCCGAAACGTTCTCCCCTCCTTTCCAAGGAGGGGTGGCGCAAAAAGCGCCGGGGTGGTTAGACCTCCCGCCGCTCGGCGACGGCCTGCGCGAGCGTGCCGCTGTCCACGTGCTCGAGCTCGCCCCCGACCGGCAGCCCGCGCGCGATGCGCGTCACCTTCAGTCCTCGCTGGCGCAGCAGCTCGCCGACGTAGTGCGCCGTCGCCTCGCCTTCCACGGTGAAATTGGTCGCCAGGATGACCTCGCGCACCACCCCATCGGCGGCGCGCTTCACCAGGCGATCGAGGTGGATTTCCTTAGGCCCGATGCCATCGAGGGGTGACAACACGCCCATCAGGACGAAGTACAAACCCTGGTAGCACTGCGCCTGCTCCATCATCAAAAGATCCGCGGGCGTCTCCACCACGCACAGCAGTGTCGCATCGCGCCGCGGCGATGAGCAAAGTCCACAAACCGCTTCCTCGGCGTAGCTGTTGCACTTCTTACAGTGGCGGATCTTCGCGAGCGCCTGCGTGAGCGCCGCAGCGAGCCGAGCCGCGCCGGGCTGGTCACGTTGCAGCAGGTGGTAGGCCATGCGCTGCGCCGATCTCGGTCCCACCCCCGGCAGGCAGCGCAAAGCGTCGATGAGGTCTTCGAGACTGGATGGCGCTTTCATGACGCCTTGCGCTGTTCAAGGTTCAAAGTTCAAAGTTCCAAGTTGCGGGTTTTACGCTAAACCTTGAACCTGGAACTTGGAACCTGTAACGGGCCTAAAACGGGAGCTTTAGGCCGGGCGGGAGCGGCAGGCCCGCCGTCACGCCGGCCATCTTCTCCTGCACGGTCGCTTCGACGCGCCGCACGGCATCGTTCACCGCGGCGGCGAGCAGGTCCTCCAGCATTTCCCGGTCGTCCGCGAGCAGGCTGGGGGCGATCGTGATGCGCCTGACCTCATGCCGGCAGGTCATCACCACCTTCACCGTGCCGGAACCGGACTGGCCTTCGACCTCCGTATTCGCGAGCTGCTCCTGCATTTTCTTCATGTTCTCCTGCATGAGCTGCGCCTGCTTCATCAGGTTTCCGAGACCGCCTTTCATGACCGGGAGCCCTTCTCAAGAATCGGAAAAACAATTATTAGCCGCCGATCGACGCCGATAAACGCCGATGAAAATCGAAAACTCAAAGACTAAAAATAGACAAGATTTACAAGATTCACAGGATTAGCGCCTTTCATTCAAGAAATCATGTAAATCCTGTTAATCCTGTCCATGGGTCTTCTGATCTCGATTTTGATTTGTTTTTATCTGCGTTCATCTGCGTTTATCTGCGGTTTCATAGGGGTTATTTTTTATACTAACTTCACTGCACTGGCTTGATCGAGGACTCGACTACGCGCGCATCGAAGCTATCCACCAGCTCGCGCACGAACGGGTCCCGCTCGATGGCCGCGATGGCGTCGGCCTGGCGTTGCTGCTGGTCCCGGTCGGCGACCGCCGCCGGCGAGCCGCCGGCGCTGTCGGCGACACCGATGGTGAGCCGCAGGCGACCGCCGAAGTGCTGTTCCAGCGCGGCCTTCAACCGCTCCTGGTACGGCCCGTCCAGCAGGTGTTGGTGCGCCTGCGCGATCTTCAGCTCGAAGCGCGCCGCGTCGCGCGCGACCAGCTCGCAATGCTGGGCGAGCATGCGCGCCATGCCGGTGAGCCCCAGTTGCTCGATCAGGTCCGGCCAGGCGGGGTCAGCGCGGTTTTTTTTTGATTCGGAAGCGGGCGCGGGCGGGACCGCATTCGTCGCGTGTTGCGTGGCCGTGGACACCGCCGCGCCCGCTTTCTCCTCAAATGGGGCAAACGCCAGCATCCTAAGCAACGTCATGGTGAACCCGGCGTACTCGTCCGGGGCGAGACCGAGATCGGTGCGGCCCTGCACCGCGATCGGGTGCGATCTGGTAGTAAAGCTGCAGGTTCTCCGGGGCGAACCGCCGCGCCAGCTCCTCGAGCGCGGCGCGGTCCGGGTCAGCCGCGTCAATCGCATCCGGCACCGTCTGCAACATGGCAAGCCGGTGCAGGAGCGACGCCAGGTCCTGCAGCGCGGCCTCGAAGGAAAGGCTGCGGCTCGCCATGCGGTCGGCTTCCGCCATCAACCCGGCTCCATCGTTTGCGGCAAGCGCCCGCAAAATGGCGTAGAGATGGTCCTGACCGATCACGCCGAGCATCGCGCGCACCGATTCCTGCCCGACACTGCCTCCGCCGTGAGGGATCGCCTGGTCGAGCAGGCTCAGGGCATCGCGCATGCTCCCCTGCGCCGCGCGCGCGAGCAGCAGCAGGGCGGACTCCTCGTGGCCGATTTTCTCCGCTTCAAGTATGTGCTGCAGGCGGTCCCGGATCTGCTGCTGGGGGATCCGCTTCAGGTTGAACTGCAGGCAGCGCGACAGCACCGTGATCGGGACTTTCTGGGGATCGGTGGTGGCGAGGATGAACTGGACGTGCTGCGGCGGCTCTTCCAGCGTTTTCAGCATCGCGCTGAAGGCCGAACGCGACAGCATGTGCACTTCGTCGATGATGTAGACCTTGTAGCGTGCGGAGGTCGGCGCGTAGAGCGCGTTCTCCAGAAGCTCGCGCATGTTGTCGACCTGGGTGTTGGACGCGGCGTCGAGCTCGATCAAATCGACGAAGCGACCGGAGTCGATCTCCGTGCACGCGGCGCACCGGCCGCACGGCGTGTCCGTGATCCCCGTCTCGCAGTTGAGCGCCTTGGCGACGATGCGCGCAAGGGTCGTCTTGCCCACCCCGCGCGTGCCCGTGAACAGATACGCGTGATGCAGTCTCTGCTGCTTCAGCGCGTTGGTGAGCGCTCTCACGACGTGCTCCTGCCCGACCACCTCGGAAAACGTTCTGGGGCGCCACTTGCGGGCGAGAACCTGGGTCACTGGAAAAAACGGTGAACGGCGAAATAGGAACGGTATTCTACAACTGGTCTAGCCGCGGTTCACCGTTTTTTTAGCGCCTACTTGAAATGATACTGGAGCCTGACTTGGTGGAAGCTGATCCCGTTGTTCGGCTTCTTGATGTCAGAGTTGGAAAGGTGCTGGAACCGGTAGCCCAGGTCGAACGCGCCTTTGGCTCCAAAGCGATAGCCGGCGCCGAGGTGGCTGCCGAACTGGAAGAGAGTACTGAAGCGCTTGTCGCCGATCGTGGTCCGCGACAACACGTGAGCCCCTACGCCCCCCTCGACATACGATCCCTTGAGGTCGTTCTGCTGCAAGCGCAACACCGGCGTGAGACCGATCTCGGCGATGTTGTCGTTCTGCCCGGGCAGCGCATCGCGCGTCCAGTAACCGAGCGCGAGGTCCCAGTAGCCGCCGAGGTGCCAGTCCCTGCCCTGGAACCAGCGCTTGTTCCAATCCCACTGCACGGCGAGGCGGCCCATATCGGTGCCGTCACCCCGACCGGCCTCGATCGCCACGCCGTCCACCGCCGTCGCGGGAGCGCTGGCGAAGGCGAGGAGCGCCACCACGAAGGGAATCGTGCGTTTCTTGTTCATCTTGTTGCCCGCCTTCTCGCAAACGGGCCAAATGATACCCTAACGAAAAAAGGGAGGCGAGCCTTGCCCCCGGCACTTGCAGAGAATAGCTGTGGCTGCTTCCTTCCGGACCTGACCAGGTTCGCTACCCTGCAATGCGGGGAGGCCCGCCGTAAAACCTTTGCACCCATTATGCACGCGTACCCCTCGCCCCGCCATAAAGATCCCGCCGGCATCTTTACAAGCGCGCTGTTTAATGCTTCCATTTTGCGGAAGCTCAAGGAGGAACCGCCATGTCAGATGACAAGCCGCTTCGCCGGTCCAAGGAGGAACAGACCGCCGATATCTCCGAAGCGCAGATCGCGGTGCATTGGCCGGAGGAGGACTATTTCTCTCCCTCGGCCAAGTTCATCGCCCAGGCCAATCTGACCGACGCGGGCGTCTTCGAGCGCTTCAGCCTCGACCGGTTCCCCGAATGCTTCAGGGAATTCGCAGACCTCCTCGACTGGAACCAGCGCTGGGAGAAGACGCTCGACACCAGCAACCCGCCCTTCTGGCGCTGGTTCGTCGGCGGCAAGCTCAACGCCTGCTTCAACTGCATCGACCGGCACCTTGCCAGGCACAAGAACAAGACGGCGATCCATTTCGTGCCCGAGCCGGAGAACGAGACGGTCCACCACATCACGTACCAGGAGCTGTTCGTCCGCGTGAACGAGTTCGCGGCTCTGTTGCGCGATTTCTGCGGTCTCAAGACGGGCGACCGCGTCACGCTGCACCTACCGATGGTCGCGGAGCTGCCCATCACCATGCTTGCCTGCGCGCGGCTGGGCGTGATTCATTCCCAGGTGTTCAGCGGCTTCAGCGGCAAGGCGTGCGCCGACCGCGCCGTCGATTCCGAGAGCCGGGTGCTGATCACCATGGACGCTTACTACCGCGTCGGCAAGCTGCTCGACCACAAGGAAAAGGCGGACATCGCCGTCGCCGAAGCCGCCAAGGAGGGCCATAAGGTCCACAAGGTGCTGATCTGGCAGCGCTACCCGGGCAAGCACTCGAGCCCGACCAAGCTCGTGGAGGGGCGCGACGTCATCGTCAACGATCTTCTCAAGAAATACCGCGGCAAGCGCGTCGAGCCGGCGCCCCTGCCGGCCGAGGCGCCGCTCTTCCTCATGTACACGAGCGGCACCACGGGCAAGCCCAAGGGCTGCCAGCACTCCATCGGCGGCTATCTCGCCTATGTCACCTGGACCTCCAAGTACATACAGGACATCCATCCGGAGGACGTCTACTGGTGCATGGCGGATATCGGGTGGATCACGGGTCACTCCTACATCGTTTACGGGCCGCTTGCGCTCGGCGCCTCCTCGGTCGTCTACGAGGGCGTGCCGACCCATCCCGACGCGGGACGGCCCTGGCGCATCGCCGAGGACCTCGACGTCAACATCTTCCACACCTCGCCCACGGCGATCCGCGCCCTGCGGCGCGACGGTCCCGACGAGCCTGCGAAGTACCACCACCACTTCAAGCACATGACGACGGTGGGCGAGCCGATCGAGCCCGTGGTCTGGAAGTGGTACCACAAGATGGTCGGCAAGGGCGAGGCGGTCATTGTGGATACCTGGTGGCAGACGGAGAACGGCGGCTTCCTCTGCAGCACGGTGCCGGCGATCCACAAGATGAAACCCGGCAGCGCGGGTCCTGGAATTCCCGGCATCCATCCGGTCATCTACGACGACGAGGGCAAGGAGCTGCCGGCCGGCTCGGGCAAGGCGGGCAACATTTGCATCCGCAACCCGTGGCCCGGCAGCTTCCAGACCATCTGGAAGGACGCGGACCGCTACGTCAACCAGTACTACGCGCGTTACTGCAAGGATCGCAAGAGCAAAGACTGGCGTGACTGGCCCTACATGGCGGGCGACGGTGCGGTGCAGGCGGCGGACGGCTACTACCGCATCCTCGGCCGCATCGACGACGTGATCAACGTGGCCGGCCATCGCCTCGGCACCAAGGAAATCGAGTCGGCGGCCCTCATCGTTGCCGAGGTGGCGGAGGCGGCGGTCGTCCCGGTCGCCGACCCGATCAAGGGCAAAGTGCCCGACCTCTACGTCTCCTTGAAGCCGGGTTTGAAAGCGTCCAAGGAGATCGCGGGCAAAGTCTCGGCAGCAATCGTTTCCGAGATCGGCGCGATCGCCAGGCCGCGCGAGGTGGTCATCGTCCCAGACATGCCGAAGACGCGCTCGGGCAAGATCATGCGCCGCGTGCTCGCGGCGATCTCAAACCGTCAGGATCCGGGCGACGTGTCCACCCTCGCCAATCCCGAGGTCGTCGACAAGATCAAGGAGCTGGTGAAGTAGCGATTGGGGCCGGGCAAGCCGGCTCAATCCCCGCGCGATCGAACTGACTATTTGAGCCGGACGGGCCGGCTCAATCTCCGCGCGATCGAACGGACCTGCGGCCGCTCATCGCGCGGATTCTCGTCCGGGATCGCTATCCAGTCGCACCGCGATTGTGGCCGTCAGTCGGGCCGGACAATCTGTCTGCTAGAATCGCCTCTCCGGAGAGGTGGATGAGTGGTCTAAGTGCTGATAAAGCGGACGACTCTCAAGGTCGCCGCTTTATCTCCGCGCGATCGAACAGACCTGCGGCTGCTCATCGCGCGGGACGAAGGACTTGAGGAGAGGTGACCGAGCGGTCACGGCGCAGTCGTTCGTAAATCCTGTGTGCGCTGGGCACCTTCGACCGCTGGGTGGCAGAATGCTGCGGTAGGTTGCAGTACGAAATCGGAATTAGAGCAAACGGAGAGGTGACCGTGCGGTCGAAGGTGCTCGCCTGGAAAGCGAGTATACGGTCAAAAACCGTATCGCGGGTTCGAATCCCGCCCTCTCCGCCACAAAGCTAAAATGCGGGACCAGGGACTAGGGGCTCGGGGCTCGAAAACCCGGGAATCGAGGCTGGTCTCTCGGGGCGCGCAAAAAACCCAAGGAGGCGAACAGCTCTTACGAGTCCCTAGCCCCGCTGTCGCATGTCCCAGTCCCTAGTCCCGAGTCCCAAGCCCCGATACCCGCTTTTGATCGAAGCAATGGAGCTCCAGCTCACCGGCAAGACTGCTCTGGTCACCGGCGCCTCGCGCGGCATCGGGCGCGCCATTGCGCTGGGACTGGCCCGCGAAGGCGTGAAGGTCGCCATCGCCGCCCGGCGCGTGACCCTGCTCGAGGAGCTCGCCCGGGAGATCGTTTCGCAGCGCGGCGCCGAGCCCCCGGTGATCGCCGCCGATCTCTATCAGGAAGGTGCGGCAGAGAAGCTCGCGGGCGATGCGCTCGCTGCGCTCGGCCGCATCGACATACTGGTCAACGCCGCGGGCGGCAGCCGTCCCTTCCCTTTTGAGGCGACCAAGGAGCAATGGGCCGAGGGGATGCTCGTTAACTTCGTGCGGCTGCGCGAGCTCACGCACGCCGTGGTGCCCGGGATGATGCGCGAGCGCTGGGGTCGCATCATCAACATCACCGGCAGTTCCGAGCCGCGGGGCATCAATGCCGCCAACTCCGCGAAGGCCGCGGTGCACGCGTGGGCCAAGGGGCTTTCGCGCGAGATCGCGAGGCACGGCATCACCATCAATTCGATCCAGCCGGGACGCATCGTCACCGAGCAGATCCTGCGCATGCACCCGACCGAAGAGGACCGCCGGCGCTTCTCCCAGGAGAACATCCCCGCAGGGCGGTTCGGCGAGCCGGAGGAACTTGCGAATCTGGCCGTATTTCTTTGTTCTCCCCGCGCCGGCTACATCACGGGGAGCGTGATCCCGGTGGACGGCGGGATGAGCCGCTTCGCGTTCTAATTCGTACTTCCACCACAGAGGCACAGAGTCACAGAGAAAGACCGTAAGACAATGACGCGCGCACGCGCAGGGAACGCAAGAATTCAACGAATACTTCCTGCAGTGCACCCTCTGCGTCTCTGCGTTTTATTTCCTTAGATTGTGCTTTCTCAGTGCCTCTGTGTCTCTGTGGTTCAACGATCAAGCGGCCGCGGGTTTCGGCACCTGCCCCGGCATCAGCACCACGGCGGCGAACATGATCGCGGCCATCGCGGCGAGCGCGAAGAACAGGTACTGGAAATCGCCGGTGGCACCGTGCACCCACGCGACGAGCGGCACTGCCAGGGCGCTTGCCCCGAACGAGACCACGTAACGCAGCGCGAACACGCGCGCGCGCCACTGCTCGTCGGTGTACGCTGCGACCATCGCGTCGTTGATCGGAATCTGGCCGAAGATGAAGAACATCATGGCGAGCGCAACCGTCAGCATCGCGTAGTTCTCCACCGAGCCCGCAGCGAGCAGCAGCGGCGCCTGCAGCGCGACCACCGGCACGAACACCTGCTTGATCGAACCGCGGTCGAGGAAATGCCCCACCACCAGCTGCGCCATCGCAGCGAACGTGTAGACCAGCGACACCAGCACGCCGATGCCGAGCGTGGTCTCGGTGAGCGCCGTCAGCCGTTCGTCGAACACCTTGGGCATCGCGATGGTGGTCGCATGGAAGATGATCCCGCCGCAGATCGTCGAGACCGCGAGGATCGCGAATACCCGCGCCAGCATGCCGCGCGTATGTCCTGCGGCGCCGGCGCGCCGCGCACTCCTGGCGATCGGCGCTTCGCGCGGCACCATCGCCGCGAAGGCGACGCCGACGGCGATCGTGATCGCGCCCGGAATGATGAACGCCGCCCGCCAGCTGAACCAGTGCGCGAGCGCGCCGGAAATGAGCGCCGCGAACGCCACGCCGAGGTTGCCGAACACCCCGTTCACGCCGAGCACGCGGCCGACCTTGTCGCGCCCCGCCACCAGCATCGCCACGCCCACCGGATGGTAGATCGAGCCGAACACGCCGATGAGCGTCAATCCGGCCGCAACCTGCCACGGCGCGGTTGAAAGGCCCGTCAGCATCGAAGCCGCGCCGATGCCGGTGAAGAACACGACCAACATGCCGCGCCGGCTCCAGCGGTCGGCGAGCCAGCCGGCCGGGAGCGAGCCCGCTCCGAAAGCGATGAATCCCCCCAGCGCGAGCGCGAGCATCTCGCCGTAGGAGCGGCCGAATTCCGGCGCCATCACCAGCACCACCGTCGGGAAGATCAGCAGGAACAGGTGGTCGAGCGCGTGCCCGACGTTCAGGAACAGTTGCGCAGTGCGTGTTTGTTCCAATTTCGTTTCCCCTCCCTGCACCGTTCACCGGTCACCGATTCTAACTACCGCCCGGCCGCGCACCTGCGCTTTCAGCATCCTGTCGAAGAAGCCGGGCAGCTCCGCCAGCGTGATGGTGCGGGTGATGTCGTCGAGATGGCGCGGCTTGAGATCCGAGGCGAGCCGCCCCCATATCTTGCGGCGCAGGGGCATGGGAGTGAAACCCGAATCCACCCCGATCAACCGCACCCCGCGCAGAATGAAGGGCAGCACCGTGGTCGTGAATTCCATGCCGCCGGCGTTGCCGAAGCTGGCGATCAATCCCCCCTGCTGCATCGTGCGGGTGAGCCAGGCGAGGCTCTCGCCGCCCACCGAGTCGAAGGCGGCCGCCCACATCGCCTTCTCCAGCGGTCGCGTGCCCATCTCGAGCTGGTGCCGCGACAGCACTTCCGCCGCGCCGATCTTCCTCAGGAAGGCATGCTCGGCGTCCTTGCCGGTGACCGCCACCACGTGATAGCCGAGCCTCGCCAGCATGTCCGCGGCGAGCGTCGCCACGCCGCCCGTTGCGCCGTTCACCAGCGCCTTGCCGTTGCCGGGCGCCATCCCGTTCAATTCGAGCAGTTCGATCGCGAGCCCGGCGGTGTAGCCCGCCGTGCCGAGCGCCATCGCCTCGAACAGCGTCAGCCCCTTGGGCAGCGGCACCACCCAGTCGGCGGGCACGCGGCAATAGCGGGAATAACCGCCGTCGTGGCCGACGCCCAGGTCGTAGCTGGTGCAGAGCACCTCGTCGCCCGGCTTGAAGCGGTTGTCGCTCGACGAGACTACCGTTCCCGACGCGTCGATTCCGCCGACGCGCGGAAAGGTGCGGAGGATCTTGCCGGCGCCGGTCGCCGTCAGCGCGTCCTTGTAATTCACGCTGGAGAAAGCGGTTTCGAATACGACCTTTCCGGGCGACAGCTCCTCGAGCGTCATCTCGACCACGCGGCCCTGGACCCGGTCATTCTCGCTGTAGATGCGGAACGCCTTGAATGTTTCCATCAGCCCGCCCGCCGCAAGCGCGGCTGCTCCAGATAATCGCGCGTCTGCATCTCCTTGAGACGGCTCACGGTGCGGTCGAACTGGAAGATCATCGCCTGGAGCTGCGAGTTGCCCGGATCCGCGCCGCGCAGCAGCAGATCCTCCGGAGGAGTCGCGGCCGACGCGATGAGCTTCACCCGCTGGTCGTAGAGGACGTCAACGAGCAGCGTGAACCTGCGCGCTTCGTCGGCACGCTCCAGGCCCAGCCTCGGCACTCCCGAGACGATGAGGGTGTGGAAGCGCTGGGCAAGATCGAGGTAATCGTTCTGCGACCGCCCCCAGCCGCAGATCACGCCGAAATCGAACCAGACCGCGCCGCCCGCACGGTGGCGGTAGGGAATCACGCGGCCCTCCACGTCGAGCTCGTGGAACTCCTCCTCCACTTCGGCGATCTGCCAGAACGTCTCCAGCAGCGCCTTGTGGGTCTCCGGCGTGAGCGGCGCATGATAGGCCTTGACGTGCTGCAATGCGCGCCTGCGGTAGTCGACGCCGCCCTCCACCTGGAGCACGTCGAGCCGCTTCTTGAGCAGCGCGATCACGGGCAGGAAATCCTCGCGCTTCAGCCCGCCCTTGTAGAGCTCGTCCGGGTGGTAGTTCGAGGTCATGCAATAGACCACCCCCCGGTCCATCGTGCGCGTGAGGAGCCGCGCGAGGATCATCGCGTCCGCCACGTCGGAGACGGCGATCTCGTCGAAGCAGATCAGCCGGTAGCGTCTTGCGATGCGGTCGGCGAGCGCATCGTCAGCCGGTAGCGCCGTGCGATGCGGTCGGCGAGCGCGTCGAGCGGGTCGGCGGTGCCCTTCAGTTCGTCGAGCTCCCGGTGCACGTCGCGCATGAAGTGGTGGAAATGCACCCGGCGCCGGCGCGTGAGCGGCAGGCAGCGGTAGAAGCTGTCCATCAGGAACGTTTTCCCGCGCCCGACGCCGCCCCAGAGATAAACGCCCCGCGGCAGGGGCGGCCGCACCACCAGGCGGTGCAGCGCGGTGCGCCGGCGCTGCTTGTAGTCGGACCATTCCTCGTAGAGCCGCTGCAAGCGCAGCACCGCGGCGCACTGGGATTCGTCCCGGGCGAATCCTCTTTTCCTGAGCGCTTCGTGGTAGAGCTCCAGGACAGAGGCCGGCTCCCCTAAGGCTGACGGGACGGTTTCGGACGGCTCCAGGACGTTTTCAGCCATCAGCCATCTCCGTCTCCGGAGCCGGTCTTATCAGAACCGGTCTCAAAAACCACAGAGGCAGATTTAGCCGCAGATAAACGCCGATAAACGCGGATGAAAATCGGAAATCAGCCACAGAGATCACAGAGAGTTGATCTAAAAATTAAGGCTGCGCTTGGCGACGCCGAGCGCAGCCTCTTTCATCGCCTCCGACAGCGACGGGTGAGCGTGGCAGATCAGCGCGACGTCCTCGGCCGCCGCCCGGAACTCCATCGCGACCACCGCTTCGGAGATCAGCTCGGACGCCATCGGCCCGATGATGTGGACGCCGAGCAGCCGGTCGGTCGCCGCATCGGCGAGAAACTTGACGAAGCCCCGGGTGTCGCCGAGCGCGCGCGCGCGGCCGTTGGCCATGAAGGGAAACTGGCCCGAGCGGTACTGCACGCCCTCGCTCTTCAGTTGCTGCTCGGTCTTGCCCACCCATGCGATCTCCGGCGCGGTGTAGATCACCCACGGAACGGTGTTGAAATCGACGTGCCCGTGCTGGCCGGCGATGCGCTGCGCCACTGCGACGCCCTCCTCCTCCGCTTTGTGCGCAAGCATGGGCCCGCGCACCACGTCGCCGATCGCCCACACGTTGGGCAGGTTGGTGCGGCACTCGGCATTCACTTCGACGAAGCCCCGCGGGTCGAGCTTGAGCGCGACCGTCCCCGCTCCCAGCCCCTCCGTGTTCGGGAGGCGCCCGATGCATACGATGAGCCGGTCGCATTCGAGCTTTTGCTCGGCGCCCCTAGTGGCGTACTCGACGCTGACGCCCTTCTTGTTGCCGCTCACCCGGGCGATGTTCGCTCCGAGCACGATGTTGAGCCCCTGGTCCTTGGTGAAGACCTTCCACGCCTCCTTCGCCACCGATTCGTCGGCCACAGGAAGGAACGTGTCGAGCATCTCGAGCATCGTCACTTCCGCCCCGAGCCGCCGCCACACGCTGCCCATCTCGAGCCCGATCACTCCGGCGCCGATGACGCCGAGCCGCTTCGGAACCTCGGGGATGGCCAGGGCGCCGGCGTTGTCGAGAATCAGCTGGTCGTCGAAGGGCACGCCTGGCAGCGGGCGCGGATTGGAGCCGGTGGCGATGATCACGTGCTGCGCCGCGAGCGTTTCCTCGTTCCTGCCCGTCACCTTGATCTGCCAGCCATTGGCTCCGCCCCCGGCGAAGCTGCCGCGGCCGTGAAAGAACGCGACCTTGTTCTTCTTGAACAGGTAGACGATGCCCTCGTTGTTCTGGCGCACGACCTTGTCCTTGCGCGCGAGCATCCGCGCCAGATCGAGCGCGAGTCCCTTGACCTGGATGCCGTGCTCCGCGAACGCGTGCGCCGCGTGCTCGTAGTTCTCGGAGGACTGGAGCAGCGCCTTCGACGGAATGCAGCCCACGTTGGTGCGCGTCCCGCCCAACGCGGGCTTGCCGTCCACATCCGTCCACTCGTCTATGCAGGCCGCCTGCAGGCCGAGCTGCGCGGCGCGTATCGCCGCGATGTAGCCTCCCGGCCCGCCGCCGATCACCACCACGTCAAACGTCGTCGCCATGACCAACCCTCATCCAACCACAGAGACACAGAGGCACGGAGATTTACACAGAGTATTAAGCAGTTCTCTGCGTCTCTGTGCCTCTGTGGTGAAGATTCAGATGTCGAGGAGCATGCGGGCGGGATCCTCGAGCGCCTCCTTGACCGCGATCAGGGACAGGACCGCCTCGCGGCCGTCGATGACGCGATGGTCGTAGGAGAGCGCGAGGTAATTGACCGGGCGGATCACCACCTGCCCGTTTTCGGCCACGGGGCGCTCGCGCGTGGCGTGCACGCCGAGGATCGCGCTCTGCGGAGGATTGATGATCGGAGTGGACAGCATCGAGCCGAAGACCCCGCCATTGGAAATGGAGAACGTGCCGCCGGTCAGCTCCTCGATGCCGAGCTTGCCTTCCTGCGCGCGCTTGGC
>JACPEF010000125.1:17915-39155 GCA_016183675.1 Betaproteobacteria bacterium
GACCGGATACCGCTTGAGCGCGTGCACCGAGGCCTTTACGAAGAACGACATGAAGCCGAGCCTCACGCCGTGCTCCTTCTCGAACCTCTCCCTGTAGCGGTTCCGGAGATCGATCACCGGCTGCATGTTGACTTCGTTGAACGTGGTGAGGATCGCCGCCATGTGCTGCGACTGCACCAGGCGCTCGGCGATCCTCGCGCGCAGCCGCGACATCGGCACGCGCTGCTCGGGACGCTCCCCGAGCGCGCCCCGATCCGCGGCCGGCGCCGGCGCGCGCTGCGGCCCCGGGGACGGCGCCGCCACCGCCCTGGCCGGGGGCTGCGCCCTGCCCTCGATCGCCTGCATCACGTCTTCCTTGGTGACGCGCCCGCCGCGGCCCGTGCCGGGGATCGCGGTCGTATCCACGCGCTTTTCCGCAGCGAGCTTCTGCGCCGCGGGCATCGCCGGCGCCGCCGCTTTGGCCTCCGCCTTGGCTGGCGCCGTGACTTCCGTTTTCGCCGAAGGCGCGGGCGCAGCCGGCTGGGCCTTGGCCTCGGTGTCGATCTGCGCGATCACCTCGTTGCTGACCACCGTGCCGCCGTCCCCCTTGATGATCCTGGCGAGCACGCCGGATTCGGGAGCGGGCGTCTCGAGCACCACCTTGTCGGTCTCGATGTCCACCAGGTTCTCGTCGCGCCTCACCAGATCGCCGGGCTTCTTGTGCCAGGTGAGCAGCGTCGCTTCCGCCACCGACTCGGAGAGCTGCGGCACCTTGACTTCCACCAGCATGATCGCTACGTGTCTCCTCTACGCGCAGCCTAGTGGTCTTCCCCCGCAGACAGCGGCCGCGGCAGATGCAACGACGGGCGCGGCTCCGAGCCTCCGGACAGGGTAAGCGCCTGGTCGACCAGGTCCTTCTGCTGCCTGTCGTGCAGCGACTTGTAGCCGGCGGCCGGTGCGGCTGACGACTCCCGCCCCGCGTAGAACAGCTTCTGGTGCGGCAGCAGGTGACGCAGCAGATAGTGCTGGATATGCCGCCACGCTCCCTGATTGCGCGGTTCCTCCTGGCACCACACGATTTCCGTCGCCTTCCTGTAGCGGTCAATCTGCGCGGCGAACTCGTCGTGCGCGAAGGGATAGAGCTGGGCGATGCGCACCAGCGGGAGGTCCTTCAGGCCGCGCGCCTTGCGTCCGGCGCGCAGGTCGTAATACACCTTGCCGCTGCACAGGACCACGCGTTTCACGTTGTCCGGGTTGATGTCTTTCGCGTCCCAATCCTCGTTCACCGGCTTGAACTTGTCGGTCGCGAGTTCCTCCAGCGGCGACACCGATTCCTTGTGCCGCAGGAGGCTCTTGGGCGTGAACAGGATCAGCGGCTTGCGGTACGGCCGCACCATCTGCCGCCGCAGCAGGTAGTAGAGCTGCACGGGGGTCGCCGGGACGCAAACCTGCATGTTGTACTCCGCGCACAACTGCAGGTAACGCTCGATGCGCGCCGAGGAGTGCTCGGGCCCCTGTCCTTCGTAGCCGTGCGGCAGCATCAGCACCAGTCCGCACAGCCGTCCCCACTTGCTCTCACCCGAGGCGATGAACTGGTCGATCACCACCTGCGCGCCGTTGGCGAAATCGCCGAACTGCGCTTCCCAGATCACGAGCTCGTGGGGGGCGGAGGTGGCGTAGCCGTACTCGAATCCGAGCACCGCCTCCTCCGAGAGCAGCGAGTCGATCACCACGAAGTCGCCCTGCTTCTCGCTCACGTGCTGCAGCGGAACATAGCTTCCCTGGTCCCAGCGCTCGCGGTTCTGGTCGTGCAGCACGGCGTGGCGGTGGAAGAAGGTGCCGCGCCCGGTGTCCTCGCCGGAAAGGCGGACCGAGTAGCCCTCGTGGAGCAGCGTGGCGAGAGCCAGGTGCTCCGCCATGCCCCAGTCGAGCGCGAGCTTCCCCTGCGCCATCAGCCGCCGGCTCTCGATCACTTTCTGCACCGCGGGATGCAGCTTGAAGTTCTCGGGAACGGTGGTGATGCGCTCGCCCAGCATCTTCAGCGTCTCGACCGGCAGCCGCGTGTCGTCATGCTCGTTCCACTTGCCGGTCCGGTACCGGCTCCAGTCCACTTCGTAGGGCGGTTTGTAGCTGGAGAGAATGGTCTTGTTGGTGTGGTAGCCGCCATCCAGCGCGTTGCGGAAGGTGGTGACCATCTCGTCGGCTTCGCCTTCCCTGACGACGCCCTCCTGCTGCAACCGGTCAGCGTAGAGCCGGCGAGTGGTGGGCAGCTTCGCGATCCTCTTGTACATCAGCGGCTGGGTGACCATCGGTTCGTCCTGCTCGTTGTGCCCGAGCCGCCGGTAGCACACGAGGTCCACCACCACGTCCTTGTGGAACTTCATGCGGTAATCGAGCGCGATCTCCGTCACGAGGCACACCGCCTCCGGGTCGTCGCCGTTCACGTGGATGATCGGTATCTCCAGCATCTTCGCGACGTCGGTGCAATAGAGCGTCGAGCGGGCGTCGCGGAGGTCCGACGTGGTGAAGCCGATCTGATTGTTCACCACGATATGCACGGTCCCGGCGGTGCCGTAGCCGCGCGTCTGCGCAAGCTCGAAGGTTTCCTGGATCACACCCTGACCGGCGAACGAGGCGTCGCCGTGGATCAGGACCGGCAGCACCTGGTCGCCCTTGAAATCGCGGCGGCGGTGCTGGCGGGCGCGCACCGAACCCTCCACCACCGGGTTCACGATCTCGAGGTGCGAGGGGTTGAACGCAAGCGTCACGTGCATCGGCCCGCCGGGCGTCATGACGTTGGACGAAAAGCCCTGGTGATACTTGACGTCACCCGCCAGCAGGTCGTCAGCGTGCTTGCCCTCGAATTCCGCAAACAGGTCCTTCGGCATCTTGCCCATCGTGTTGACCAGCACGTTGATGCGCCCGCGGTGGGCCATGCCGATCACCAGTTCCTGCACCCCCGTCTTCCCGGCGTTCTGCAGCAGGTTATCGAGCTGCGGGATGAGCGTTTCCCCCCCTTCCAGCGAAAATCGCTTCTGGCCGACGTACTTGGTGTGCAGGTATTTCTCCAGCGTCTCCGCGGCCGTCAGGCGCTCGAGGATGTGCCTTCTCTGCTCGGCGCCGTAGCTCGGCGTCGAGCGCACGCTCTCCAGGCGCTCCGAGACCCAGCGCTTCTGCGCCATGTCGGTGATGTACATGTACTCGGCGCCGATGGAGCGGCAGTAGGTGTCCTTGAGGAACTGCAGGATGTCCGTGAACTTCATCTCGCGCGGCCCGACCAGGGTGCCGGTGTTGAACACGGTTTCCATGTCGGCCGCGGAGAGGCCGTAGAACCCCGGGTCGAGCTCGGGGATAGGGGGTTTTTCCTGGCGGTTGAGCGGATCGATGTTGGCGTGGCGCACTCCCTGGAAGCGATGCGCCGAGATGAGCTGGAGCACGCCGAACTGTTTCTCGCCAAGCTGCGGGCGGCTGATGACGACCGCCGGCGCCACGGCGCGGCGCTCCTTCGCCATCTTGGCGAAGCGCTCCTGGACGTCGAAGTGCGAGACATCGGCCGCACCGTTGTCGAGCCGCTGCAGCTCGTCGAAGTAGCTGCGCCAGCGCGGCTCGACCGAACCCGGGTCCTTGAGATAGGCCTCGTAGAGCGCCTCGATGAACGGCGCGTTCGCGCCGAAGAGATACGAGTTTCCGAGCATCTGCTTCATCATGACGGCACCCGTCTCAAACTCAATGTTGAATTTTGAGTTTTGAATGTTGAATGAAATGGCGTGGCAGAGGGCAATTCAACATTAAACATTAAGCATTCACCATTGCGCTACCTGCGCTTGCCCATGGGCACGAAGTCGCGGCGCGTGGCGCCCTCGAACAACTGCCGCGGACGGCCGATCTTCTGATCCGGGTCCGTGATCATCTCCTTCCACTGCGCGATCCACCCGACCGTCCGCGCCAGCGCGAACACCGCGGTGAACATGCTGGTGGGGACGCCGAGCGCCTTGTAGACGATGCCCGAATAGAAGTCCACGTTGGGATAGAGCTTGCGGGAAATGAAGTACTCGTCCTCGAGCGCGACCTTCTCCAGCGCCATCGCGAGCTTGAACAGCCGGTCGTCCTTGAGGTCGAGCTCTTCCAGCACCTCGTGGCAGGTCTTCTGGATGATCTTGGCCCGCGGGTCGTAGTGCTTGTAGACGCGGTGCCCGAAGCCCATCAGCATGGCGTGTTCCTGCTTCTGCTTGACCTTCTTGATGAAGCCGGGGATGTTCTTCGCGTCGCCGATCTCGCCCAGCATCTTGAGCACCGCTTCGTTCGCGCCGCCGTGAGCCTGGCCCCACAGGCTCGCGATCCCCGCCGCGATGCACGCGAACGGGTTCGCCCCGGATGATCCAGCGAGCCGCACCGTGGAGGTGGAAGCGTTCTGCTCGTGGTCGGCGTGCAGGATCAGGATGCGCTCCATCGCGCGCACGAGGACCGGGTTCGGCTTGTACTCCTCGCACGGCACGCCGAACATCATGTACAGGAAGTTCTCGACGTAGGACAGCGCGTTCTTCGGGTACATGAAGGGCTGGCCCATGTTGTACTTGTAGCTCATCGCCGTGATGGTGGGCATCTTCGCGATCAGGCGAAAGGCCGAGATCTCGCGGCTGCGCGCGTCGTAGATGTTGATCGAATCGTGGTAAAACGCGGACAGCGCCCCTACTACGCCGCACAGCACCCCCATCGGGTGCGCGTCGCGGCGGAAGCCCGAATAGAAGCGTATCAGCTGCTCATGCACCATCGTGTGATGCATGATGATCTGGACAAACTCGTCAAGCTGCCTCTTGTTCGGCAGCTCGCCGTTCAGGATAAGGTACGCGACTTCCAGGAAGCTGCAGTGCTCGGCGAGATGTTCGATCGGAAAGCCCCGGTATTGCAGGATGCCCTTGTCGCCGTCGATATAGGTGATGCTGGAGCGGCAGCTCGCCGTGGACATGAAGCCGGGGTCATAGGTGAATTTCCCGGCCTTGCCGTAGAGCGCGCGCACGTCGATCACATCCGGGCCTATCGTGCCCGTCAGCACCGGCAGGTCGAGCGGCGGCGTGCCGTCGCTGAAAGTAAGAGTTGCCAACTTTTCTGCCATTACTATCTCCGTTTGTTCATGGAGTTACAAATTGTTCTTAAAGTTCTACATCACCCAGATTCCACGTCAGTCGGCGCGCAGCAGCTCGACCACCGGCCGGTAGCGCGGCTCCGGCGGCTCCTCCCGCCCCAGCGCCCAGTCGAGCAGGTCGTTATCCGGCTCGTCGAGCATCTCCGTGAACAACTCCCGCTGCTCGCGATCGAGCCGCTCGAAATGGCGCTCGAGGAACTGCGCCAGGATGAGGTCGAGCTCGAGCAGGCCGCGGCGGCAGTGCCAGCGTATCCGATCTATATCACCCATACGTTCGACCTAGGAGTTTGCCGGTCTGTCGTCCGACAAACTCCTTAGGCAAAACCGCCTCCGGGTGCCGGATACGAAAAACATGTCAACGTCTGTCACAACTTGGCCTATCTTGCCCGTTTCAAGAAGTCTATAAAGCGTTTTCTGTCCAAGTCCAGCGCCGGTCCGGAGGCGGTTTTGCTTTTAGCAGCCTGCCGGACTGCCATTCCGGCAGGCTGCTAGACGGTACGCTTGACCAGTAATTCCTTGATCTTGCCGATCGCCCGCGTCGGGTTGAGACCCTTCGGGCAAACCTCGACGCAGTTCATGATCGTGTGGCAGCGGAAGAGGCGATACGGGTCTTCCAGGTCGTCGAGCCGTTCGTTGGTGGCCTGGTCGCGCGTGTCCGCGATGAAGCGATAGGCCTGCAGCAGGCCCGCCGGGCCTACGAACTTGTCGGGGTTCCACCAGAACGAGGGGCATGAAGTGGAGCAGCACGCGCACAGGATGCACTCATAAAGACCGTCCAGCTCCTCGCGGTCTTCCGGCGACTGCAGCCGCTCCTTCTCTGGTGGCGGCTCGTTGTTGATGAGATAGGGCTTGACCGAGTGATGCTGCTTGAAGAACTGCGACATGTCCACGATGAGATCGCGGATCACGGGTAAGCCGGGCAGCGGCCGGATCGCCACCGGCTCCTTGAGGTCGGCCACGCGCGTGACCGTTGATATTCATCCCGTCCGAGCCGCACACGCCTTCGCGGCAAGAGCGGCGGAACGCCAGCGTGTCGTCGTGCGCCTTGATGCGCACCAGCGCGTCGAGCAGCATGCGGTCGGTCGATTCGAGCGCCACGTCGTAGTCCTGCATACGTGGCTTTTCATCCGTCTCGGGGTTGTAGCGGTAGATGCTGAATCTCATCGTTGCTCGTTCCTCGTTGCTCGTTGCTCGTTTCTCGTTGCTCGTTTCATGTCGGGATTGGCCGGCTCACCTTGAAGAAAACGAATGACGAGTAACGAGAAACGAGTCACCCTCAATAAACCCGTGCCTTGGGCTCGAAGGACTCCACCGTGAGCGGCTTCGTGTGCACCGGCTTGTACTCCAGGCGGTCGCCTTCCTTGTACCACAGCGTGTGCTTGAGCCAGTTCGCGTCGTCGCGCCGGTGGCAGTCGGCCCGATCGTGCGAGCCGCGGCTCTCCTTGCGCGCTTCCGCCGACACCAGCGAAGCGACCGCTGTCTCGACGAGATTGTCGAGCTCGAGGGCTTCCACCCGCGCGGTGTTGAACGTCCTGCTCTTGTCCTTGATCTCGGTGCGCCCGGCGCGCCCGGCCACTTCCCGGATCTTCTTCACGCCTTCGACCAGCAAATCCGGGAAGCGGAACACCCCGCAGTGGTGTTGCATGATGCGGCGCATGTCAGCGCCGACCTCGGCAACGCGCTCGCCGTTCCTCTGGTTGTCCAGCCGCGCGAGGCGCGCCAGGGTGTGTTCTCCCGCGTCCTTCGGGAGGTTTCCGCGCATCGGGCCGTCCTCCCTGAGGTCGCGTATCACCCGCTCGCCCGCGGCTTTTCCGAACACCAGCAGGTCGAGAAGCGAGTTCGTCCCCAAACGGTTCGCGCCGTGCACCGACACGCACGCGCACTCACCCACGGCGTAGAAACCGGGGACGACCGCTTCCGCATCGCCGTTCTTCGGCGCCACCACCTGCCCGTGGCAATTGGTCGGTATGCCGCCCATCTGGTAGTGGCAGGTCGGCACCACCGGTATCGGGTCCTTCACCGGGTCCACATTGGCGAATTTCCTCGCGATTTCGCGGATACCGGGCAGGCGCTTGTTGATCAGTTCCTCGCCCAGATGGTCGAGCTTGAGCAAGATGTAGTCGCCATCCTTCCCGGCTCCCCGCCCTTCCTTGATCTCGGTCGCCATCGCGCGCGAGACGACGTCGCGGCTGGCGAGGTCCTTGGCGTTCGGCGCGTAGCGCTCCATGAAGCGCTCGCCTTGCTTGTTGAGAAGGTAGCCGCCCTCGCCGCGCACGCCCTCGGTGATCAGGACCCCTGCTCCCGCCACCCCGGTCGGGTGGAATTGCCAGAACTCCATGTCCTCTAGCGGGAGACCGGCGCGCGCCGCCATCCCGAGGCCGTCGCCCGTATTGATGAAGGCATTGGTGCTCGCCGCGAAGATGCGCCCGGCGCCGCCGGTGGCGAAGACCGTCGCGCGGGCCTGCAGGATCATCACTTCCCCGGTTTCCATCTCCAGCGCGGTAACGCCGAGCACCGTCCCGTCCCGGTCGCGGATCAGATCGAGCGCCATCCATTCGACGAAGAACTGCGTGCGCGCCTTGAGGTTCGCCTGGTAAAGCGTGTGGAGCAGCGCATGCCCGGTGCGGTCCGCCGCGGCGCAGGAGCGCGGCACCATGCGCTCGCCGTAATTGCGCGTCTGGCCCCCGAACGGGCGCTGGTAGATCTTGCCGTTGGGCATGCGGTCGAAGGGCATGCCGAAGTGCTCGAGCTCGTAGACCACTTCGTTCGCCTTGCGGCACATGAACTCGATTGCGTCCTGGTCGCCCAGATAATCCGAGCCCTTGACGGTGTCGTACATGTGCCAGTGCCAGTGATCCTCCTCGACGTTGCCGAGGGAGGCCGCCACGCCGCCCTGCGCCGCCACCGTGTGCGAGCGCGTCGGGAAAACCTTGGATAGCACCGCGACCTTGAGATCGGAGCGGGCGAGCTCGAGCGCGGTCCGCAGCCCGGACCCGCCGCCGCCCACGATGACCGCGTCAAACGCCCTGGCCGGCAAGCTCATTCACAGGCCCCACAAGATCTGCGCCGACCACGCGGCGTACGAAACCAGGGCGGCGATCACGATCACATAGAGCGCAAGCCGCAGCCCGGGGTCCTTCAGGTAGTCCATGAAAATGTCGCGCACGCCGATCCAGGCATGGAAGTAGACGCTCAACAGGAACAGCATCGTGGAATAGCGCATCACCGGCAGCTCCCACAGCGCTTTCCACTGCCAGTAATCAAGGCCGGGCAGGCTCGCGAGCACCGCGAGCACCAGGAAGGTGTAGACCGCCATCACTACCGCGGTAATGCGCTGCGCGAGCCAGTCGCGCAGCCCGTAATGGGCGCCTACGACCTCGCGCTTCACCATAGCAACGCCCCGATGACCAGCGTGATGCCCAGGCTCACGACCAATACCGCCTTGGCGCTGGCCCGCGCGGCCGCGAGATCGGTGCCGTAGTCAAGGTCGAGCGCGAGATACCGTATGCCGGCGCACAAATGGTGCAGGTACGCCCAGGCGAGGCCGATCAGGAACAGCTTCGCGAGCGGGTGAGCAAACAGGCTCTTGAGGACCGCGAAGGTCTGGGGCGATTCGAGGCTCAGCTGCAGCAGATACAGCAGCGCGGGAATGAGAAGGAAGAGCGCCGCGCCGCTGATCCGGTGCATGATCGAAACGATCCCCGGGAGAGGCAGCCGGATCCGGAACAAATTGAGGTACTTCGGTCGCGGTCGGGACATCAGGCCTTCTTTTCGGGCAAGGGTCGGAGCGGGGAAATGCAATCGCGTTTCAATGTTGTTGCGAGGGCGGAAACGAGGCCTGTTTAGCGGTTGAATTCTAGCAGTTTTCGCTGCACCGCATAAGCGTGACCCTAGCTTGCAACCCCCTGATAAGCGGTTCACTCCGGCGCCGGCGTCGTCGGAGCGCCGGCTTGTCACTTCAGCGCAACGTTCGCTATCATCAGCAGCCTGTCGGACGGCAAAGTCGACAGGCTGCTGAAAGCAAAACCGCCTCAGGATCCATGCGGGATACCGACAAAACGAACCCTATTGACCTCCGCGAGGGCACAAAGAAACGAGCCGACCCGTCCTTCGATGGGGTGCTTGTCGCGTCCGTTCTTCCTGGAGGCGGTTTTGCCAAAGGAGTTTGTCGGATTTAAGTCCGACAAACTCCTGCGAAGACACGGTCGTCGCCCTCCTCGCCTGTCGTGTCTCCTTCCCGTTAAGCAGGATTGCGTTCCGTGATTCAGGAGTCCAACTGATGAAACGTCCCGTGCGCGTCGCCGTCACCGGCGCCGCAGGTCAGATCGGCTACAGCCTGCTGTTCAGGATCGCGAGCGGTGAAATGCTCGGCAAGGATCAGCCGGTGATCCTGCAGCTGCTCGAAATCCCCGACGAGAAGGTCCAGAAGGCGCTCAGGGGCGTCATCATGGAACTCGACGACTGCGCGCTCCCGCTGCTCGCGGGCGTGATCCCGACCGCGGAACCGATGGCGGCCTTCAAGGATGCCGACGTCGCACTGCTGGTGGGCGCGCGGCCGCGCGGCGCCGGCATGGAACGCCGGGACCTGCTCGACGCGAACGGCAGGATTTTCGCGCCCCAGGGAAGAGCGCTCTCCGAGGTCGCGAGCCGGGAGGTCAGGGTGCTCGTGGTCGGCAATCCCGCCAACACCAACTGCCTCATCGCGATGAGGAACGCGCCCGGGCTCAAACCCGGCAATTTCTCCGCGATGATGCGGCTCGATCACAACCGGGCGCTCACCCAGATCGCGCACAAGACCGGAAAGCCGGTGGCGAGCGTGCGCAAGATGACCGTCTGGGGCAACCATTCCGCGACCCAGTATCCCGACATCTACCACGCCGAAGTCGACGGGCAGAAAGCCTCGAAGCTCATCAACGACCAGAAGTGGGTCGAGGACTATTTCATTCCGACGATCCAGAAGCGGGGCGCGGCCATCATCGAAGCGCGCGGGCTGTCCTCCGCCGCAAGCGCGGCCAACGCCGCGATGGAACACGTGCGCGATTGGGTCTTCGGCACCCGCGACGGCGACTGGGTGAGCATGGGGGTGCCGTCGGACGGCAGTTACGGCGTCGCCGAGGGCGTGATCTACGGCTACCCGTGCGTGTGCCGCAACGGCCGGTACGAGATCGTCAAGGGGCTCGAAATCAGCGACTTCAGCCGCACGCGCATGATGGCGACGCTCAAGGAACTGAACGAGGAGCGCGATTCGATCAAGCATTTGCTCGGCTGACAGCAAGAAGAAAATTGAGCCGCAGATACACGCAGATAAACACAGATTACATCAACAACAATGGACAGGATGAATACGATTGACAGGATCAAAGAACAGAGTTCGGTTTTTTTGTTCTTGATTCAATCCTGTAAATCTTGTAAATCCTGTCTATTTCGTGCATTTCATCCGCGTTTATCTGCGTTTATCTGCGGTTGCTTCAGGCTATGAGCGAAGCGCAAAACTCCTTCAAGCCCAAGAAATCCGTCGCGCTATCCGGCGTGCCCGCCGGCAACACCGAGCTGTGCACCGTCGGGCGCAGCGGCAACGACCTCAACTACCGCGGCTACGACATCCTCGACATCGCCGAGCAGTGCGAATTCGAGGAAATCGCCCACCTGCTGGTGCACGGGAAGCTTCCGACCCGCGGCGAGCTCGCCGGCTACAAGTCCAGGCTGCGGGCCCTGCGCGGGCTGCCCGAGTCGGTGCGCCAGGTGCTCGAACGCGTGCCCGCGGGAGCGCACCCGATGGACGTGATGCGAACCGGCTGCTCGGTGCTCGGCACGGCGCTGCCGGAAAAGGACGACCACGGTGGTGCCGGCGCGCGCGACATCGCCGACCGCCTGATGGCCTGCTTCGGCTCGATGCTGCTCTACTGGCACCACTACAGCCGCAACGGGCGCCGCATCGAGACCGAGACCGACGATGATTCGATCGGGGGGCACTTCCTGCACCTGCTCCACGGCAAGCCGGCGAAGCCCCTGTGGGTGAGGGCCATGCACACTTCTCTCATCCTTTACGCCGAGCATGAGTTCAACGCCTCCACCTTCGCCGCCCGCGTCATCGCCGGCACCGGCTCCGACATGTACTCGGCGATCACGGGGGCGATCGGCGCCCTCAAGGGCCCCAAGCACGGCGGTGCGAACGAGGTCGGGTTCGAGGTAATGAACCGCTACGAGACGCCCGATGCGGCGGAGCGCGACATCGTCGCGCGCCTCCGCAACAAGGAAGTCGTGATCGGTTTCGGGCACCCTGTCTACACCATCGCCGATCCGCGCAACAAGGTGATCAAGGAAGTGGCGCGGCGGCTGTCGCAGGACGCGGGTGAGATGGAAATGTTCGAGATCGCCGACCGCATCGAGGCGGTGATGATGCGCGAGAAGAAGATGTTCGCCAACCTCGACTGGTTCTCCGCGGTCTCCTACCACCGGATGGGCGTACTGACGGCGATGTTCACGCCGGTTTTTGTCATCGCCCGCACCAGCGGCTGGTCGGCGCACGTGATCGAGCAGCGCATCGACAACAAGATCATCCGGCCGACCGCGATCTACACCGGCCCCGAGCCGCGGAAGTTCGTTCCCGTCAATGAAAGAAAGTGATTCGTGATTTGCGATTCGTGATTCGAAACTTCTCGATTCACGACTCACGCCTTTGGCATCCATGAGCAATCGCGTCTCCAATGTTCGACCAAAGCCGGACCAGGTCCTGACGGACATCGCCGATTACGTCACCCGCTATCAGATCAAGAGCACGGAGGCCTACAACACCGCCCGGCTGTGCCTGGTGGATACGCTCGGCTGCGGGCTGGAGGCGCTCGAATATCCCGCCTGCACCAAGCTGCTGGGCCCCGTTGTTCCCGGCACGGTAGTGCCGAACGGAGCGAAAGTGCCGGGCACGCCGTACCAGCTCGACCCGGTCGCCGCCGCGTTCAACATCGGCGCCATGATCCGCTGGCTGGATTTCAACGACGCCTGGCTCGCGGCCGAATGGGGGCACCCTTCGGACAACCTCGGCGGCATCCTCGCCACCGCGGACTGGCTCTCGCGCACCCGCCTCGCGCAAGGAAAAAAGCCGCTCGTCATGCGCGACGTGCTCACCGCCATGATCAAGGCGCACGAAATTCAGGGCGTGATCGCGCTCGAGAACAGCTTCAACCGCGTGGGGCTCGACCACGTGGTGCTGGTCAAGGTCGCCTCCACTGCGGTCGTCACCCACATGATGGGCGGCACGCACGAAGAGATCGTCAACGCGCTGTCGAACGCCTGGATCGACGGGCAGTCGCTGCGCACCTACCGCCACACTCCGAATACGGGCTCGCGCAAATCCTGGGCAGCGGGCGATGCCACCAGCCGCGCGGTTCGCCTCTCGCTGATGGCGCTCAAGGGCGAGATGGGCTACCCCTCTGCCCTGACGGCGAAAACGTGGGGCTTCTACGACGTGCTGTTCCGCGGCAGGCGGCTCCGCTTCAAGCGTCCGTACGGCTCCTACGTCATGGAAAACGTGCTGTTCAAGATCTCGTTTCCCGCCGAGTTCCACGCCCAGACGGCGGTCGAGTGCGCGGTCAAGCTGCATCCCGAGGTGATGAACCGGCTCGACGGGATCAGGAAGATCGTCATCACCACGCATGAATCGGCGATCCGCATCATCGACAAGAAAGGCCCCTTGCACAACCCGGCGGACCGCGACCACTGCATCCAGTACATGACCGCGGTCGGGCTCATCAAGGGTAATCTCACTGCCGCCGACTACGAGGATCGGGCGGCCGCCGACCCGCGCATCGACGCCGTGCGCGCGAAAATGGTTTGCGTGGAAAACAAACAATGGAGCCGCGATTATCTGGATCCTGCCAAGCGCTCTGCCGCTAACGCCTTGCAGGTTTTCTTCAAGGACGGCTCGAAGACCGAGAACGTCGCGGTCGAATACCCGATCGGCCATCGCCGCCGGCGAAGAGAGGGCGTGCCCTTGCTCGAAGCCAAATTCCGGGTGAACCTCGCCCGGCGGCTGCCGCCTAAGCAGCAGCAGGCGATCCTCGCGCTGTGCCGTGTGCAGAACCAGCTCGAAGCGACACCGGTCAACGAGTTCGTTGATTTGTTTGTGATCGGATAAATGGCACATAGCGTTTTCAATTCGCTCCAGGAGTTCAAGCTCGCATCCGGCGGGACCGGCAGGTACTACTCGCTCGCCGCGCTCGAGGCGGCCGGGCTCGGCAGGATATCGCGCCTGCCCGTTAGCCTGCGCATCGTGCTCGAATCGCTGCTCCGGAACTGCGACGGCAAGCGCGTCACCGAACAGCACGCGAGAAGCCTTGCCGCGTGGCAGCCGAATGCGCCGCGCACGCAGGAGATCCCGTTCGTGGTGGCGCGCATCCTGCTGCAGGAGCTGACCGGCATTCCCACGCTAAACGACTTTGCCGCGATGCGCGCCACCGCCCGGCGCATCGGCGCCGATCCGGGCCGCATCGAGCCGCTGGTGCCGGTGGACCTCGTGGTGGACCACTCGGTCGAGGTGGACGTGCACGACGCGCCGGACGCGCTCGCCCGCAACATGGAGATCGAGTTCCGGCGCAACGCCGAGCGCTACGCGTTTCTGAAATGGGGCCAGCAGGCGTTCACCGGCATCCGCATCGTCCCTCCCGGCAACGGCATCGTGCACCAGGTGAACCTCGAGTACCTGGCGCGCGGCGTGTGGGAGAAGAACGGTGTCTATTACCCGGACACGCTGGTCGGCACCGATTCGCACACGCCGATGGTCAACGGCATCGGCATCCTCGGCTGGGGCGTGGGGGGCATCGAAGGCATCGCGGGCACGCTGGGCGAGCCGATCTCCTTCCTCACCCCCGACGTCGTCGGCGTGCACCTGACCGGGCGGCTGCGCGAAGGCGTGACCGCCACCGACCTTGTCCTGACCATGACCGAGTTCCTGCGCCGCGCCAAGGTGGTCGGCAAGTTCGTCGAGTACTTCGGCGAGGGCGCCTCCTCGCTCTCCCCCACCGATCGCGCAACCGTCGCCAACATGGCGCCCGACTACGGCGCGACCATCGGCTTCTTCCCGATGGACGAGAAGACGATCGAGTACTTCCGCGTCACCGGCCGCGACGCGGCGCAGGTGGACGCCATCGAGAGCTACCACCGGGCCCAGGGCCTGCTCGGCATCCCGCGGCCGGGAGAGTGCGACTACACGCAAGCGCTCGATTTCGACCTCTCGCGCGTGGTGCCCAGCGTCTCCGGGCCCAAGCGCCCGCAGGACCGCATCGACCTCGGCGGCATCAAGGCGCGCTTCACGGAGCTGTTGTCGAAGCCGGTGGCCGAAGGCGGCTACGGCAGGCCCGCAACCGGGCTCGGCGGGCGCGTCGCGACGGCCCGCGCCGGGCTCGACCTCGGCCACGGCGACGTGCTGATCGCCGCCATCACCTCCTGCACCAACACGTCCAATCCCCATCTGCTGCTCGGCGCGGGGCTCCTCGCGAAGAACGCCGTCGGGAAAGGGCTCAGGGTCGGCCCGCGGGTCAAGACCTCGCTCGCGCCTGGATCAAAGGTCGTGACGGCGTATCTGCGCGAGGCCGGCCTCCTGCCCTATCTCGAGCGCCTCGGCTTCGGCGTCGTCGGCTACGGCTGCACCACTTGCATGGGCAACTCCGGGCCGCTCGACGCGGCGATCGAGGAGGCGGTGAAGCGAAACGACCTCGTCGCGTGCGCCGTGCTCTCGGGCAACCGCAACTTCGAAGCGCGCGTGCACAACAGTCTCAAGGCGAATTTCCTGATGAGCCCGCCGCTGGTGGTCGCTTTCGCGATCGCCGGGACCGTGAACATCGACGTGACGCGCGAGCCCCTGGGCACGGGGGCCGACGGCAAGCCCGTCTATCTCAAGGACGTCTGGCCGAGCGACGCAGAGATCGCCGCAGCGCTCACGTTCGCCAACGACGCCCAGACCTTCCGCCGCCAATACGGCGACCTCATGGGCGCGAAACGGCTATGGGACGCCATCCCCGCGACCAAAGGAACCCTCCACCAATGGGAGCCGAGATCCACCTACATCCTGGAGCCGCCGTTTTTCGCGGGCTTCGGCATGAAACCGGGACGGGTCGCCAATGTCGTCGGCGCGCGCGTGCTCGCGATCTTCGGCGATTCGCTCACAACCGACCACATCAGCCCGGTGGGCGCGATCACGCCCGACTCTCCCGCCGGCCGGTGGCTGCGGGACCACGGCGTCAACGCCACCGAGCTCAGCAGCTTCGGCTCCCGCCGCTGCAACCACGAAGTGATGATGCGCGGAACGTTCGCCAATGTCCGCATCAGGAACCTGCTCGCGCCCGACAGGGAAGGCGGCTACACCGTCCACCAGCCGAGCGGTGAAGTGATGGGCATCTTCGATGCGGCGATGCGCTACCGGAAGGAAGGCGCACCGCTCGTGGTGTTCGCCGGTGAGGAGTACGGCACCGGCTCATCGCGCGACTGGGCGGCCCGTGGACCGCAGTTAATCGGCGTTAAAGCGGTGATCGCGCGCGGCTTCGAGCGCATTCACCGCTCCAACCTCGTCGGCATGGGCATTTTGCCGTGCCAGCTCACGGGCGATGCCACCGTGCAGTCGCTCGGGATCGACGGGACCGAGACCTTCGACATCCTCGGGCTCGACGGGGAGATCACGCCGCGCCAGGAGGTGACCTTCGTCATTCACCGCCAGAACGGGACCGCCCGTGAGGTGCCGCTCACCCTGCGCGTGGACACCCCGATCGAGGCCGAATACCTGAGGCACGGCGGCATCATGCCTTACGTCTTACGCGGCCTGTTGGCAGCCGCGTAAGCCGTGCGGCTACAGGTTAAGGAGCGCAGTCAAGCTGCGCTGACGCGGACTCCTCGCCGGCTGAGCGCCCCCTCGCGGGGCCGAGGTGGGGTCCACGATTGCGGCTCAGGCCGCCGGCTGATGATTTATGGAGGCTGTTCCCATTTGCTGTATTGGATAAGAATATATGATATGGGCGTCGTTCCGGGACGGGCCCGGTGAACCGTCAGCCCCGCAGTCTGTTGTTCCAACAATTGAGCATTCATGTGCTTCATGTCTCATCGTTCCACCAGCACTGCTCTCGTCACGCGGTAGTGCCGAACCGTTCCGAGTTCACTTCAACTAGGGGGAGTCATCATGATCATACTTAACCTTAGAGCTTCTATCGTGCCGGGCAAGGCGTCTAGCGCTCTGGCATTTGCCCGCATGTCGCGGGTGACAGGTCTCGCTGTCGCGTTCGTCACCTTGCCGCTCCTGTCGTTCAGTGCGGCGGCGCAGCTCGCGGTATCGGCCAATGACAACAAGCTCGTCAATGTCGGCGGCACCAACCAGGTCGTCCAGAACCCGCCGCCGGACACGGTCACGATCGTCGATCTCGGCGTTTCGCCGCCCAGGGTGGTGGGGGAAGTGAACGCGCCGGCCTCTGTTGTCGGCCCGCCGCAAAGCGTGGCGGTTGCTCCCGATGAGAGCATCGCGCTTGTGACGGCTGCGACGAAGATCAGCCCTACCGATCCCAAGAAAACGGTTCCGGACAACAAGCTCTCGGTGATCGATCTCAAGGCGAAGCCGCCTGCAGTCATCGCAACGCTCGAGGCCGGAGCGGGCGCCGCCGGGGTTTCCATCAATCCCGCCGGCACGCTCGCGCTCGTTGCCAACCGCGCAGAGGGAACGGTTTCGATCTTCACCATTTCCGGCAAGACGGTGACGGCCGCCGGCAAGATCGAGCTTGGCGACGCGAAGTCCGGCCCGAGCCACGCGGCCTTCACGCCCGACGGCAAGCGGGCAATCGTCACGCGCGATGGCGACCACAAAATTTCGGTGCTATCGGTTGACGGCAACAAGGTCGAGGACACCAAGAAATACATGGTCGGCGGCATCCGGCCCTACAGCATCGAGATCAGCCCCCGGGGCGACGTCGCCGTCTCGGGGAACGAGGGGGGGGGGCAGGGAGATGCCGATGTGATCAACGTCGTCGACCTCAAGATGGATCCGCCGCGCATCGTCGATACGCTTTCCGCCGGACAGATCGTGGAAGGCGTTGCGATGTCGCGCGACGGCAACTACGTGGCGGTGACGATCCAGAACGGCTCGCAACGGCCGAAGACGCACCAGGCCTTCAACGATTTCGGGTTGGTCAAGATCTTCCGCATCAGTGGCACGAAGCTCACGCAAGTCGCCGAGGCCAAGGTCGGCCATTGGGGCCAGGGCGCGGTGTGGAGCAAGGACGGCAAGACCCTTCTCGTCCAAAGCATGATCGAGAAGGAACTGGAGGTGCTGAGCTTCGACGGCAAGACGCTGACGAAAACCGGCGCGATCAAGGTCAACGGCGGGCCCGCCGGCATCCGTACCGCCGAGCGCTGATCAAGGTCAAACCCGGGGTTTAGCCACAGAGCGCACAGAGAACACAGAGGAACACGAACGACAACGCGAAGTTCTCTGTGAACTTCGTGTTCTCTCTGGCGACGCGTTCAGGCTCTTCAGCCGCGTGTATCTGCGTGTATCTGCGGCTGATACTTTTTGATCTTGCTACGGACTCTCAGGCGCTGCGCCGCCGGCATCGCGCTCGCGCTCCTGCCGGCGGCGTGGCTGCCGTTCACCGCCGGGGCGCAGCAGCACCCATCCCCTGCCAAGCCGCCGGCTCTCCTGCCGGAGGTGGTCATCAGCGCGACCCGCGTCGAGCAAGAGAGCTTCGGTCTGCCGGTCGCGATCGATCGGGTCAGATCTCCTCGCGCGGTTTCGGCGCGCGCGCGACCTTCGGCGTACGCGGGGTGCGCCTCATCGCCGATGGCATCCCCGCCACCATGCCCGACGGCCAGGGCCAGGCCGCCACTTTCAGCCTCGGTTCCGCGGAGCGCATCGAGGTGATGCGCGGGCCGTTCTCCAGCCTCTACGGTAACGCTTCCGGCGGTGTGATCCAGATTTTCACCGCTGACGGACCGCGCGAGCCGACGTTCTCCGGCGGGCTCTACGCGGGAAGCTACGACACGACCAAGCTCGGCGCGCAACTGGGGGGCACGAGCGACAGCTTCAACTATCTCGCCGACCTCTCGCGCTTCGAGAGCGACGGCTACCGCGACCACAGCGCGGTGCGGCGCGACCACTTGAACGCGAAGCTCAAGCTCGATACCGGCGGGCGCGGCATCGTTACGCTGGTCGTGAACGCCATCGACCAGCCCGAAACCCAGGACCCGCTCGGGCTGACCGCAGCCCAGGTGGCGCAGGACCCGCGCCAGGCGGGCACCAACGCGATCGCGTTCGACACCCGCAAGAGCATCGCCCAGGCGCAGCTCGGTCTTACGTACGACCTGCGCCTGAACGACACCGACCGGTTCGAGGCGCGCGTCTATTCCGGCGATCGCCAGGTCACGCAGTTCCTGGCGATTCCGCTCGCAGTGCAGAACGCCGCGACCCACTCAGGGGGCGTGGTGGACCTCGACCGCGGCTACGGCGGCGCCGGACTGCGCTGGACGCGCACGGCCAAACTGATCGGCGCGCCGTTCACCGCCAGCGTCGGCCTCGATTACGACCGCATGGCGGAGCGGCGCACGGGATTCATCAACAACTTCGGCGTGTCAGGGGCGCTCAAGCGCGATGAGGATGACGTGGTCACCGCGACCGGCCTCTATGCCCAGGCCGAGTGGCGCGCGGCGCCGCGCTGGAACCTCCTCGCCGGCGCGCGCCACAGCCGCGTGCGCTTCGAGTCCACCGACTACTTCATCACCGGGCCCAACCCGAACGACAGCGGCTCGGTGCGTTACTCCGACACGACGCCGGCGGTCGGCCTCCTGTTCAGGCTCACCCCGGAGATGAACCTCTACGGCAACGCCGGCAAGGGCTTCGAGACGCCAACCTTCGCCGAGCTCGCCCACCGCGGCGGCGGCGCGAGCGGGCTCAACTTCGCGCTACAGCCGGCACGCAGCACGCACCGAGAGATCGGGGCGAAGGCGCGGCTCGGCGAGGCGGGACGTATCAATCTCGCGCTGTTCCGCATCGATGTCGTCAACGAGATCGTGGTGGACAGCTCGAGCGGCGGGCGCACCGTGTTCAAGAATGCCTCCAAGACCCGGCGTGAGGGGCTGGAGCTCGCGTGGGAAGGCCGCTTCGCGCGGGCCTTCGAGGCGGCGCTGGCCTATACCCTCCTCGATGCGCGCTTTGAGCAGCCCTTCACGAGCGGGGCGCCGCCGGTAACGGTGCCGGCGGGGAACCGCCTCCCCGGCGTGCCGCCGCAGAGCCTCTACGGCGAGCTGGTCTGGCGCGATGCTCCGGCCGGATTCCACGCTGGCGTCGAGGTCCGCTACAACGGCAAGATCTATGTCAACGAGGGCTTCGAGCAGCGCGGCCGCAACTGGCGTCTGACCGAGTTCCTGCGCGTGGACAATGTGACCGACCGGCAGTACATCGGGTCGGTGATCGTGGCGGAGGCGAACGGCCGCTTCTACGAGCCGGCGCCCACGCGCAACGCGCTCGCCGGCGTGCAGGCGAGATTGCAGTTCTGAATCGTGCACATCTCAAGAACCAATAGCCGCCGATGGATCCCGTTCCAATGTCCTCCGCCAGCTCCTGATGATTGATGGTTCGCGACGCGCTTGGAAAATGAGCATTGGAACGGGATGGATGCCGATAAACGCCGATAGAATCCAACCCTGAATCTATTACGAGCCGCAGATAAACGCAGATACACGCGGATGAAATGAACAACCCAACGAAGCGGCATGCCGCCGTTCCTGCTTACCGAAGCACTTCGAGCCTAAGTTGTCACCCCATGACTGTCAAATGCGCACATGTATTATCATGGCCGAGACATGATCCACACTTCCCTATCCGTGTTCATCGGCGGGTTCATTCGTCTTTTCTTCGTGGCGTCCTTGGCGTCTTGGCGGTTAATTGAAGATCCTATCTGCGTTTCTCGGCGTTTATTTGCGGTTCCCCTGAATTTCACATGACCGTCGTCGCGCAATTCGAGATCCACTACTCGCAGTTCCTCGACCCTCAGGGCAAGGTCGTCCAGCCGTTTCCGGAGTTTGCGCGCGATCCGAAGAACCTGATCGCGCTCTACCGCTGGATGGTGCTGATGCGCGCCTACGACGCCAAGGCGATCGCGCTGCAACGCACCGGGCAGCTCGGGACTTTCGCTTCGCTGCTCGGCAAGGAGGCGGTGGAAGCCGCGGTCGCCAGCGCGATGGCGAAGGACGACGTGTTCCTTGTGACTTACCGCGAGAACGGTGCGCAGCTGATGCGCGGGGTGACGTTGAAGGAGTTGTTCCTCTACTGGGGCGGGGACGAGCGCGGCAGCGACTTCGCCGGCCCGCGCCAGGACTTCGCGATCTGTGTGACCATCGCCGCGCACGTCACGCACGCGGTCGGTGTCGCCTACGCCATGAAGCTCCGGCGCGAGAAACGCGTCGCGGTGTGCGCCCTCGGCGACGGCGCGACCTCCAAGGGCGATTTTTACGAGGGCATCAACGGCGCCGGCATCTGGAAGCTGCCGGTGGTGTTCGTCGTCACCAACAACCAGTGGGCGATCTCGGTGCCGCGCCGCATCCAGACCGCGGCGCAGACGCTCGCGCAGAAGGCGATCGCGGCGGGCTTCGAGGGCGCGCAGGTGGACGGCAACGATGCCATCGCGGTGCGCCACGCCGTGGACCAGGCGCTCGCGAAAGCGCGCGCAGGCGGCGGACCGACCTTGATCGAGGCCCTCAGCTACCGCCTCTCCGACCATACCACCGCGGACGATGCGACGCGCTATCGCAGCCCGGACGAAGTGGCGGAAGCCTGGAAGCTGGAACCGATCGCGCGGCTGCGCACCTATCTTACGGGGTGCGGCGCATGGAACAAGGCGAAAGAGGACGCGCTGCTCAAGGAGTGCAACGAGCAGGTGCAGGCCGCGGCGCAGGCCTACCTCGACACCCCGCAGCCCGCGGCCGGACAGATGTTCGACCATCTTTACGCCGTGCTGCCGCCGGCACTGGAAAAGCAACGCGCGGCAGCACTTGAAAAGCGTGATTCGTGATTGGTGATTCGAGCTGCAGCATCGCACCGAGTAGCCGTCACGCGTCACTTCGTCACCGCGTCACTTCGTCACTCGTTTCAG
>JACPEF010000110.1 GCA_016183675.1 Betaproteobacteria bacterium
ATTTTATTGACATCTTCGCGCTCAGCTCTCAGCAATCGGCTCTCAGCTATTCTACCGCGGCTTCTCCGCGAATTTTCGGCTGATCGCTGACTGCTGACCGCTGACAGCTGACCGCTGTCCGCTAGGTGCTCTGAATGACGATCTTCGGAAACGCCGCCGAGTGGTCCTGCGCCTTCTCCGCGATCTTCACCGCCACCCGCCGCGCGATTCTCTTGTAGATCTGGGCGACCCGGCCGTCCGGGTCTGAGACCACCGTCGGCTTGCCGGCATCGGCCTGCTCGCGGATTGTGATGTCGAGCGGCAGCGCTCCCAGCATCTCGACGTCGTAGTCCTTGCTGATGCGCTCCCCGCCCCCCTCGCCGAAGATGCGCTCCTCGTGCCCGCACTGGGAACAGACGTGGACGCTCATGTTCTCGACGATGCCGAGGATGGGGATGCCCACCTTCTCGAACATCTTGAGCCGCTTGCGGGCGTCCATGAGGGCGATGTCCTGGGGCGTGGTGACGATGACCGCGCCGGTCACCGGCACGCGCTGGGCAAGGGTCAGCTGGATGTCCCCTGTCCCCGGCGGCAGGTCCACCACCAGATAATCCACCTCGCGCCAGCGGGTCTCGTTCAGCAGCTGCTCGAGCGCCTGGGTCACCATGGGCCCGCGCCACACCATCGGAGTCTCGACGTCGATCAGGAAGCCGATGGACATGGCCTGGATGCCGTGGCCCTCCATCGGCTCGAGGCTCTTGCCATCACGCGACTCGGGCCGGCCCCGGATGCCGAGCATGGTGGGCTGCGAGGGGCCGTAGATGTCCGCATCGAGCACGGCGACCGTCGCGCCCTCCGCCGCCAGCCCGAGCGCCAGATTGACCGCCACCGTGCTCTTGCCGACGCCGCCCTTGCCCGAAGCCACGGCGATGACGTTCTTGATGCCGGGGACGAGCTTGACCCCGCGCTGGACCGCGTGCGAGACGATCTTCATCTGCACGTTGACGCTCGCCTGGCCGACGCCGGGGACGGACTTGAGCTTCCGCGTGACCTCCTGCCGGATCGGCTCGAGCTGGCTCTTGGCGGGGTAGCCGAGCAGGAGGTCCACCGACACCTTGTCGCCTTCCACCTTGATGTTGCGCGCCGACTTGGTGGTGACGTAGTCCTTCCGGGTGTTGGGATCGGTGAGCTGCTTCAGGGCGTCCTGAACCTGTTGCTCGGTGACGGCCATGGGAATTCCTCGTACGGCATGTAGGGCGCGATTCTAGACGATTATGCCGGCTGCGCCTATCGGCGGGGCCGTTCTTGCCATGATCGTGGCGCGGTCTTTCGGCGATGCTCGCTTGCCTGCCGAAAGTGTGGCGCAATGGCAGGCGCGCAGGGGGCGTTTGTTACAATTTCACCTTTGATTTGCAGCGAGTTTGATGAGCAAGCGCCGCATCTTCGTCACCTCGGCTCTCCCCTACGCCAACGGGGCGATCCACCTCGGGCATCTGGTGGAGTACATCCAGACCGACATCTGGGTGCGCTTCCAGCGCATGCAGGGGCACGAGGTGCACTACTGCTGCGCGGATGACACCCACGGCACGGCGATCATGCTGCGCGCCGAGCAGGCTGGGATCACGCCGGAGGCGTTGATCGCGCGCGTGCTGAAAGAGCACCAGCGCGATTTTGCGGGCTTCCACATCGAGTTCGACAACTATTACACCACCCACTCGGAGGAGACCCGCAAGCTGTCGGAGGCGTTTTACCGCAAGCTCAAGGCCGCGAGGCTGATGGAGGTACGGCCGGTCGAGCAGTTATTCGATCCCCTCAAGCAGATGTTCCTGCCCGACCGCTTCATCAAAGGCGACTGTCCCAAGTGCGGCGCCAAGGACCAGTACGGCGACTCGTGCGAAGAGTGTGGTGCGACCTACAGCCCCACCGACCTCAAGAACCCCTACTCGGTGGTTTCGGGCGCGAAGCCGGTGCGCAAGTCATCCGATCACCATTTCTTCAAGCTCTCCGACAGGAAGTGCCGGGAGTTTCTCGAGAAGTGGACACAGGAAAACGAGCACCTGCAGCGGGAGGCGAAGAACAAGATCCGCGAGTGGTTCGACCAGGGGCTGAACGACTGGGACATTTCGCGCGACGCGCCCTACTTCGGCTTCGAGATCCCGGACGCCCCCGGCAAGTACTTCTACGTCTGGCTCGATGCGCCGATCGGTTACTTTGGAAGCTTTCGCAACCTCGCCGACCGGAAGAAGGTCGACTACGACGCCTACACCAGGGACGGCGCGAAGACCGAGATGATCCACTTCATCGGCAAGGACATCCTCTATTTCCACGCGCTGTTCTGGCCGGCGATGCTCAAGTTTTCCGGCCACCGCACGCCGTCGCACTTGTACGTACACGGCTTCCTCACGGTGGACGGCGAGAAGATGTCCAAGTCCCGCGGCACCTTCATCACCGCCGGGAGCTACCTCGAGCAGGGCCTCGACCCCGAGTGGCTGCGCTACTACTACGCCGCGAAGCTCGGCCCGACGATGGAGGACATAGATTTAAGCCTTGACGACTTCGTGGCGCGGGTGAACAGCGACCTGGTCGGCAAGTACGTCAATATCGTCAGCCGGTGCGCCGCCATCCTGACCAAGCAGTTCGGCGGAAAGCTTTCCTCGGAGGTATTTGCGCGCGACAACACCAGCCGCCCATACACCATGATCGCGTACGGCAGTGAGAACGTGATCAGGGAATCCTTGGACGCGCGCGAATACGGCAAGGCCATACGCGAAATCATGCGCGTCTGCGATCTCATCAACCAGCGCATCGACCGGGACAGACCCTGGGATCTCGCCAAGGACGCCTCGAAGTGTGACTATTTGCACGACATGGTGTCCGATTGCATAAACGCGTTTCGCATCATCACCTACTATCTCGCGCCGGTGCTCCCGAAAACCGCGGATAATGTCGCTGCGCTTTTGAGTCTCGATACGCCTCTCAGGTGGGCTGACCTCCCCAAGGCGATCGACCGGATCTCGCCATACAAGCACTTGATGACCCGCATCGAACCGAGACGCATGCGCGCGCTGATCGACGCCAACAAGGAAACCCTGCAGCCGGCGCCGCAGTCGCACTCGCCGCAGCGCCACGCCCACCATGAGGAGCACGCCGTGGAAACCGTAGCCGCTAACACGATCACGATCGACGATTTCAACAAGGTGGACCTGCGCATCGCGCGGATCGTCAACGCCGAACCGGTCGAGGGGGCCGACAAGCTGCTCAGGCTCACGCTCGATCTCGGCGGCGAGACCAAGACCATGCTCGCGGGCATCAAACCGGCCTACGACCCTGAAAAGCTGAAGGGCCGCCTGACCGTGGTCGTCGCCAATATCGCCCCGCGCAAGATGAAGTTCGGGGTGTCCGAGGGCATGGTGCTCGCCGCGAGCGGCGAGGGCCCGGGGTTCTATCTGCTCTCCCCGGACTCCGGCGCGCAGCCCGGCATGCGGGTGAAGTAATCTGAAACCGCAGATAAATTGTGCTGGTGATCTTTAACGGGTAAACAACGTGCTGACGAGAGGCAACCGGACATTCATCTGCAGCGTGGCATTCCTCGACGTCGTCGAGTACTCGAGGCTGCCGGTCGCCGAGCAGATCAAGCTCAAGGAGCAGTTGAACGCCCTGCTCGGCGAAGCATTGAGGGACGTGGCGGCGAACGACCGCGTCATCCTCGACACGGGTGATGGCGCGGCGATCAGCTTTGTCGGCGACCCGGAGGACGCGCTGTTCGTGTCCATGGCGCTGCGCGATTCGATGACCGCGCCGCGGTCCGGCTCGCCGATGCCGCTCCGGCTGCGCATCGGCATCAACCTCGGTCCGGTCAAGCTGGTGCGCGACCTGAACGGCCAGCCCAACATCATCGGCGACGGCATCAACGTCGCGCAGCGCGTGATGGGCTTCGCCCTGCCCAACCAGATCCTGGTGTCCCGCTCCTACTACGAGGTCGTGTCGTGCCTGTCGGAGGCCTACGCCAGGCTGTTCCGCTATGAAGGCTCGCGCACCGACAAGCACGTGCGCGAGCACGAGGTTTACGCCGTCGGCGACAGCACGGGCGAGATCAGGCGCATGCAGGAAGCGGCGCACGCCACGACCACGGGGCTGCTTTCCGGCTCGGGCATCACGCGAACGGTCATCGGCAGCCTGACGCAGTCGGCAAGGCAGGTGACGGAGAACCTGCGCACCCGGCCGCGGCTGGGCACCGCGCTGGCGGTGGTGGCGATCCTGGTGACCGCGGTCGCGCTGCGCGGACTGCGTGACCGCCCGGGAGAGCCCATCCAGGCGCGCGCGCCCGCGGCGACCGCAACGACTGCACCCGCCGCCGTCAGGCCCGCTGTGACTCCCCCGCAGGAAAAGGTCATTCCCACGCCCGCACCGCCGCCCAGACGCGCTGTCGAGCCCAAGCGAGCCGCGGAACCGAAACCGGCGGCGCCGGCCGGCGAGCCCGGGTTCATCACCTTCGCGATCACGCCTTGGGGCGAGATCTACGTAGACGGCAAGAAACAGGGCGTGAGCCCGCCCCTGCAGGAAGTTCAGGTGAGTCCCGGGCCGCACCAGGTCGAGGTGCGCAACACGACCTTCACCCCCTACGCGCAGAGTGTCGAGGTGAAGCCGGGGGAACGGTTTAGAATTAGGCACCGATTCCGCTAGCAGCCTGTCGGACCTGGCTGCCCGACCGGCTGCTAAAAGCAAAACCGCCTGAGGATCCGGGATGGAGCTGAACCGAATGACCCCTCCTAGTCCCCTGTTGGAAACGGGAGCAGGGTCGATTTCATGTCTCTATAGCGGTTTTTTGCCCTTTTCTTTCAGGCGGTTTTGCCTTAGGAGTTTGCCGGACCAGTTGCAGAGCGCGCTCGATGCGGGCCTCGGCAAATCCGACCAGGTCAAGGCCCACAAGCATCTCGCCTTCATCCATTGCTCTTCGGGGCGCGAGCCGCGGTGCCGCGACGAGTTCCGCAAGGCCCTCGCAGCTGATCCCGGCTTCGATCTGGACCCGGCGGAGGCCGGCCACCCGACCTGGGGGCCGGTGTTCCGCAGCGTGAAGGCCAGACGGTAACCCCTTGAACCACAGAGGCACAGAGACATTGAGGAATTCACATTCAGAATGTCTTTCTCTGTACCTCTGTGTCTCTGTGGTTAATCCGATCCTATGGAAACCCGAAAGCTAGGGCGTTACGAGATCGTCACCGAGCTGGGAAAAGGCGCGATGGGCGTGGTCTATCGCGCGTTCGACCCGATGCTCAACCGCACTGTGGCGATCAAGACCATCAACATGGATCTCGAGCAGGACGAGATGGCGGTGTACGAGGCCCGTTTCTACCAGGAAGCCCGCGCCGCGGGCGGGCTCAGCCACCCCAACATCGTCACCGTCTACGACATCGGCAAGAGCGGCAACGTCGCCTACATGGCGATGGAGCTGCTCGAAGGCAAGGAACTCAAGTCCCTGCTGTCCCCGGGCAGGCCGCTGTCGGTGGGGCAGGCGATCGACATCGCCGCGCAAGCCGCGGAGGGCCTCGGCTACGCCCACGAGCACGAGGTCGTGCACCGCGACATCAAGCCCGCCAACCTCATGATCGTGCGCGACGGGCTGGTGAAGATCACCGACTTCGGCATCGCGCGCATGCGCTCCGCCGAGGTGCGGACCCAGGCCGGTGTGGTGCTGGGCTCCCCCCGATACATGTCGCCCGAGCAGGTGGTGGGCAAGCGCGCCGAGCCGCGCTCGGACATGTTCTCCCTGGGCGTGATCCTCTATGAGATGGTCACGGGCAAGGCGCCGTTCACCGGCGAGGACGTGAGCTCGATCATGTTCCAGATCCTGAACTTTGCGCCGCCGCCGCCCAGCTCGATCAACCCGGAAGCGCCGGAAATGCTGGATTTCATCATCGCCAAGGCGCTCGCCAAGTCCCCCGGCGACCGCTACAGCGACGCGCGGGAACTGGCGCGCGACCTGCGCGATTGCCGACAGCGCATGCCGGCCGCAGCGACCGCAACCACCACCTTGCCGCTGAAACCGGCTGCGCCGAGCTTCGAACCGGAATCCGCGGCCGATCTCCTGGTGCAGACTGCCCCGAACACGCGGCGCACCGACGCGCAACCCGAGGTCGCCACGCCGGCGCCCACCCTCGGGGTGTCGAAGGCCTTCGATTCGCTGAGCGCAACGATGCGGCTCGCCGCGCAAACGGGCATGGCGCAGGAGATGCAGGATCTGGCGCAAACCACGGTGCCGATGGCCGGCGGCCCCGCAGCCGGTGTTCCGCAGGAACGCGCATTCCCGGTCGCGAGCGGTCCCGGGTGGAGTGCGCGGGACAGGCTCATCTTCGCGGCGAGCGTGATCGGGGCGGCGATCGTCGGCGCGCTCATCGTCTTCACCTAAGATCCGTGACCGGTGACCAGTGACCGGTGAACGGACAAAACGGTGAGTCGTGAATCGTGATTCGTGAGTCGAAGTTGGCCTCAGTTCTATCCGCGCCTATCTGCGTTTATCTGCGGCAAGAGAAATCAATGTTGAATGCTGAGTGTTAAGTGTTGAATTCAAGTCCAAGTCGCACTCAACCCAACAGTCAACTCAAAATTCAAAACTCAAAATTTAACACTGTAGTCTTGGCGCCTTGGCGGTTGTCATTTCAGGTACTTCTTTTCCCACGCCTCGACTTCGTCGAGTTTGAGCGTCTCGTTGTACTCCTTGAGCGTGAGCATGCGGTTTCGCACCGCTTTCGTGTTACCGTCGCGGCTGAGCGCGGCGAGCGCCTCGCGGATCGCGAATCCCGCCGCGCCGCGCGCAAGACCGGGATAAATCGCAATGCGCAGGCCGAGCTTTTCGATTTCGGCGGCGGTCAACTCGCCGAGCCTGCCGCCCGCATCCACGTTGACGAGGCACGGGGCCGCGACCGAGGAGGTCACGCGCTTCAGATCGTCCAGTATCGAAGGCCCGCCCTTCATCTCGACGAAGATCACATCGGCTCCCGCCTTGTGGAAAGCCTGCGCGCGCCGGATCGCTTCGTCGAGCCCGTGGCCGCCCGCCGCGTCGGTGCGCGCGATCAGGATGAAGTCCGGATCGCGCCGCGCCGCCAGCGCCGCCTCGATCTTGCCGACTGCCTCGCCGAGCGAGATCACCGGCCGCGCGCCGGGCAGCTGCCCACAGCGTTTCGGGGACTCCTGGTCTTCGAGATGGATCGCGGAGACGCCCGCTGCTTCGAACTCTTCGACCGTGCGCCGCACGTTGACGGCATTCCCGTAGCCCGTGTCCGCGTCGCAGATGAGGGGAATGTCCACGCATGCGGCAATGCGGTGCGCGTGGTCCGTGATCAGCGTGAGATCCACCAGTCCGACGTCGGGGCGCCCCAGCCGGCTTGCTGACACGCCGTTGCCAGTCATGTATGCCGCCTCAAACCCCGCCTGCTCCACCATCCGCGCGCCGTACGCGTCATAGATCCCCGGCGCGATAATGATCGGGCCGCTCGCGAGTCTTTGCCTGAGTTTCTGCCGTTTCATCTTCCGGATTCTACTCGTGTTTCCGGCGGCCTTTCTTCCGAACGCCTTTCGGGCTAATCTTCCGCTTACAACAATTCACACCCAACAGGAGGAGTCCTTGAAGGCAGTCACAGTCCCGGTACCGTCGCGCTCTCCCCGATTTTCGGCGCTAGCAGCATTGATCGCGTTCGGGGCGCTGCCCACCATCGTCCCCGGTACGGCAGCGGCGCAGGCGTGGAAGCCGGATAAGCCCATCGAGCTCATCGCCACCAATGCGCCCGGCGGCGGCTCCGACCGGATCCTGCGGATATTCGTGAAGGTTCTGGGCAACTACGTACCTACCCCGGTTTCAGTCGTGAACAAGCCGGGCGGCGGCGGCAGCGTCGCATACAACTACTTGAACCAGCATCCCGGTGACGGCCATTACCTGGTGATGGGATCGCGAGCGATTCTCACGAACCATATCGCGGGCCACGGGCCGAGCTACACCACTCTCACGCCGGTCTTGCACCTTTTCAAGGAGTACATCTCGGTCACGGTCAAGCCGGTTTCACCGATCAGGACGGGCAAGGACCTCGTCAACTTCATGAAGCGCGACCCGACCGCGGTGAGTTTTGGCATCGCCACGAGCGTCGGCGGCCCGAATCACCAGGGCGCCGCCGTGCCGCTGAAGGCCGCGGGTATCGATATCAAGAAAATGAAGAACGTCATTTTCCCGTCGGGCGGCGCCGCCAGCACGGCCATGCTTGGCGGTCACATCGACGTCGTGCCAATTTCCGTCGCGTTCGGGGCGTCCCTGCTCCGCAACAAGCAGGTGCGCATGATCGCGGTGACCTCGCCCACGCGGCTGCCCGGCGTTCTCGCCGACGTTCCGACCTGGAAGGAGCAGGGTTCCGACATCGAAGTGTCCACCTGGCGCATATTCGTCGGCCCCAAGGGCATGACGCCGGCGCAGATCGCATACTGGGAACAGGTCGTGCAGCGTGCGACACAGGCGGACGAATGGAAGAAGGAGCTTGCGGAAAACTTCTGGCAGCACCGCCTCATGGGCCATGCCGAAACGCTCAAGTTCTTGGCGCTCGACCACGAGGACGCGAAAGCGTTTTTGACCGAGATCGGATTGGCGAGATGAATCCCGAAAATGCCGGGAGATCGTGAAATCGGGAGATCGGGAGATCGAAAAATCGAGAAGACGGGAGATCGTCAGATCGGGAGATCGGAAGTGGAATTTCAAGTTCTCGCGCTCACGCCCTGACGCCCTCACGGAATGTTTCGCTCTCCCGCTCTCCCACTCTCCCGCCCTCACGAAATCTTCAGGCGGCCGCGGCTTTGATCTCCAGGCGGTATTTCTCGAGCTTCGCGTCATCGAGCGTGACGCCCAGCCCCGGCCCGCCAGGCAGGGGCAGGCTGCCGGAGGAGAGGTCGAGCTTGCGCGTCACGATGTCATCCGCGGTTTTGAGCGGCCCCACGCATTCGAGCCCGTCGATGACGTTGCTCGATGTCGCCGCCAGCATGATCTCCGCCATGGTGTTGACGCCCAGCCCGAAGCCATGTCCCACCACGCAGCGGATGCCGGCGGCCTCCGCGGTCGCGATCATGCGCCGCGTGTTGAGGAAGCCGCCCTGCTTCATGACCTTCACCTTGACGATGTCGGCCGCCTCCATCCTGATGATGCGGATGAGGCTCGCGTGATCGAGCACGGACTCATCGGCCATGACGGGCACGCCCACCGCGTTCGCTTCGCGCCGCACGCGCGCCATGCCCGCGATGTCGTCCGCGGGCACCGGTTGCTCGAAGAGCTGGAGCTTGAGCGGCGCGACCATCTTCGCGAGCTTGATCGAGGTGTCGGCATCGTAGCCGGCGTTCGCGTCTATGCGCAGCGCGAAATCCGGTCCGACCGCTTCGCGCACCGCTTTCACGCGGTCGCGGTCGGCCTCGATGCCGCCGCCGACCTTGATCTTGGCCGAGCGGAAGCCTCGCCGCTTCCACTCAAGCGTCTCCTTCGCGGCGTCACCCGGCGGCAGGATCCCGATCCAGGCGTTAAAGAGGAGCCGCTCCTTCACCGCGCCGCCGAGATAAGCATGGACCGGCATGCCCCCGAGGCGCGCCGCGAGGTCCACGCACGCCATCTCGATCGCCGCCTTGGAGTCGAGGAAGCCTTTCACCGCCGGCTCGATCTTCGCCAGCACGCCGTGGACGTTGGTCGGGTCCATGCCGATCAGCATCGGGGCGAATTTCGAACGCAGCACTTCGAGGTGCGGGCGGGTCCTGGGGGACGTGGTACGTGTCGAGCGCGGCGCTTCTGGGTGGTCGGCCGTCTGTTCTTTCGAGTAGCCCGGCGTGGGATCGATGTTGCCCAGCCCCACGATACCGCCCGTTGCGGTGATGCGGACGACCGCGCTCTTCTGCACCGTTTTCGAAAGGTAGGCGTTCCTGTACTCGCGGATCAACGGGACCGCCACCCCGAACACTTCCACTTTCTCGATCTTCATGAATCCACCAAGAAGAAATCCAATTTAGCCGCAGATAAATCCCGTTCCAATGACTTCTGCCAGGTCCTGATCATAATGGGCTAGACGTGCCCGGAAAATGGACATTGGAACGGGATAAACGCAGATTAACGCGGATGTAATCCCCACTGATAGGTTGTTGAAATTGTCTCGTGAACTCAGCGAGTCCAGAAGATCTAATGTAATACGGATCACGATTTACTAGATTCCCGCCTTCGCGGGAATGACGCGATGAGGGGGATTTTCAACAATCTGTTAGCAGGCTTTTCGGGTTGAATTATCTGTGTTTATCTGCGTGTATCTGCGGTTTCATTGATTTTCCAGTCCGGATGCGCCTTCAGAAACGGGATCAGCCCGCCGGCGGCCAGTATAGCCTGCACCTCGGCGGGAAGCGGCGGCACCTCGCGAACGAGGCCGCGCGCGGGAACCGCGATGCGTCCGCCGGTCAGATCGATCTCGATCTCGTCGCCCTCTGCAATGGCCGCCAGTTCGCATTCGACCACCGGCAGGCCGTTGTTGATGCAGTTGCGGAAGAATTGGCGTCCGAAGGACGCGGCGACGATCGCCGCCACTCCCATCAGCCGCATCACGTGCACCGCCTGCTCGCGCGAGGAGTTGATGCCGAAGTTCCTGCCCGCAATGATCACATCGCCAGGTTTGAAGCGCGCTACGAAGTCCGGCACGAGCTGCTCGAAAGCGTGCTGCGCGACGTAGGCGTTGTCCTTGCCGGAGAAATACTTGCTCGAGCAATGAATATCCGTGTTGACCTCATCGCCGAGCAGGCGTGCTTTACCGCGGATGTTCTTCATTGTCTAAAAATCCCAAAAACTCATTTAGCCGCAGATAAACGCAGATAAACACAGATAGAAATCCGAGAACAAAGAGAAGATTTTCATTCTCGTATTGATTTTGGTTTTATCGGCGTCCATCGGCGTTCATCTGCGGTTTCGTTGCAGTTCATGCGGCCTTTGATATCCGCCGCCAGTCCCCACCCTCTACAGTACGCGGATCGGTAATATGCCCTGTCAACGCGGATGCAGCCACGGTGGCGGCCGAGCCGATCCAGATCTCGGACCTGGGATTGCCAAGACGGCCCTTGAAGTTGCGGTTCGCGCTCGAGATCACCACGTCCCCGTCCCCCGGTATCAGGTGGCCGGTGATATTGACGCAGGTGCCGCAGCCCGCCGCCTCCACCGAGGCGCCGGCCGCGGTGAGCGCCTCGATCAGCCCTTCGCGGGCCGCCGCGAGCCAGACCTGGCGCGATGCGGGAGTGACAATCATGCGCACGCCCTTCGCGATGCGCTTGCCCTTGAGGACCGCGACCGCCTGGCGCAGGTCGTCGAGCCGGCCGTTCGTGCAGGTGCCGATCAGCGCGTAATCAATGCGCTGGTTCTTCACCTCCGGCACGCCGACGACGTCATCTATCTGGTGGTTGCGAGCCACCTGCGGGACCAGTTCGGTGACGTCCATCTCGATGCGCTCACGGTAGCTCGCATCGGGATCGGCCCGGACCGGCGACGGTTCGCGCGCGCCGCGCGCCTCGAGCCAGGCGAAAGTCTTTTCATCGGCTTCCAGCAGCGCGGCCTTGGCGCCGAGCTCCGCGGCGTGGTTCGCGAGCGTCATGCGGTCGTCGATCTCCATCGCCGCTACCGCCGGGCCCTGGTACTCGATCGCCCTGTAGTTCGCCCCTTCCGCGCCGAGCCGCCCCAGCATCCGGAGCGTCAAGTCCTTCGCCCACACGCCGGGCTGCAACCGGCCTTTCAACTCGACGCGAATCGTTTCCGGAACGCGGAACCAGAGCTTTCCGGTCATCATGACGGCCGAGAGATCGGTGCCCTCGACGCCGGTGCCGAGCGCGTTGAAGGCGCCGTAGGTCGTGGAATGCGTATCGGTGCCCACTACGAGATCGCCGCAGGTAAGGTGCCCGCCCTCGGGCAGCACCTGGTGGCAGATGCCGTCGCCGACGTCGTAGAGCACCGCTCCGTGATCGTCGGCAAACGCGCGCATCGCGCGGTGGATGTTCGCCGCCTCCGGGTTGGGCGGCGGCGAGTAGTGGTCGAGCACGAGGGCGGTGCGCGGCGCGAAGGGCAGCCGCGCGGCGCCCAGCTTCTCCACCATCTTGAGCGCGTTGGCGGCGCGCGCGTCGTGCAGCATCGCGAAGTCCACCGCCGCGACGACAACATCGCCCGCCCTGACCGGCCTGCTTCCTGCATGCGCGCCGAGAATTTTCTCGGCGATGGTCGAGCCCATGCCTATCCCTCTCTTCGAGCGGATAGGCATTTTACAGGCTTCCCGCATAAATTTCCGGCGCGCTTCTACCATTTGGCACGCAGGCACGAGATGTGATATTTAGGCGCTTGCCCATCCACTGTCAGGAATATGCCTGCCGCGCTGGAAATTTCCCTCACCGCGTACGTCGCACAGTTCATAACCGGGACCCGCGCGCGGGACATTCCCGCCGAGGTCATGCGCCTCGGCAAGCGCTCGATCCTCGACGGCATCGGGCTCGCGCTCGCCGGCAACGCCGCCGAATCGGGGCACCTGGTCCGCAAATATCTCGCCACGCTCGGCTGCCCGACCGACAAGGGCTGCACTGTGATCGGAACCCGCATCAAGGTGCCGGCGCGCTTCGCCGCCTTCGCGAACGGCATCGCGATCCACGCCGACGACTACGACGACACGCAGCTCGCGGTCGCCAAGGACCGCGTCTACGGGCTGCTCACGCATCCCACAGCGCCGGCGCTGCCGCCGGCGCTGGCGCTCGCCGAGCGCGACAACCGCTCCGGGCGCGACCTGCTCACCGCCTACCAGGTCGCGGTCGAGGTCGAGACCAAGATCGCGGAAGCGATCAACCCGCGGCATTACGATCACGGCTTTCACTCTACCGCCACCATCGGCACGATCGGCGCCGCGGCCGGCGCAGCCAGGATGCTTCGGCTCAATACCGAACAGACGCGGCGCGCGCTGGGTATCGCGGCGAGCCAGGCCGCGGGGCTGCGCGAGAACTTCGGCACCATGACCAAGCCCTTCCACCCGGGGCGCTCGTGCGAGAGCGGCGTCGTCGCCGCGGAGCTCGCACAGCTTGGCTGGACCGCGGCCGCCACTGTGCTCGAGGCCGACCGCGGTTTCTTCAAGGCCGCGGGTGGCGGCTACGATCCGGACGCAATCGACGGCAAGCTCGGCAATCCCTGGACCTTCGCTTTCCCCGGCGTCTCGATCAAGCCGCACCCGAGCGGCTCGCTCACGCACCCGGGAATGGGGCTGATGCTCGACCTCATCCGCCAGTACGACATCAAACCTGAACAGGTCGCGAAGGTGAAAGTCGGGACCAACCGTCACATGCCGAACGCGCTGATCCATCACCGCCCGAGGAACGGGCTGCAGGCCAAGTTCAGCATGGAGTTCTGCATGGCGGTCCTGCTCCTCGAGAGAACAGCCGGGCTCGCCGAGTTCACCGGCAAAGTGGTCGACCGCCGCGACGTGCAGGCGATGATCGAGAAAGTCGAGTTCGGCGTGCATCCGGTCGCGGAAGCCGCGGGTTACGAGAAGATGACCACCATCATCGACGTCGAGCTTGCCGGCGGCCGCACGGTGAGCGGCCGCGCCGACTTTGGCAAGGGCAGCCCCGCCAACCCGATGAGCGATCAGGAGCTTTCCGACAAGTTCCGCGAGTGCGCCGCGTGGGGCAGGCTGCCCAAAGCGAACGCCGAACAGGTGATCGGGCTCGTGTTAAACCTCGAGAAGCTCAAGAGCGTCCGGGGGCTGACCCGCGTGCTCGCCACCGGCGGCAAAGCCGCGCCCGTGCGCAAAAACGCGCGCGCGGCGCGCGTGAGACAGAAATAGCCGCAGATAAACGCCCAAACCTATCAGAAAGCGGGTTGGCGCGACCTAACGGGCCACCTGCGGCGGCCCGGGATATATAATAATCAGCCGCGAATTCGATATCGAGGAGAATACGATGAAGTTGGGACACAGAAGAGTATTCATATTAATCTGCGGCGCGTTCGTTGCGACCGTCTTTCCTGGTCCCGGTGCGCGCGCCGCAGATTGGCCGAACAAGCCGATCCGGCTGCTGGTCGGCTTTCCGCCCGGCGGCGGTACCGACACCACCGCGCGCGCCATCGGCACCAAGCTGGCGGCGTCGCTCGGCCAGCAGATCATCGTGGACAACCGGCCGGGCGCCTCGGGGAACATCGCTGCGGAAATCGCAGCGAAAGCCGCTCCGGACGGCTACACGGTGCTGTTGGGGACGATCGGCGCGCTCGCGATCAATTCCAGCCTCCTCGAGAAGATGCCGTTTGATCCGATCAAGGACCTCGCACCGGTCACCCGCGCGGCGGACTCGACCAATATTCTGGTGGTGCACCCCTCCGTGGCCGCAAAGTCGGTCAAAGAAGTGATCGCGCTCGCGAAGTCCAAGCCCTTGAACGGCGGCTCTTCCGGTGTCGGCGGAGCAGGGCACCTCGCCCTGGAGCTTTTCAACCTCCAGGCCGGCACTAAGATCGTGCACGTGCCGTACAAAGGCGGCGGACCCGCCATAGTCGACCTGCTCGCCGGCAACATCCACCTCATATTCGCCACGACGGCTAGCTCCATAGCCCACATCAAGGCGGGCAAGATCCGCGCGTTGGCGGTCACCACCGCGAAACGCTCGGCCCACGTGCCCGAGCTGCCGACCATAGCCGAAGCTGGCCTGCCCGGCTTCGAAGCCAACAACTGGAACGGCGTGCTGGTCCCGGCGAAGACGCCCCGCCCCATCATCAACCGCCTGAACAAGGAGTTCGCGGCTGCGCTCACGCTGCCCGATATCAAGGAGTTCCTGTTCAAGCAGGGACTGGACCCCGCGCCCGGGACACCCGAAGAGTTCGCCGC
>JACPEF010000120.1 GCA_016183675.1 Betaproteobacteria bacterium
GCTTCGTCCCGCTCACCGACCAGGCAGGAAAACAGCAGTGAGAATCAGCGATCAGCTCTCAGCCAACAGCTATCAGCGGTTTTGCGAACAAGCTGACTGCTGAACGCTGAATGCCGATCAGAAGCGGTAACGGACGCCGAGGCGCAGGCCCTGGAGCCGGAAGGAGCTTCCCGGGTCGCTGGACCGAAGATCGTAACTCAGCGCCCAGCTCGGCGTGAGCCAGTGCTGGCCGGTGAACGTGAGCTGGCGCACGCCGTTGCCCGGGACGTCGAAACCCGGCGCGAGGGTTTCAGGATCCCGGCCCAACGCCAGCCCGAAGGCGCTGAAGGCGCTGTGCTGGTAGCTCAACTGCAGCTGGTAGCCCTGCGCGAAGGAGGCGCCGGGCGGGAGCAACGGCGCCGCGGCAAGACCGGTGCCGGTCATGCCGGCTGTTTCACGTATCCCGAAGCTCGGATCGTACAGGCGGTATTTCAGTCCCACGCTCAGTCCGCCGCCGCCCGAGAATGCCGTGTGCAACTGGCCGGACAGGGAATAGCGCCGGGGCGCGAACGACGTCTCGCCTGCGGTGCCCGCTTCGAACGAGGACCTCCAGGCATCCGACAAAGCATAGAGGACGCCGCTGTACGATTCGGTCGAGCGCAATCCGAGATGCGGCAGCTCGCGCACGCCGCCGTAGAGCCTGTAGTCCGCGGAGCGTCTCGCTTGGAGGGCGTACGCGGGTTCGCCGCCGAACGCAAAGGCCGCTGTTGGCGCCGGCGCGTCGCGCGAAGGCTGGAGCCCGAGTCCCGCGCGCTCGCTCCACAATCCTTGCGCGGCCCCGGCAATGCCGGTCGCCGCAGCCGCAGCGAGCGCGGTGGCGATGAGCGTCAGTTTGAACCGGAGGCGCATAGAGCAAGCCCAATCAAATAATCCGTACCGCCGGCCTGGAAATCGCGAAAGGCCCGGACACGAGTGTTAGTTTACCAATTTTGCGAGGCGAATTCGCGTTGCGCGCCCATAACCGGCGCGGGCGCGTTCGCACCACATCGAGGCGCGCAGCGTGCCGCGCGCACCAAGAGCAGGCGTCAGCGTAGCAGCGCTATCGCAGGTAACTGAAAAAACAGGCAAAAATTCTGGCACGCCGCTTGCTGAGCTTGATCGGAACGGGATCGTTGCGCCGGATGCAGCGCGGCAGGCATGGAGGCTGTCTGAATGGGCGTTACCTGTGTCATCAGGGCACTGATCGGGACCGGAGGGGACCGGCGGGAGCTCGTCGAGAGCGAAGCGCACGAGCTGGTCGCCGCCATGCTCGATGGCGGCGTCGCGGAGCTGGAGCTCGGAGCGGTGCTCGCTCTCCTGGAGCAGAAACGGTGCACGCTCGCCGAGCTGCTGGGCTTTTCATCGGCGCTCGCGCAGCGCTGTTTTCGGCTGAAGGCCCCCTCGGCGACGGCGCGGCCGACGGTGTTCGCGAGCTATCACGGCGTGCGCGATCAGCCGAATCTGCTGCCCCTGCTGGTGCTGGCGCTGCATCGCCTGGGCGTGCCGGTTCTGGTGCACGGCACGCTCGAAGGAGCCGGCGGCGTGGCTTCCGCGTACGTGTTCCGCGAGCTGGGCGTGATGCCGTGCAGCAGCCTCGCCCAGGCGCAGGCGCGGCTCGACGAGGGAAAGCCGGTCTTCGCGCCGACGGCGGTGATGGCCCCGGGACTGGCCGAGCTGCTGGCGTTGCGAGGCCGGCTCGGTCTGTGCGCCTTTGCCATGATGCTCGCGAAGCTGCTCGCTCCCTTCGACGGCGACGCGCTGCACATCGTTGCGGCGGACGACGGGGAGGAGCGGGCGCTGCTGCAGGAGCTCCTGTCGCTCAAGGCGATGAGAGCGCTGCTGCTGGAAGGCACGGAAGGCGAGCCGTTCGCGGACCCGCGGCGCCGGCCGCGGCTCGAATCCGTCGCGGCGGGAGAGTCGAGCGTGCTGTTCGACGCGGAAACGGTGGCGCTCAGGCATGCGGCAACGCTGCCCCACGCGGTCGATGCGCACTCGACGGCGGCATGGATACGCCGCGCCCTTTCCGGAGAAGCGCCGCTGCCGCCGCCGCTCGTCAACCAGATCGCGTGCTGCCTGTACGCCGCGGGCTGCGCCGAAGACATGAACCAGGCCAAGGCGATCGTCGCAGTCGAGACCGGCAGTCTAGCCGCGGCCTGAGAGCCGGCTCCCGCGCGCGTCCGTTCGCGCGGAAACGTTGCCGAAAAAATAAGCAGGCATTTTGGTCAACCATTGCTGGGGCCGGTGAAAGGCTCTAGAATACGAGCGTGCAGTACGCCGATGCACGTTTCCAGGTGGAGGAGCCAACATGAAAAATCCGCTCGACTCGCTGTGGGGCACGGTGATCTCCGGCCTCATCCTGACGCTGATCCTCTACAACATCGTCAGATTCGCCATGCAGTAGCCGGGGAGACCAGCCATGATGATGGACTTCGTACAACTCGGACTCGGGCGCTGGCTGCATGTCATCTCCGGCGTGATGTGGATCGGCCTGCTCTATTACTTCAACTTCGTCCAGGTGCCGGCTCTCGCCGAGGCGGCCAAGGACGGCACGGGTGCCGGCATCACCAAGCACGTCGCACCCCGCGCGCTGTTCTGGTTCCGCTGGTCCGCGGTGGCGACCTGGGTTTTCGGCGCGATGATCCTCAGCAAGCATTTCTTCGACGCCTTCCTGTTCCTCAAGCCCGCGTACTATCCTATCGGGGTCGGCGCGTGGCTCGGAACCATCATGATCGTCAACGTCTGGTTCCTGATCTGGCCCAACCAGCAGAAGATCCTGGGGATGGTCCAGGCCAACGACGAGGAAAAGGCCACGGCGCGCCGCGTCGCCTTGCTCGCCTCGCGCACGAACACCATGCTCTCCATCCCGATGTTGTTCTTCATGACGGCCTCGGGCGGCGTGTTCAGGACGGCGGTGTTCGGCTAGTGCCGTTCCAACTATTTGCGGCAAACCAAGCAGTTCTAAAAGGCCGGATTCCCGCGAGTCCGCGACCCGTCTGGGCTAGGAGAAACAAGTTGGAACGGCACTAGCCCCGCCGCCGCTTCAGCAAAAAACGCCCGGGTTCCCGGGCGTTTTTTCGTGCGTTCAAAGTTCCAAGTTCCAAGTTCCAAGTTCAAGGTTTGAATCTCTGTATTCGACGCGCATCTAATCTTGAACCTTGAACCTTGAACCTTGAACCTTGACCTTGAACCGATAGTGCGCTAGCGGGCCGGCGGCGCGCGCTCGATCCCTTCGATCCTGGCGCCCGGTTTGATCGCCCGCTTGCTGAACCAGCCCCAGTTCACTTCGAGCGCGTACCGGGCGGGTTTCGCCGCGGAGTGGGTGCTGCGGGTGTGCGGCTCCATGTCGGCGATGTTGATGATCACGCCGCGCTCGTCGAGGAACGCCACGGAGAGCGGAATGTAGGTGTTCATCATCCACATGCTGTGCAGCGCCGTCTCAGGGAACACGAACAGCATGCCGCGGTTTTCGGGCAGCATCCGGCGGTGCATGAGACCCTGCGTGCGCACGGCGTCGGTATGCGCGACTTCCACGGTCAGCTTGTGGCCGTTGATCGAGACGGGAATCTCCGGCGGCTGGGCGCGCGCCCCCATCGCGGCCAGCGCCAGCGCCGTCGCGAACAGTGCGTGCCTGAAAAACCGCCAAGGGATATTAGTCATTATGAACCGCCAAGGCGCCAAGAGAAGCAATACAGATTTTAGCTGCAAAGATCGCTGAGAAATCGAGGAACCATTCAGCCGGAAATGAACGCTGATGAACGAGGATTAAAGCAGACGTCTTCTGTTTTTCATTTTCGTTCTTGCTTTTGGGTTTCTTGGCGTCCTTGGCGTCTTGGCGGTTCAATCTTCCTTCAACGCGGCGCGCTGTTGACCAGCCACTCGGAAATCGCATTGAGCAGCTCGGTGACCTCGCCGACCGGCGGCAGAACGGCGATTTCCGCCGTCGGATGCCTGGCGCTCAGGCTTTTCAGCAGCCGCGGAAGATCCTTCTTCAGGTGGCCGCCCTGCGCCAGGAACAGCGGCGCGACGGTGATGTGCGTGTGACCGTCGCGGGCGAGCTGCCCGACGCAGTCAACGAGCGTCGGTTGCATCAGCTCGAGGAACGCAAGTTCCACGGTGAGGTCCGGGCGGCGCGCTGCGACCGCCTGCCGGATCGCGCGGAACGGCGCGCTCCATTGGGCGTCCCGCGCGCCATGGGCGAACAGAATAAGTGCTGAGTGTTTAGTGCTGAGTGTTGAGTCAACGGCGGCAGACATGCAATTAAATAATCCCTCACTCAAAATTCAAAATTCAACACTAGCCTTTGCCGGTGCTGCCGAACCCGCCCGCCCCGCGTCGGCTCGTGTCGAATTCTTCCACGACGTTGAGTTGAAGCCGACCCGCACCACCGGCACGATTACGAGCTGGGCGAGGCGCTCCATCGGGTTGACGGTGAAGGGGGCGCTGCCCCGGTTCCAGGTCGAGACGAAAATCTGTCCCTGGTAGTCGGAGTCGATCAGGCCGACGAGGTTCCCCAGCACGATGCCGTGCCTGTGACCCAGGCCCGAGCGCGGCAGGATCACCGCGGCGAGTCCCGGGTCCGCGAGATGGAGGGCGATGCCGGAGGGGATCAGCTCCGCCTGGCCCGGTTGCAGCGTGAGCGGGGCGCCGATGCAGGCGCGCAGGTCGAGCCCGGCCGAGCCGGGCGTCGCGTACTGCGGCAGCTGGCCGCGCAGGCGCTCGTCGAGGATCCTTACGTCAACGGTTCTCATCGATTTAGAAAATAGCACCGCCAAGGACGCCAAGGAAATGCAAAGAAAAGCCGATTAACCGCCAGGACGCCAAGAAGAGCAAGGCCCAAACAGCCGAATGAACTGCCGACACAGAACGTTTTGAATGGCTGAAGCCTGTAGTCGTAAAGGACTGCTTTTTATGTAACGTCCTTTTTGCTTTTATTTGATTAATCTCTCTTGGCGCCTTGGCGTCTTGGCGGTTCAGGGTTTTCGTTTCGTCCTTGAGCCGTAGAGCTTCGCGATGTGGGCGATGAGCTGCCGCGCCACGACGTCCTTGGGCGCGCGCTCGAGCCTGTGCTTGCCGCGGTTGTCCAGCAACGTGACCTCGTTGTCGTCGGCGCCGATCGCCTCCTGGGCGAGGTTGGCAACCATCAGGTGCACTTTTTTCCGGCGCCGCTTTTCGTCGGCGTGGGCGTCGACGTTGCGGCTCTCGGCGGCGAAACCCACGCAGAGCGGCGGCCTGGGACGGGCCGCCATCCAGGCGAGAATGTCGGGATTGGGCACGAGCCGGAGGCTCAGCTGGTTCCGATCGGTTTTCTTGATCTTGTGGCGGCGGGGATTGTCCACGCGGTAGTCGGCCACCGCGGCAACGCCGATGTATATGTCGGCACGCGATGCGTTGCGTTTCACCGCTTCAAACATTTGGGCAGTCGTCTCGACGCGCGTGGTCTCGGCACCCGCCGGGGCGGCGAGGCTCACGGGCCCGGAGATGAGGGTGACTTTGGCGCCGGCGTCCAGCGCGGCGCGCGCGATTGCGTAACCCATCTTGCCCGAGCTGCGGTTGGTGATGCCGCGCACGGTGTCGATCGGTTCGAAGGTGGGCCCGGCGGTGATCAGCACGCGCACCCCGCGCAGCAGCTTGGGCGCGAAGAACGTGGTGATCGCCGGGGCGATCGCCTGCGCTTCCAGCATGCGGCCCATGCCGAACTCACCGCACGCCTGGTCGCCGCTGGCGGGTCCGAGGATCGCCACCCCGTCGCGCAGGAGGCGCTCGATGTTGCGGCGGGTGGCCGGGTTGTCCCACATCTGGCGGTTCATCGCCGGCGCCACGATCAGCGGGCATTCGCGCGCGAGGCACAGCGTCGAGAGCAGGTCGTCGGCCAGCCCGTTCGCGAGCTTGGCGATGAAGTCTGCGGAGGCGGGCGCCACGATGATCGCGTCCTTGCCGCGCGAGAGCTCGATATGCCCCATGTTGTCGGGGACGCGCGGATCCCACATGTCGGTGAACACGGGCTTTCCCGAAAGCGCCTGGAAGGTCGCCGGGGTGACGAGGCCGCGGGCGGCCTCGGTCATGACCACCTGCACGTCAATGCCGTGGCGCAGGAGCTCGCGGGTGACCTCCGCGGCCTTGTAGGCGGCGATGCCACCGGTCACGCCGAGCACGATTTGTTTGCGCGCGATGTCTGCCACGTCGTTGTTTTTCGGAGAATAAGTCGCAAGAGTGTAACCGCAAAACCAGTGAACGGTAAACGGTGAACGGTAAACGGAGAAAAAACCGTCTTTGGGTAAACCGCGTGGGGCGCCGGGCCGTTTTTGAAGTTACTGTTCACCGTTCACTGTTCACCCTGTTCACCGATCACGGGGTCATGGCAATCACCGACTGGCCGGCTGACGACCGGCCGCGCGAGAAGCTGCTCGGCAAGGGCGCCGGGACCCTGTCCGACGCGGAGCTGGTGGCGATTGTTCTCCGCACCGGCGTGAAGGGCAAGAGCGCCGTGGATCTCGCGCGCGAGGCGCTCGCCCGCTTCGGCTCGCTGTCGGGATTGTTCGCGGCTGACGCCGCCGCGCTGACCGCGGTTTCCGGGCTGGGTGCGGCGAAATACGTGCAGCTGCAGGCGGTGCTGGAAATGGCGCGGCGCGCGCTGCGCGAAAAGCTCGACCGGGGTTCCGCGCTCAGCTCGCCGCAGGCGGTGCGCGACTACCTGCGGTTGAAGCTCCAGGACCGGCCGCACGAAGTCTTCGTGGGGGTGTTCCTCGATGCGCAGAACCGCGTGCTCGCCGTGGAGGAGCTCTTCCGCGGCACGCTCACGCAGACCAGCGTGTACCCGCGCGAGGTGGTCAAGCGCGCGCTCGCCCACAACGCGGCGGCGCTGATCTTCGCGCACAACCATCCTTCGGGCGTCGCCGAGCCGAGCCGGTCGGACGAGGCGCTCACGAGCGCGCTCAGACAGGCGCTCGCCCTGGTGGACGTGAAGGTGCTCGACCACTTCGTGATCGGCGGCGGGGCGGTGATGTCGTTCGCCGAGCGTGGATTACTTTAAATTAGCCGCCAAGGCGCCAAGGACGCCAAGGAAAAGCAAAAGACCACCTCTCACCGCAGAGGACGTAGAGGACGCGGAGGAAAAAAATAATGAGCCGCAGATAAACGCAGATGGGACGGGCGCGTTAAACAGCCCGTCTTGATTCCTTGCAGCCAGGTAATTTAATCCCCGAGTCTCTTGGCGCGCTTGGCGTCTTGGCGGCGATCTGAAAGTTCTTGAACAAACGATGGAAAGTCGTGTAAAATCCGCGCCTTTCGAGATTCCGGAGCCGCTGCCATGTCACGCGTCTGCCAAGTCACCGGCAAGAAGCCGATCCTGGGGAACCACGTGTCCCACGCCAACAACAGGACGCGGCGGCGTTTCCTGCCGAACCTGCAATACCGCCGCTTCTGGGTCGAAGCCGAGAAGCGCTGGGTCAGCCTGCGCGTTTCGCAAGCGGGGCTGCGCACCATCGACCGCAAGGGCATCGAGGCCGTGCTCGCCGAGGTGCGCGCGCGCGGCGAGAACGTCTAAAGCAACCGCCGATGAACGCAGATGAACGCGGATGAGATCAATCCTGGAACGCTTTGGCTAACGCGTAAATGTCCTTGTTTTTTTGTCTGCGTTGATTGGCGTTTATCTGCGGTTGCTTGAATGAGTTTCGAGGGGTAAACCATGCGCGAGAAGATCAAGCTCGAGTCCACGGCCGGCACCGGCCATTTCTACACCACCACCAAGAACAAGCGCACCACGCCGGATAAGATGGAGGTCATGAAGTACGATC
>JACPEF010000122.1 GCA_016183675.1 Betaproteobacteria bacterium
GACAGTAATTGAACCGCCAAGGCCGCCAAGTGCTGTTAAATCCGGACGCTGCGCGCCGGTTTAACTCCGCGTGTTCGAACGGACGAAATAATCGCCGTTCAACACGCTGGTCGAATGGAACCATCGGTGAACGCCGATCCGGCTCGAATGAGGTGCGCGCGGCCGTGACTGATTATCCCAATTAAGGTATAATCACGGCATCGATCGAGCGTCCGCTCAACCGAAACCTCTCGTATGGATCGGAAGCTCGAAGAAAGACCTCAAGGCGCTGCCGGACGAGGTGATGGATGTTTTTGGTTACACCCTCTTTCTGGCGCAAACTGGCGGGAAGCACGACCAGGCAAAACCCTTGAAAGGGTTCGGTTCCGCCGGGGTGCTCGAAGTCGTCGAGGACTGGCAAGGCAATACCTATCGCGCCGTGTATACGGTCCGTTTCGAGGAAAGGGTGTTCGTGCTGCACGTGTTCCAGAAAAAATCCAAGTCCGGCATCGCCACCCCGAAGCCGGACATGAATCTGATACGGGAAAGACTGAAAACAGCCGCGAGGCGCGCCAAGGAGCTGAAAGATGAGCAAACACAAGGTAAGTGAACGTAGCGCCGTCTATTCCGGGAGCCCGAATGTGTACGCCGATCCCGGCTATCCGGATGCCGAGGAGATGCTGGTGAAGGCCCAGCTCGCCTCCAAGATCGCGGAAATTATCCAGCGCCGCGGGCTCACCCAGGTCGAAGCCGCGAAGTTGCTGGGGCTCACTCAGCCCAAGGTTTCCGCGATGCTGCGCGGTCAGTTCCGCGGGTTCTCCGAACGGAAGCTGATTGACTGCCTGACCAGCCTTGGACGCGACGTGCAGATTGTGATCAAGGAAGCGCCCCAACGTCGCGCGGGGGGCAGGCTTACCGTTGTTATCGCCTGAATCTCAAGGGACAGGATTAGATGCATCTAACTTGATGTCGCAATTTGCGACATCAACTTGCGGCGGTCGGAGAAGCGCGCCCGGCAGGCCTACGACGCCATGCGCAAAGCTGGCCGCCGGCTGCCGTGGGATGAAGTAGAAAAGCAGTTACAGGGATTCGAGTAAGAACACGGAAAATGTAAGTCTGAGTTGTCTATTACTAGTTCGCACAAAATGCAATGAGCATTTTTGACCTCTTTTCCAAGCGCCAAAAACGAGCGCGCGGCGATGTCCCTGATGTGTATCTCTACGACAAGATTCCGCAGGAACTTCGAGTTCAGATAGTTCACATTTGGCGCGACGTATTGGGTGACTCCAGTGAGTACCATGAGAGCTATACGCAAAGCAGAGAGGCCTACAAATTCATAGTTGAGACTTTGTGCCGTGAATATGGGCTTTTTGGTCTCCCTGGTTACGACAAGTACGGTGATCGGAACTACTTGGTGGAGCTCGCGAATTTCCTACTCCAAGAACAAAATCATGAACGTGTCATGGATGCAGTCGAACTGAGCTTTCGCGTAGCTGATCGCATGGGACGCAGTTACGAGTTCCTTCATAAGTCCAGTGCGTCGGAGCGTGTTGACAAGGCGATTGAGGAGTTGAACGCTCGGTTTCGAGAGCATGGGGTGGGGTATCAGTACTCCAATGGGGAGATACTCCGCGTCGACTCCGAATTCTTGCATAAGGAGGCAATTCTTCCCGCGTTAACGCTCCTACGTGATAAGCGCTTCCGCGGCGCGCAAGAAGAGTTTCTTAAAGCGCACGAGCACTATCGCCGCGGGAACTCGAAAGAAGCGCTAAATGAGTGCTTGAAGGCGCTCGAGAGCACCATGAAATCGATCTGTGAACGTCGCAAGTGGAAATACGACGCAAACGCAACGGCCAAGACCCTATGCGACAGTGTATTCGCTCAAGGCCTCGTTCCGGGATTTTGGCTGCAACAGTTTTCTGCTCTGCGCAGTGTGCTCTAGTATCGCTCCTGCCCGCAACAAGCTTGGCGGGCATGGTCAGGGCTCTGCACCAGTGGATGTACCCCGACACATCGTTGGGTACGTTCTTCACATGACGGCGTCGGCAATTGTGTTTCTGGTTGAATCCGATGCGGCGATGAAGTGATACGGGCTAAACAAGCTGTTCACACCGATACGTGTAAGAGCAACGCGCGCGGGAGACCGCGGACGTTTACCTTTCCTTCAGCTTTTCATTGCGTTCTCGTCGCCTTGGCCGTTCAAATAATAGATTTTGTCGATCCTCTGCACCCTCTGCGGTAAGAGGTTCGTGGGGCGGTATAGAATCGCCGCATGATCTTCTTGTTCACCGACTACGGCTCGAACGACGTCTACGCCGGGCAGGTGAGGGGCGTGCTCGCCGGAGAGGCGCCGGGCGTGGCGGTCATAGACCTGCTGCACGAAACGCCGGCGTTCAACGTCAGGGCCGGTGCATGCGGGACGGGGAGAACGCGGTCGGCTTCGCCCCGGAGGCTTAACTGGCAACCTGACTCTCGCGGTCCAGACGTGTCTGCGGGGTGGTTCAGCCGGGCAGGGTTCTGATGCGAATGCGGTTGGGTCCAACGACCGTGAAGGATTTTTCGAGGCGGCTCTCCTCCGCCTGAACCAGATCCAGGATGCGGCCGGGAAGCTCCGTCCGGCGTCCTGCAGGAAAGCGGATAAAGATCACGCCGCTGGTCGCATGGGTGGCGGCGAACACGAGGCGGCCGAAATCCCGATCTTCAGTGAGCACGACTCTGCTTTCCGGACGCGCGAGTTCGATTACCCGTTCGTCAGTCGTGCCAGGCGCGGTCTCCACCACGGCGACAACGTCGAATCCCGCTGCCCGCAGCCCTCGCACCACCGAGAAATCGCAGCTTTCGTCCGCCAGGAAACGCAACACCGCCGGTCCCTGGTGAATGACCGGCACTCGTTAGAGGCTTTCCTCGTGCGCCAGGGCGTCCGCGGCGTACGTCATCGCCGCGCGAATGTCACCGGCTGTGAGATTGGGATAGGCATCCAGGAGGTCGCGCTCGGTCGCGCCTTCCCCGAGCTTGCGCAGGATAAGCTCGACCGGGATGCGCGTGCCTTTGATGACCGGCTTGCCCAGCATCACCGCCGGGTTGATTTCAATTCGCTCATTGGCGTTCATGGGGCGACCTCGTTTTCCGGACCGCACAGGGCAATTCTAGCGCCATACCGCTGATCGAGTCGATTGGTGAGAGGTTAAGAGCGGGAGTATAGAATCCCCGCATGATCTTCCTGTTCACGGACTTCGGCGCCGCAGACATCTATGTGGGGCAGGTGAAGGCGGTCCTGCACCGGGAAGCGCCGCGCGAGCAGGTGATAGACCTGCTGCACGACGCGCCCGCGTTCAACGTGAAGGCGGGCGCGCACCTGCTCGCCGCGCTCGCGACGCGCATCCCCGCGGGCAGCGTGACGCTCGCAGTGGTGGACCCGGGGGTGGGCGGGCCGCGAGAGCCCGTCGCCGTGCTCGCCGACGGGTGCTGGTTCGTGGGTCCCGACAATGGGCTGATATCGGTCGTGGCCGCGAGAGCCAAACGGCATCAGATGTTCTCGATGGGCTGGCGGGCGCGGAACGTTTCGGCCTCCTTTCACGGGCGCGACCTGTTCGCGCCGGTCGCCGCGATGCTCGCGCGAGGCGACCGCAAGACGCCTAACCTGAAGAAGGCCGCGCTCGCCGCCAGCTTTGGCTCGGACGATCTCGGCGAGGTCATCTACGTGGACCATTTCGGCAGCCTCGTTACGGGCCTGCGCGCGGGCGCGGTGCCGCAGGGCCGCAAGCTGGTCATCAACGGGCGGGACATCCCCCACGCGCAGGTGTTCTCCGAGGTGCGGCGGGGGGAGGTGTTCTGGTACGAGAACAGCTTGGGCCTGGTCGAGATCGCGGCAAACGCTACCAGCGCGGCCGCCAGGCTCGGCCTGCGGGTCGGACACGTGGTTGCGGTCGAGCCGGGTTGATCGGTTAGCGGCAAACTAGGCGCAAGAGCCACCGGGCATTGCCTCCACGACAGCGGCGAGTGCGACGGGGCCGTCCCTAAGAGCCCCTAACATAATGAAACGCGCGATGCGCTGTCACGATTTTGGCTCAGGGCGCGAAGCGAGCCGCCGCCAATATCGGGAATATTGGCAAGGCGAGCGACAAAGCCATGGGCCAAAACTCGTGCCAGCCCCTGGATTAAGGAGGAGAGCGATGAGATCCAAGTTCCGCGGTTGGCTGGTGGTACTTTTTTGCGCATTCGGCATAATCCTGCCTGCGGATGCGCAGTATCCGACGAGACCCGTACGCCTCATTCTGCCGTTTCCGCCGGGAGGCGGCACCGACACGCTGGGCCGGATCCTCGGGCCACGGATGGCCCAGGGGCTCGGCCAGCAGGTGGTGGTGGAGAATCGTCCCGGCGGGGGCGCCAATATCGGCGCGGAAATCGCGGCGAAATCGCCGCCGGACGGCTACACGATGTTCATGGCCACCACCGCCCATTCCGTCAGCGCGACCCTTTACACCAAGCTCGGCTACAACCTGGTGAAGGATTTCGCGCCCGTCGTCCTGCTCGCCTCCACCCCGAACCTCGTGGTGGTGCATCCGTCGGTGCCCGTGAAGTCGATCAAAGAGTTGATCGCGTTCGCCAAGGCGCGCCCGGGGCAGCTCGACTACGCGTCCTCGGGAAGCGGAAGCCAGCCGCACCTTGCCGGGGAGCTTTTCAACAGCATGGCGGGGACCAAGATGCACCATATCCCGTATAAGGGAGGCGGTCCGGCGGTGGTTGCACTGGTCGCGGGCGAAGCCGCAGTCGGGTTCGCCACCGCGCCCTCGGTAGTCCACCACGTCCAGTCGGGCCGGCTGCGCGGGCTCGCTATCACGAGCCTGCAACGCTCCCCGCTGCTTCCGGATCTTCCGACGGTCGACGAAACGGACCTTCCCGGTTACGAGGCGGGCCCGTGGTACGGGTTCCTCGTGCCGACGGGGACGCCGCGGGAGGCCATCACGCGGCTGAATGCGGAGTCGCTGAAGGCCATGACATTCCCGGACGTGAAGGAGCGGATGGCCGCCACCGGCCTCACCCCGCTCGGCAGCACGCCAGACGAGTTCGGCGCGCTGGTTCGCAGCGAAGTCCAGAAGTGGGGCAAGGTCGTGAAGGCGACCGGGATGCGCGTCGACTGACGGCCGCAGGCCGGTGACGTCGTGACGAAGTAACGATATTTCCGGTTTTCGCCACCTCGTCACTTCATCACCCCGTCACCTCGTCACCGGAACGTGATCTACACCATCGGCCACGGCAACCGCGACATCGGGGAGTTCACCGCCCTCCTCAGGGAAGCGGGAATCGAATGCCTGGTGGACGTGCGCGCGTACCCCGCATCGCGCCGCCATCCTCACTTCGCGCGTGCCGCTCTGGAGCAATCGCTGGCCGGGGCGGGAATCCGCTACGTCTGGGAAGGCACGGCGCTCGGCGGGCGGCGCAAGCCTGTCAAGGATTCGCCGCACACCGCGCTGAGGAACGAGGGCTTCCGCGCCTACGCCGACCACATGATGACGGACGAGTTCCGGCAGGGCCTCGGCCGGCTGATCGAGCTCGGCCGCGGCGCGCGCACCGCGATCCTGTGCGCCGAGAGGCTGCCCTGGGGGTGCCATCGCAAACTGATCGCCGACCGCCTCGTCGCCGGGGCCGCGGCGGTCATGCATCTCGGCATCGCCGCGGATGCGCGGCCTCACCGCCTGAGCCCGGAGGCGCGCGTCGAGGACGGGGTCGTGATCTACGACGCCGGGGCGCAGCGCCGGCTCGAGCTGCCCGACGTGCGGCCGAGAGGGGCGGCCTGATGCTGCGCCGCCTGTTATCCCGGATCTTTTCCAGGAAACCTGGTCTCCGCGAGGCCTTCACCGAGGTTTACCGGCGGAACATCTGGCGGGGAGACGAATCGCGCTCGGGAAAGGGGTCGGGGCTCGCCCAGACCGAGGCGGTGAGACGCGAGCTGCCGCCGCTTTTGCAACGCCTCGAGGTCGGGACGCTGCTCGATGCGTCCTGCGGCGACTTCTTCTGGATGAGCCAGGTGGAGCTCGGCGACGTGCGCTACACCGGGGTGGACATCGTCGGGGAGATGATCGCGGAAAACGAAAGGCGGCACGGCGCGGCCACGCGCCGCTTTCTTTGCCTCGATGTCACTCGCGCGGCGCTGCCCCGGGCCGATCTCATCCTGTGCAGGGATTGCCTGGTTCACCTCACCCTCGAGCGCGCGCTGGCGGCGGTCGCGAACTTCAGGCGCTCGGGGGCCACGTACCTCCTCGCCACGACTTTCACCGGCCGGCGCGAAAACCACGATTTCGATGCAGCGCTCGGATGGCGGCCGCTCAACCTGCGGTTGCCGCCGTTCAATTTTCCCGCGCCGGTCGCGCTGATCGACGAGCAGTACTCGGGGGAAGAGGGCCGATTCCGCGACAAGAGCCTGGGGCTGTGGCGCCTCGCCGACCTGCCTTAGAACCGGTAAAGGCATTTATCCGCAGATAAACGCCGATTAACGCCGGTAAGGAACGAAATCCTTCGACGCAAACGCGCAAAGACGCGAAGAAAGACTCGGTACCAAAGATGAAGAAAAGCTTTGCGTCGTGCTATTTCCTGTGCGTCCTTTGCGTTAATGTTTTTTGGGGTTGAATTTATTTGCGTTCATCGGCGTTCATCGGCGGTTTTGTCTTCGATTGCCTCAGCGCGCGAGCCTCAGGTCCGACTCGTATGGCTTGCTGGGGTAGTGGAAAGCGACCGGGCCGTCGGGCAGCGAGTCCACGAACTGGCGCACGAAGGGGTCCTTCGAGGCGTTCACCTCCTCGATGGTCCCTCCGGCGATAACGGCGCCGTCGGAAATGAAGTAGGCGTAGTCCACGATCTTCAGTGATTCGACCACGTCGTAAGTCACGACGATGGAGGTCACGCCGAGCGCATCGTTAAGCTTGCGGATCAGGTTGGCGATCACGTTGAGCGAGATCGGGTCGAGGCCCGAGAACGGCTCGTCGTACATGATGAGCATCGGGTCAAGCGCGGTCGCGCGCGCGAGCGCCACCCGGCGCGTCATGCCGCCCGAGAGCTCGCTCGGCATGAGGTAATGTGCGCTGCGCAGACCCACGGCGTGGAGCTTCATGAGCACCAGGTCCCGGATGATGGGCTCCGGCAAGTCGGTGAGCTCACGCATCGGGAAGGCGATGTTGTCGAAGGTGGACAGGTCCGTGAACAGCCCGCTCACCTGGAACATCATGCCCATCTTGCGCCGCAGCTGATACAGGCTCTCGTCGCCGAGCTCGTGGACGACCTGGCCGTCCACCTTCACGTAGCCGCCTTGGGGCTTCATCTGCCCGCCGATCAGGCGCAGCAGCGTCGTCTTGCCGCAGCCGCTGGTTCCCAGAATGGCGACGATCTTGCCGCGCGGGACTTTCAGGTTGATGCCCTTGAGGACCCGGTTGTCGCCGTACGCGAACTTGAGGCCGGATATCTCTATGAGCGTGTCGGAAGCATTCGCCATTTCGCGGCCCCGTGGCGAATTCTAGCTTGTTAACGGCCCCGGCAGGGGCACGTTTGGAATGCCGCCCGGCCGATCGAGGCGACCAACACGGATTTCGAGGGGGCGAATCGATCGCGGATGCTGCTGCCCGCGATCGCGCTAGCCGCCCTCCCCAGGGTTTCTAGTGCCGTTCCAACTTGATGGACCTAACTGATCGCCAGAAGCCTCCCGGCTTGTTTCATGGTCCGGCGGGGCGCACTCAAATAGCTTGAAATAGTTGGAACGGCACTAGAGGGCCTTCAGGCCGCCGCGCTTGATGTACTCGAGCCCGAGCAGCGCGGGCAGATACTGCGGATCGTGCTCGAGCGCGCGCTCGAAGGAGCGTTTCGCCTCCTCGACCTTGCCCTGCGTGAGCCGCACTCGCCCGAGGTTGTAGTGCGGGAACTGGTAGCAGCAGTAGCGCTTCGAGGCGATCGCCTTCTCGAGCCACGGAATCGCTTCCTCCGGCCGCCCCATGTCGATGAGATAGACGCCGATGTCGTTGTAGGGGTTGCCGAAGTCGGGATCGAGCTCGATCGCGATCTTGCACTGGGCGATGGCCTCCTCGGTCTTTCCGATGTGGCTCAGCGACCAGCCGAGGAAGGTATGACCCTCGGCAGTCGGGTGGTCCGCGATGGACGCGCGGAAGGACTCGATGGCCCGCTCGTAATTGCCGAGGAGGTGCAGCACGTAGCCCGCCTGCCATTGCAGGCGGGCACGCTGCTCGGGCGTCAGCTCGACGGACCCGCCTTGCGGCTGCGCGTGGCCGGCCGCGCAAGCAAGCGCCAGCAGAAAGGCGCTCAACCACTGCCGGCCCCTTCGCGCGCGATTCCTGTCGAAGAACCGAGCCATCACAGGCCCCCGGGCTTGTCCTCGCGGTAGTGTACTCCTGCGCGGCTGCCGCCGGTGACACCGCGCCAGCGACCTGCGGCCGCCAAAGAGTGTATGGTTGATATTTGCCGCAGATGAACGCCGATAAGACCGGTGAACGGTAAACGGTTAAAGGCGCAAAGGCGGACGCCAGGCGGGCTTTTTTCCATTTACTGTTCCCCATCTGCTATTCACCGGCTTTTCAAGATGAAGCTATACGCCTCCCCCGCCAGTTCCTTCGCCCGCAAGATCCGCGTCACGCTGCTAGAGCGCTCACATGATCACCACTGAGACCGCCCGCATGCTCACGCGCTATAACGCATGGGCGAACAAGCTTATCTTCGAAGCGGTCGCCGCGCTGCCGGATGGCGAGGCGACGAAAGAGCGGCAGAGCCTGTTCAGGAACGTGGTCCACACGCTCAACCACAACTACGTCATCGACCGCATCTGGCAGGCGCACCTCGAGGGACGTGCGCATGGCTACACGGCGCGCAATACGGCGGAGCATCCGCCGCTGGCTGACTTGTGGCGGGCGCAGCAGGCGATCGACGCGTGGTACATCGCCTGGAGCGATCGGCTT
>JACPEF010000123.1 GCA_016183675.1 Betaproteobacteria bacterium
GCAAGTGGTGATTTCAGGGAGGGTGCCGGATGGGCGAACAGCAAGCGCGGTCGGAGGAAAGCCTGCGGCACGAGTACACCGAGGTCGTCCAGAACATCCGCCATTACAGCAATCTGCGGTTCGCCGTCTTCACCATCTTCTTCGCGGTGATGGGAGGCGTTGGATACGTCGCGTTCGGCAAGGGGCAGTTTAGCGATCAGGCCGCCGCGGTGGCGAGGATCGCCGGTTTTCCCGTCATGGCAATCTTCTGGCTGTACGAGGAGCGCGCCGGCCATCTTCTCGACCATTTCATGAGGGTGGCGATCGAGCTGGAGCATGCGCTCGGCTACACGCAATACAAAACCTGGCCCGCTGCCAGGCGCCATATCCCCGAGTTGCCAGTGGTGACGCGGCTGTTTTTCTTCCTGCTGACGCTGCTCTGGCTGTACGCGGTCTTTGCCGTGCCGCTTGCATGAGGCGAACGCGGAGCTGATCAAGAATGGATTGGAGGCATTTTCGGTGATCGCCGTCATTTTTGAGGTTGTTCCCGCGCCGGGGCGGAAGCAGGAATATCTCGATCTGGCCGAGAGGCTCCGGCCGGAGCTCGAGAAGATCGACGGGTTCATCTCCATCGAGCGCTTCCAAAGCCTCACCGACGAGGGCAAGATCCTGTCGCTCTCGATCTGGCGCGACGAGGAGGCAGTCAAGCGCTGGCGCCAGTTCGAGGGCCATCGCGCGGCGCAGGCGAAGGGAAGAGGCGGCATCTTCGCCGATTACCGCCTGCGGGTCGCGAGCGTCATCCGCGACTACGGCAAGTTCGAGCGCGAGCAGGCGCCCGCCGACAGCCGCGCGATACACGATGCGAAGGCAAAGGCTAAGACCTGATTGAACCGCAGATGAACGCAGATGAACGCAGATCAGAATTGAACCGCCAAGCCGCCGAGACGCCGGGGAGACGGGTGATCAGCGATCGGTGACCAGTGACGGGAAACGGCAGTTGGTGTTTGGGCTGATTCCTGGATCCTGAATTCTGAATCCTGCTGTTGAAGCCGCCGATAAACGCCGATGAGAATCTGACCCATGAAAAAACCGTTTACCGTTCTCGCCGCCATCATCTTCGCTCTCGTAGCCGCCGTGCATCTGCTTCGCCTCGTGTACGGCTGGGAGGTCACCGTGAACCGCGCCGTCGTTCCCATGTGGGCCAGCATCCTGGGCCTGATGATCGCGGGCGGGCTGGCGGTTATGCTGTGGTTGGAATCCCGGGAATAGGCCGACAGTATCCGGGCCCCCAGCGAGAATCCAGCGGGGCGACGTCCATTTCCGGGCGCGATCAACATGCACTGTGCTGATGCGGTGACCTGCACTCCAGGCCTGGTGGGCGGCATTCTTCTCGTCGCCGCGCTCGCGGCAGTCCATGCGGCCGAAGACTCCTGGATGTTCGACGCGCACTCCCACAGCGCGCGCGGGCTCGATCTCGAGCGCGTGATCGCGCGCATGGACGCCGCGGGGGTCGGGAAGATTGTCTTGTTTGCCCGCAGGCAGGGAACGGACGAGGAGGTACTGGGCCTGCACGCGAAACATCCCGGGCGCGTGGTGCCCGCCGTCGGGTTTCAGAATCCTGGCTGGCTGCAGCAGAGCGCGCGGTTCGTAGATGAGGTCGAAGGCAAGCTCGCCTCAGGCCGTTTCCGCTGGATGGGAGAGTTATTGCTGAGACACTACGGCGTGCCCGAGCTGCGTGCCCCGGACTATGACATCCCGCCCGATTCCGAGCTTTTGGGGAAGGTGTTGGCGCTCTCGGCGCGCTACGGCGTCCCGCTCACCATTCACCACGAAGCGGAACCGGGCGACATCGAGGCCTTTCGCCGCGCGCTGCGGCAGGCGCCGCAGGCCCTGGTCGTGTGGGCGCACTGGTGCGGCCGAGCAACGCCGGAGGATGCGCGCCGCTTTCTGGGGGAATTCGCTAACCTCCACTGCGACCTCGGCGCGTCGCACCCGGGGCGGCGCTATGGCCGCGAGAAGAACCCGCTCGTGGACGAAGCAGAGCGCCTGCAGCCGGCATGGAGAGCGCTGATCATGGCATTCCCTGACCGGTTTCTCGCGGCGGTGGACGCCGTGGATCCCGCGCACTATGACCACTACGAGGCGTGGGTCAAGGGACTGAGGCGGGTCATCGCCCAGCTTCCCCCGGAGGTCCGAGGCAAGCTGGCTTTCGAGAATGCCGAGCGCCTGCTCGGTAAATGGAAAGGCGGCAGTCCGGGGGCAAAATGATTCAGAAAGCAGTGAATGGGGATGGGAATCTGTGATCTCCGACCCTCACGATCTCGCCGTGCCCTCGGCTTGGGTGACTCGCTGGGCGGACCGGGTGCCCGCCGGCGGGCGGGTGCTCGACATCGCCTGCGGCAACGGCCGCCACGCGCGCTACTTCGCCGCGCGCGGCCACCCGGTCGAGGCCGTGGACCGCGACCCCGCCAAGCTTGCCGCCCTCGCTAGCGTTTCCGGCGTCACGACGCGCTGCGCTGACCTCGAGGGCGGGCCGTGGCCGTACGAGGGGCAGCATTTCGCCGGGATCGTGGTGGTGAACTACCTGCACCGGCCACTCTTTCCGCACCTAGTGGCGGCGCTCGCCCCGGAGGGGGTGCTGATCTACGACACCTTCGCGATCGGCACCGAGAAGTACGGGCGGCCGAGCAACCCCGCCTTCCTGCTCCAGCCGGGTGAGTTGCTCGAGGCGGTTCGGGGCCGGCTGCGGGTCATCGCCTACGAGGCCCTGTTCGTCTCCGACCCGAGGCCCGCTCTGGTGCAGCGCATCTGCGCCGCCAACTCTCCCGTATAAGCCGTTAAGACCGGACGCCGAGCGCCGGCTTAACTGCGCGCGTTGCAACGGATGGCCCCGCCGCCGTTGAACGCGCGCGCCGTGGTCATGCGGTAATTTTCCCCGGATAGGGTACTTGCCAAGTTCCCTCCTCCAACCAGGGAGCCAGTTACCGTCGGGCGCGTTAAACGGCGGTTTTTCCGACGATTTCATCTCGCCCGTGGGAACGATTCAACCGTTCCGCCTGTCACCGCGTTATGGAAGGCATGGACTCGACTCAACCCAAGCTCGAAGCCGCCAATTCGGCCCACTACGGGCCGGAGGTGCTGTGTGCGAGCTGGAACCCGCTGGTCGCGGCGCTCGCCGAGCCGGTGGAAGCCTGCCGTGAGCTGGTCGCCGACCTCGCCGCGGTGGACGTCGAGGCCTTCCTCGCCCGCTTCTACCGCTGCCAGCAGGGTTGATCCCGTTCCAACTTGAAGCTCCATTCCCGGGCGCGTCGCTTGCTCAGACGGATCCAGGGCAGGATCGGCTGGGTCCGATTTAAATAGTTGGAACGGGATTGACCGGTCGCTGCACCGCCCCCGGCAACCATCCCATCGCATCTGGGTCACAGGCTTATCCCACGCGCCCAAATGCGGTAAAATCGCACAATTCCACCGGCACCCGTGCCTGTTTTGTAAGGAGATTTTCCAGATGGCACCGTTGCAGGGCAGCCTGGTCGCGATCGTGACGCCGATGCAGGAGGACGGCGCTCTTGATCTCGACACGTTCCGCCGGTTGATCGACTGGCACATCAAGGAGGGCACCGACGGCATCGTGGTGGTGGGCACCACCGGCGAGTCGCCGACGGTGGATTTCGACGAACACCGGCTGCTGATCAAGACCGCGGTGGACCACGCCGCGAAGCGCGTCCCCGTCGTCGCCGGCACGGGGGCCAACTCCACGAGCGAGGCGATCGAGCTCGCCGCCTACGCCAGCGAGGCGGGCGCCGACTTGAGCCTCTCGGTCGTGCCGTATTACAACAAGCCGACCCAGGAAGGGCTCTACCGCCACTTCAGGGCGATCGCCGAGGCGGTGGACATCCCTCAGATCCTCTACAACGTGCCCGGGCGCACCGTCGCCGACCTGCAGAACGAGACGGCGCTGCGGCTCGCCCAGGTCCCCAACATCATCGGCATCAAGGACGCGACCGCCAATCTCGAGCGCGGCTCCGACCTCATCCGGCGCAAGCCGCGGGAATTCCGCGTGTTCAGCGGGGACGATGCCACCGGGCTTGCGCTGATGCTGCTCGGCGGCCACGGGGTGATCTCGGTCACCGCCAACGTGGCGCCGCGGCTGATGCACGAGATGTGCGCGGCCGCGCTCGCCGGAGAAACGGCGAAGGCGCGGGAGCTCAACAACCGCCTGCTGCCGCTGCACCGCCAGCTCTTCCTCGAGGCCAACCCGATCCCGGTCAAATGGGCGGTGCAGCAGATGGGACTCATCAAAGGCGGCATACGGCTGCCGCTGACCCCGCTCTCCGCCGCGTGCCACGAGCAGGTGCGGGAGGCGATGCGACATGCCGGCATCCGCGCCGAGGTCAGAGGAGGGCAATATGCCGCCGCTTAGGAGTTTGTCGGAGTTTGATCGGACAAACTCCTTACGCAAAACCGCCTGCAAGAAAAAGGGCAAGAATGGAAAATAGATACATGCGATCGACATCGCTTTGCTCCCCAAGTGGAGGTTGGCAAGGTCGTTCGATTCAGCATCATCCCAAGTCCTCAGGCGGTTTTGCTGTTAGCAGCCTGTTGCACTGCCGGGTCCGACAGGCTGCTAAGCTGGCGCGCTACGCCCTGTGCCTGCTGATCGGCGCCACACTGGCAGCGTGCAGCTGGATGCCCACTTTTGAAACCGCGAAGGTCGACTACAAGTCGGCCGGGAAGCTGCCGCCGCTCGAGGTTCCTCCCGACCTGACGCGCCCGAGCGCGGACGACCGCTACGTCGTACCCGATATCAATCCGAAGGGCACGGCGACCTACTCCGAATACAGCCGCGACCGCTCCGGCCAGCGGAGCACTGCCTCCTCGAACGTCCTGCCGTCCCAGGATGGCACGCGCGTCGAGCGCGCGGGCAACCAGCGCTGGCTGGTGGTGAAGGGCGCGCCCGAGCAGATCTGGCCGGTGGTCAAGGATTTCTGGCAGGAGACGGGTTTCATCGTCAATCTCGAGATACCCGAGGCGGGCGTGATGGAGACTGACTGGGCGGAAAGCCGCGCCAAGCTTCCCGATATCGGCCTCATCCGCGGATTCCTCAGCAAGCTGCTGGACCAGGTCTATTCGACCGCCGAGCGCGACAAGTTCCGCACGCGGCTCGAGCGCGGCGCCGAGCCCGGCACCACCGAGATCTACATCAGCCACCGCGGGATGGAGGAGGTCTATACCTCAAGCTCGGGCGACAACAAGGATACGCGCTGGCAGCCGCGCCCGCCGGATCCGAACCTCGAAGCGGAGATGCTGCGCCGGCTGATGGTGCGCTTCGGCGTGCAGGAAGAGCGCGCCAAGGCGCAGCTGGCGTCGGGCGAGACGGCGGCGCCGCGCGCGACGCTGTTGAAAGGGCCCGACGGCGGCACGCTCGCGCTGAACGAGCAGTTCGACCGGGCATGGCGGCGCGTAGGGCTGGCGCTCGACCGCGTGGGGTTCACCGTGGAGGACCGCGACCGCTCGAAGGGGCTGTACTACGTGCGCTACATCGACCCGCAAATTGACGTGCAGAGCAAGCAGGAAAAAGGCGGCTGGCTCTCGAAGCTCAAATTCTGGGGCGGCACCGCGAAGCCCAAGACCGAGCAGTTCCGCATCCTGGTGAAGAACGGGGAACCCGGCGCGCTGGTCAACGTGCTCAACAAGGACGGCGCGCAGGAAAACTCGGAAAGCGCCGCCAAGATCCTTGCGCTGCTCTACGAGCAACTGAAGTGAAGGGTGAATGGTGAAGGGTGAAGGGACAGGCGTGAAGCGCCGTTCACTCATCACTCATCACTCATCGCTCATCACTTCCCAATGATGCGGTTCGCATCATTGGGCAGCGGCAGCCAGGGCAACGCCCTCCTCATCGAAGCCGGCCGCACCCGCATCCTGCTCGACTGCGGATTCGGCGTCACCGAGACCAACACGCGGCTGGCGCGGCTCGGGCTTGCCGCGGCCGGCCTCGACGCGATCATCGTCACCCACGAGCACGACGACCACGGCGGCGGGGTGGCGCGGCTCGCGCGCCGCTTCGACCTCCCGGTTTACCTTACCCATGGCACGCTTTTGGCGCTGGGCGGAGACCGTGCGGCGTTACCCGAGGCGGTGCTCATCGACGGCCATGCGCCGTTCGCCATCGGCGATGTCGAAGTGCGGCCCTACCCCGTGCCGCACGACGCGCGCGAGCCGGTGCAATTCGTGCTGGGCGACGGCGCCGCAAGCCTCGGCGTGCTCACCGATACGGGAGAGGCGACGCCCCACATCGCGCACATGCTGTCGGGGCTGGGGGCGCTGGTGCTCGAGTGCAACCACGACCGCGACATGCTGGCGAACGGCCCCTATCCGGCGCCGCTCAAGGAGCGCATCGCCGGGCGCTTCGGCCACCTCGACAACGGCGCCGCCGCGCGACTGGTGATGGACCTCGACTGCAGCCGGCTCAAGCACCTGATCGCGGCGCACCTTTCGCAGCAGAACAACACGCCGGAATTGGCGCGGGCCGCGCTCGCCCAGGCGCTCGGCTGCGAGCCGGAGTGGATCGGGGTGGCGACCCAGGACGAGGGATTTCCCTGGCGGGAAATTTCTTGAAGGAAATTAGCCGCCAAGACGCCAAGGACGCCAAGTAAAGCAAAGACAATAATTAACCGCCAAGACGCCAAGAAAGAAAAAAAGATTCGGGTTTCAGAGGACTTCTGCTGCCGGTCCTGGTCACACTCTACCGGTCACGAGTCACCAGTCACGCCTCATCAATCACACTTCACCAAAGAAAAAGCCGGCCCGAAGGCCGGCTTTTTTCGTCGCGTTGCCGCGGCGTTACTTCTTCATTTCTTCCTTCTTCATCTCTTCCTTCTTCATCTCGGCCGCAGGAGCAGCAGCCTTAGCAGGCGCTTCAGCTTTGGGCGCCGTTGCCGGCGCAGGAGCCGGAGCAGGGGCCGGCGCCGGAGCTGCCTTTGGAGCAGGCGGGGCGGGCTTTTGCGGTTCGCCGCAAGCGGTCAAGCCAAGTGCCACGAGCGTGGCAATGAAAATCGAACGTATCATGGTTTTTTCCCCCAGACGATGATGTGAACGGTTAATCGCAAAAACAACGGCCGGCACCACGCCGACCGAATAGTAACGGCTGATGGTGATCAGTCGTTGACACCATTTTAGCAGTTTTGGCCGGCGCTGCGCACGGCCGCACCCCGCCGCGGGCGTCGCGGCGGGAAGGGTCATAACCCGCTGGTATTGGCCGAGACCGCGGAGGCGGACGCCTCCCAGATCTCGGCGAAACGGTCGAGGAGCTGCTGCGCACCGTTCAGGTCGTTGGTGCCGTGCGCCGCGCGCAGGTGGTCGTAGTGAAAGCGGTGCACGTAGTGGCTGGCGTCGAACACCACGAAGGGATCGTAGACCTGCTTCGCGGGACGCAGGGTCTGGTGGATCTTGACCGCCACGCTGAACTGCCGCAGCAGGTCGATCACGCGCGGGCACTCGCGCTCGATCGGCTCGGCCTCGTGCACTACGATCATCACGCGGTTGGAGCGGCTCGCGAGCAGGAACTGGCGCAGCGCCTCGTAGCGCTGGGCCGAGTTGTACGCGGGGGAAAGCGTCTTGTCGAACACGCGGATCGCGCGCTGGGTCTGCGGGATCAAGCTGTCGATCACCGCCTCGTACTCGCGCATGCCGTCGAAGCGGCGGTATTCTGCGTTCGGCAGGTTGCCGGTCTGCTCCATCGTTGGAAGTTTCCGTTCAACCGTCACTTCGTCACCCGTCACTCGTCACCGAGTCTAATGTAGCCCGCGCGGTACCATTGGTAAAGCCAGTGCGCCGACTCGCGGTCGGTCCGGACGGTGGGCGGCAAACGGCGCCGGTCGGCCAGCCGCGTGAGCAGGCGCGCCGCAGGCGCGCCGACCGGGCATGCTTCGCCGTTCATGAAGAGGGTCGAGCCGCGAAACAGCATGCGGGTGGGCAGCGCTGTGCGCAGGCCCCGGCGCGCGGCACGTGCGGCGAACGCCCGCGCCGTCAGCGGGCGCGCCGGGCGCGCGAAAACGACGGGGGGCTTGGGCTCGCTCAAATAGCAGCCGAGAAAGCGCTCGACGTCCGCGCCGTTCCATTGGATCTGCCGGAGCATCCGCTTCGCCTTCCGCGCCATGCCGTCGCCGATCCGTGCCGGATGGCGCTGCGGGCGCAGCTCCGGGTCCTCGTAGATTCCGGCAAGCTGCAGCCGATCCTGCAGATGCTCCAGGAACCGCGCGCCCAGCTCCCGCGCGTCCGGCGCCCGGAACCCGATCGAGCAAGTGATGCCTTCCGTGAGCGCGACCCCGTCATGCGCGCAGCGCGGCGGCAGGTACAGCAGGTCGCCCGGCTGCAACACCCATTCCCGGGTCGCGCGGAAGCGGCGCAATATCCGCAGCGGTGCGTCGTCAATCAGCGACAGGTCGCGCTGGCGGCTGATGCGCCAGCGCCGCGCGCCCGCCAATTGCAGCAGGAACACGTCGTAGCTGTCGAAGTGAGGGCCAACACCGCCGCCGGGAGGCGCGTAGCTCACCATCACGTCGTCGAGCCGCGCGTAGGGGATGAACGCGAATTCCTGCAGCAGCGCCTGCGCCGCGGGCAGGGCGTGATCGACCCCCTGCACGAGCAGCGTCCAGCCCGAGCGCGGCAGCCGGACGAGTTCGCGCCTTGAAAACGGTCCCTGCCGCACCTGCCAGCGGCTACTGCTCCGCAGCACGAGCCGCGACTCCAGGTCGTCGCGCGCGGCGAGCTCGAAAAGCGTGTCGCGCTGCACGATGCCGGCCCACTGCGGGAGGGCACGGCGCGCCAGCAGCGGTCGTTTCTGCCAGTAGCGGCGCAGAAAATCGTCCGCTGAAAGACCGGCGAGACGAAGTTTCGTCATGCAAAACGATGATAACAAGCAGCCTGTCGGACTTAGCTGTCCAACAGGCTGCTTAAAGTATAACTTCATCAAAAAAGCGGAGCGAATCAGGACGAATTACCCGAATTTGCGCTCAATCCGGGCCATAGAATCTGATTGCCGCGGCCAATGCGAGTGTATTCGGACTCTTTTCTTGTCGGTAAAGCGGTCTTGTTTAAGGAGTTTGTCGGGCCAGAGGCTGACAAACTCCTCCCGGAAAAATACGTGACGAAAAGCGCTTGACCACGGCCGGCGTTGTTCACACAATTGCTCTGCCATGTTGCCGCAAGCCGAACAAAACTCTTCCCTGCTGCAGCCGGGACAGGCGGCGCCGGGCTTCGATCTGCCCGACGCCGACATGAACATGGTGAGCCTGGAGAGCTTCCGCAACCGCCGCAACGTCGTGCTCTACTTCTATCCCAAGGACCACACCCCGGGCTGCACCAAGGAGGCGATCGACTTCAGCGAGCTGGACGATGACTTCGGCGCGCTGAAGACCGTCGTGCTCGGGATCAGCATGGATGACTGCCTGTCGCACGGGGCTTTCCGCGACAAGCACGGGCTCTCCGTGCAGCTGCTCGCGGACGTCGACGGCGAGGTGTGCCGCCGCTACGGGGTGCTGCACGACAAGGCGGGGGACGGCAAGATGAAAGCCTGCATCCTGCGTTCCACCTTCGTCATCGACCGCAAGGGCCAGCTCCGGCATGCGCTCTACGGCGTCAACCCGCGCGGCCACGCCACGGAGGTGCTCAGCCTCTCCGACTCGGACGGCAAGCTGGTCGAGAAATCGGATACGCCGATCGAATATCTGCACGGCGGCTACGACGGCATCTTCCCGCTCGTGGAAAAGGCGCTGGCCGGCAGGGGCATCGGCGACCGCTGCGGGGTGAAACTGGAGCCCGATGACGCCTTCGGCGAGTACGACGCGGAGTTGGTGCGCCTGGAGTCGCGCGACAAGTTTCCCGGCAACATTGCGGTCGGCATGCGCTTCGAGGGCCGCGGGGAAAATTCCGGCACGATGCTGATCTACACCGTCACCGACATTGCCGACGGCAAGGTGGTGGTGGACGGCAATCATCCGCTCGCCGGCCAGACGCTGAATTTCTCGTGCACCGTGACCGCGGTACGCGCCGCGACCGCCGAGGAAGTCGCCCACGGCCACGTGCATGGTGCCCATGGGCACCACCATTGAAAAGCGTGACATGATGAATCGTGACATGATGAATCGTGACATGATGAATCGTGACATGGTAAAGCGTTACAGCTGACCTGCTTCACGACACACGCATCATCACGTCACGCAGTATCACGTCACGCGTCATCGGCTGACGCCCTGCGGGCGTCAGCTGCCGGGCGTCACAACAAATCTGATACGCCCGGCTTCTTCGCTGATGCGCACGCGCACCCAGTTCATCTCCGGGCTGCCGAACACCTCTACGCGCGTGAAGTTGGCGAGCGGCGCGCCGCTCTTGGGGTCGTGCAGCGGCCGGTCGATGCGGTAGCGGTGCGTATCGCCGTGAACGAGCAGCACTTCGCCCGGAAAATTCCGGGCCTGCGCCGAGAGCGTGCCGACGAGCTCGGCAAAGCCCCGCCGCGGATGTCCTGAGGAACCCCAAGGGTTCGCCTGCATCAGCACCACCACGGCGCTCAGGCTCCTGGTGCGCGCGTGTTGGAAAGACCCCTGAATCCACTCTCGGATCGCCGCGCTGCGCCGCGAGTGCTCCTCGGGCATGCGGACGTTGTTGTTGGGGCCGGGCGCGTTGAGCGTCACGAACAGCACGCCTCCGTGTTCCCAGCGCACATGCTCCGGGTAGTCGTGGCGCCGCTGGCCGAGATCGGACTGGCGCGCGAGCCTGATCCGGCGCTGGCCGAGGCTCGTAGCCTCCGCGAAGAAAATCTCACGCAGCTTCCGCAGCCGCTCGAGCGGATCGTGGGCGCCGGCGAAGGCGCGCGCGCAGTCGGTCCACTCGTTGTCTCCCGGCACGAACACGAACGGGTGGTGCGACAGCTCGAACCACTGCCGCCGCTCGAGGTAGAGCCCGTCGGCGCAGGCGCTGTAGGCGCTCTTGAAGTCGCCGACGTGGACGACGAACGACAGTTCCTCGCGGTTCATCTCGGCGATGAGATCGGGAAACCGCGCTTCCTCGTCCTGCGTGTACGGCGTGTCGCCGAACGCCGCAAACGTGAAATCGGCGGCGACAACGCTGCCACACAATGCGGCCCAGAGTGCTACGCCGCCGATTAATCTAAGAATCACTTCAATGAAACCGCAGATAAACGCAGATAAACGCGGATAGAACTCGAGAATCCTTCTGCCTTGATTATTGCCGCCGATGAACGCCGATGAAATCGAGAACAATAATTGAACCGCGGAGACGCGCAGAGATTCGAGGAACCGACTAAAGGGGCGGCTCACGCCCCCGACTGGTATGCCAGAAAGCGAGAACCTCGAGAGCGTCGCCAGATACGCGGTAATACACGTAGTACCGAATTCGCGAAAGCGTGACGCGACGCACCCCCTCCAGGGTCGCGCGGCGTGCGCGTGCTCCAATACCGGGATCCACAGACAGGAGAGTAAGAACGC
>JACPEF010000124.1 GCA_016183675.1 Betaproteobacteria bacterium
GTCAACATCCAGAACGTTAGCCACAGAGATCACAGAGAAAACAGAGGGTGCAATATCAGGACCTCATTCCATTCGTTCCTCGATTTTCTCGGTGCACTCTGTGTACTCTACGGCTATGGGTTTCTTAAGATTGAATTATCTGTGTTTATCTGCGTTTATCCCGTTCCAATGTCCGTTTTCCGGGCGTGTCGCGGACCATTAATCATCAGGAGCTTGCAGAAGTCATTGGAACGGGATTTATCCGCGGCTTGAGTTGGGTTCTTGAAGCTCCGGCTCGTCACCTGCCGCCGAGCTGCCTGATCTTCGCCGCCATCCGCTTCGCAACGATCGGCGGGACGAACTTGCCGACGTCGCCGCCCAGGATCGAGATCTCGCGCACGATCGTCGCGGAAACGAACATGTACTGCTCGCCGGGGGTGAGGAATAACGTTTCGACATCGGGATACATCCCGCGGTTCATGCCGGCAAGCTGGAATTCGTACTCGAAGTCCGAAACCGCTCGCAAACCCCGGATCACCACCCGCGCCTTGTGGCTCCGCACGAACTTCATCAGCAGGCCGGAAAAACCCACGACCTCGACGTTCTTGACGTCTTTCAGCACTTCGCGCGCCATCTCCACACGCTCGTCGCGGGTAAAGAACGGCCGTTTGGCGGTGCTGTCGGCGACCGCCACGATCACCGTGTCGAACAGCCGCGCCGCGCGCCGGATCAGGTCCTCATGACCGAGCGTGATCGGATCGAAAGTTCCGGGGTAGACCGCCCTGTGGTTCATGGAAGAGCTCCTAGGAGTTTGTCGGACTCTGGTCCGACAAACTCCTGATGCAAGACCGCCTGCAAGAAAACGGCAAGAAAGCGCCGTAGAGACGTGAACTCGACCCCGCTCTCGTCTCCAACGCCGGGCCGGGAAGGCTCTCTTGGTTCAGATTCATCCCCAATCCTCAGGCGGTTTTGCTTCTAGCAGGCTGTCGGCCCGCCAAGTCCGACAGCCTGCTGGCTCTAAGCCCGTTTCAGCAGTTGATATCTCACCTGGCCGGCCCGCCCCTGTCCCCAGGTCTCCCAGCCCACCGGCAGTTCGGTGCGCGCAGCGCTTTCGTAGTAGAGGAGCGCGCCCGGCGCCATGTGCCGCGGCAGCAGCGGCGACAACCGCGACCAGTAGTCAGCCCGGAACGGCGGATCGAGGAAGACAACGTCATAGAGATCCGCGTCGGCGCGCAGGAATTCTAGCGCATCCGCCCTGCTGAGTTCCACCGCGGCGGCGGCGAGCGCCTCGCGGTTGGCCTGAAGCGAGCGATAGATCGTCGCGTCGCGCTCCACCATCACCACGCGCCGCGCCCCGCGCGAGGCCGCTTCGAACCCCAGGGCCCCGCTTCCGGCGAAGAGATCGAGGCAGGTCTTTCCCGTGAGATCCTGCCCCAGCCAGTTGAAGAGCGTCTCGCGCACGCGGTCCGGTGTCGGCCGCAAGCCCCTGCGGGGCGGAAACGAAATGAGCCGGCTGCGCCAGGCGCCGCCGATGATCCGCACCCGATTCGCTCTCATGAAAGGCCATTAAGCCGCCGATGGACGCCGATGCACGCAGATAGAATCAAGACGGACCGTTGTGTGGTTTCAGTTCTCTGTGTTCTCTGTGGTCTCTGTGGCAGATTCTTGTTTTTCAACGGAACCTATTGGCGGCTGATCCAGATTCTCTGTGGCTAGGGCTTTACGTCTTCGGCGCCGACCACCACCGTCACCATGCGCTCGGGACGGACGCGGCGCCGGAACGCGTCCCGGACGTCGGCGATGCTGACGCGCTCGACGTTCTTCACGAAATCCTCGAGGTAGGTGAGCGGCAGGCGGTAGAAGCCGATGAGAGCGAGGTACTCGTGGATCTTGCGGTTGCTGTCGATGCGCAGCGGGAAGCCGCCGATGATGTTCTGCTTGGCGGCCTTGAGCTCCGCCTCGGCCGGCCCCTGCGCGACGAACTCGGCCAGCGTCTTCTGCACGACTTCGAGCGCTTCGCCCGCCTGGTCGCGCCGCGTCTGCATCCCGATCACGAACGGCCCCTCACGCTTGAGCGGCGAAAAGTAGCTGTAGGCCGAATAGGCGAGCCCCCGCTTCTGCCGCACCTCCTCGTTGATGCGCGAGACGAAGCCCCCGCCTCCCAGCACGTAGTTGCCGACGAACAGCGGGAAGTAATCCGGGTCGTCGCGGCGGATCCCGGGCGCGCCGATCAGGATGTGCGCCTGCGAAGCCGGATGCGCGATCATCCGGGTCGTGCCGGCCGGAAGATCCGTGACCGGCGGCACCAGCGGCTCAGCGCCGCCCGCCTGCGGCAGGCCGCGCGTGACTTCCTCCGCGATGGCTTCCGCCTCGGCGCGCGTCACGTCCCCGATCAGCGCGACGACGGCGTAGCGCGCGCCGTAGTGACGGCGATAGAAATCGACCAGGTCGTCCCGCGCCAGCTTTTCCACGGTCGCCACCTCTCCCGAGGAGCGCAGCGCATAGGGATGCTCGCGGTAGACCAGGCGGTAGAACGTGAGCGAGGCGATGGTGCCGGGCTTGGTGTCGGCCTCCTTGAGCGCGCCGATCTGACGCACCTTCTCGCGCTCCATCACTTCCCGGGGAAACTCCGGACGGCGCAGGATGCGGGCGAAGATGTCGAGCGCCTGGCGCCGCTCCCTGGCGCTGGAAAGCGTGCGCAGGGAAAGCCCGGCGCGGTCGGTGTCGAAGCGCCCGCCGAGCTGCGCGCCGACGTCGGCCATCCGCCGCGCGATCTCGTCCTCGTTCAAGCCGTCCGCCCCGAGCCGCAGGAGGCCATTGGTCATGGCGGCGGCGCCTGACTTTTCCGCGCGGTCGTAACCCGCCCCGGCCGGGAACTCGACGGAGAGATCGAGCATTGGCAGGTCGTGGTTCTCGACGAAGTACACGCGGGCGCCGCTCGCGGTCTGCCAGTGCTGGATCGGCAGGATGGCCTGCGCCGGCAGCGACGCCGCGGCGAACGCCGCCGTGGCGAGCCACAATGTAAAACGCTTAGAACTCACCGTAAAAACCGAAAACGATATTTAGCCGCAGATAAATCCCGTTCCAATGACTTCTGCAAGCTCCTGATGATTAATGGTCCGCGACACGCCCGGAAAACGGACATTGGAACGGGATAAACGCAGATAAACACGGATGAAACCCGAAAAATCAGCCACAGAAGGCACAGAGTTCACAGAGAAAGACGGACACGAATAGGTTATGCACTTCAATTTTCTGTGATCTCTGTGATCTCTGTGGCTAGAGCGTCTTGTTGTTTGATTTTATCTGCGTTCATCTGCGTTTATCTGCGGTTCCAAATCGTTTTACTGTGGGCGCTTTTATTGCGCATGGCGCAAACCCGCGGGAGGCGCCGCCGGCCGCCGGCCCGCCAGCGGCTGCGGGTCGAGGTAGACGATGGTGAGCGCATCGTCGCTGAAGTACTTGCGGGCGACCTCTCGCACCTGCTCGGCGGTTACCTCGCGCAGCTTCCTGAGCTGCAGATCAACCGTCTGGTGCGGGATGCCCGCCGTCTCCAGCACGCCGATCTGGCGCGCCTGGAAGAACATCGAATCGCGCTGGTAGACGTGGGCGGCGACCGCTTGCGCCTTCACCCGGTTAAGCTCTTCCTCGGTCACGCCCTCGTCGATGATCTTCGCCATCTCGCGGCGCAGGCCCTGCTCCACCTCGGCCGCGCTGCGGCCCGGCGTCGGGCTCGCGCTGAGGTAGAAAAATCCGGGGCCACGCGCAACGCCGTCATAGCTCGCATCGGCCGAGCTCGCCAGCCGCTCCTCGCGCACCAGCGTGCGGTTGAGCCGCGCCGCCTCGTTGCCGTCGAGCACCGCCGCCAGCATCTCGAGCGCATACGGCTCCCAGTCGCGCTCGGCGTCGCGCAGCGGCGGCGCGCGGAACGCCATCATCACGTACGGGAGCTCCGCGGGCGCCTTGACCGTCACGCGCTTCGCGCCCAACTGCGGCGGCTCGTCCTGCGGCTTGCGCTCCGGCAGCAACCGCGTGGGGAGGGATCCGAAATGCTTCTCGGCGAGCGCAAACACCCCCCGGGGATCGACGTCGCCCACGACCACCAGCACGGCGTTGCCGGGCGCGTACCAGCGCCGGTAGAACTCGCGCGCGTCCTCCACCTGCATGTTTTCCAGGTCGTTCATCCAGCCGATGACGGGATTGCGGTACGGATGCGCGGTGAGCGCGGTGGCCATCAGCTGCTCGAAGACGAGCGAGCGCGGCCGGTCATCGGTACGGTAGCGCCGCTCTTCCATCACCACCTTGATCTCCTTGGCGAACTCCTCGGGTGAGAGCACGAGGTTCGCCATGCGGTCGGCCTCGAGCTTCAACGCGAGCTCGAGCTGTGATTTGTGCAGGACCTCGAAATAGCCGGTGTAGTCGTAGCTGGTGAAGGCGTTATCCCGCCCGCCGGCGGCGGCGATGATACGGGAGAACTCCCCGGGGGGCACGGTTTTCGTCCCCTTGAACATCATGTGCTCGAGGAGGTGCGCCACGCCCGTCGCCCCGTTCGTCTCGTCCATGCTGCCGACCTTGTACCACAGCACCACCACCGCCACCGGCGCGCGCCGGTCCGGCTTGACGATGACGCGCAGGCCGTTGGCGAGGCGATGCTCCTCGGTGCTCGCGAGCGCCACGGCGGGCGGCAAGGCGAGCGCGGCCGCGATCAGAACGATTGCGATGCGCAGAAGAAGGTTTGGCAGGGACATCAGCTCATAGCGGGACGTTTGAGCTAGAATTGTAACCAAATTCGGCGGGCCGACCACCTAGGAATTTGCCGGGCTTTGGCCCGGCGAATTCCTAAGGCAAAACCGCCTCAGGACCTGCGCTGGATATGGACACAACGACTCCTTACCCGCTTCCGCCAAGGGACAGAGAGATGAGCCAGGACGTATTATCGGGTATTTTTCGCCTCCATCTTTGGACGCGGTTTTGCCAAAGGAGTTTGGCGGACCAAAGTCCGACAAACTCCTAGCCCGTGTTAAGTTTCCTGAAGCCCTCCCCGGGGAGCGGCGGCGGCTGGCTCGAGCGCCTCAGGCAGGGCCTTACGAAAACCCGGGAACAACTCGGCGGCCGCCTGGGCGCGCTGTTCGGAACGGCGCGGCCGCTCGATGAAGCATTTTACGAAGAGCTCGAAACCGCCCTCATCGCGGGCGACGTCGGGGTCGCCGCCGCGGCCCATCTCCTGGAGGACCTGCGCGCACGCGCCCGGCGCGAGCACATCACCGATTCGGGCCGGCTCCAGCAAGCGCTGAAGGCGGCGCTGCTCGACCTGCTTACGCCGATCGCCGTACCGCTCAAGGTGGATGCGCGCAAGCCTTTCGTGATCATGATCGCGGGCGTCAACGGCAGTGGCAAAACCACCTCGATCGGCAAGCTCGCGCACTACTTCCAGGGCCGCGGCAATTCGGTGCTGCTCGCCGCGGGCGACACCTTCCGCGCCGCGGCGCGCGAGCAGCTGATCGCGTGGGGCGAACGCAACAACGTCGCCGTCATCACGCAGCAGTCCGGTGATGCCGCAGCGGTGATCTACGATGCCGTCAGCGCCGCGCTCGCTCGCGGCACTCATATCGTGCTCGCCGATACCGCGGGGAGGCTGCCGACGCAGCGGCACCTGATGGAGGAGATCAAGAAGGTGAAGCGCGTCATCGCGAAGGCGCTGCCGGGAGCGCCGCACGAAGTGCTGCTGGTGCTGGATGCGAACACCGGGCAGAACGCGCTGGCGCAGGTGCGGGCGTTCGACGCCGCGCTCGGTGTCACCGGGCTCGTGCTCACCAAGCTCGACGGCACCGCCAAGGGCGGCGTCATCGCTGCCATCGCGCGCGAGCGGCCGATCCCGGTGCGCTTCGTCGGCGTCGGCGAGGGACTGGACGACCTGCGGCCGTTTGACGCGGAGGAGTTTGTTGCGGCGCTGTTCAGTTGATCCGGGGGCGCCCCGGATTGGGTCGAAAAGCGGCTTCCCATCCCGCCCCGGTAAGTGCTTACTAACCCCTTCCGCCCCCGGATAACCGCATGATTTCGTTCAGCCACGTCTACAAGCGCTACCCCGGCGGGCTGGAGGCGCTGAGAAACATCACGTTCACCGTCGAGGCCGGCGAGATGGTTTTCATCGTCGGCCCCTCGGGGGCCGGCAAGAGCACGCTGCTCAAGCTCGCGGCGGCGATCGAGCGGCCCTCGAGCGGCAGCGTCATCGTCAACGGTCAGAACGTGTCCGCGCTGAGGGCGCGCGCCATCCCGTTTCTCCGCCGTAACTTCGGCCTCGTCTTCCAGGACCAGAAGCTGCTGTTCGACCGCACCGCTTTCGAGAACGTGATGCTTCCGCTGCACATCAACGGCTTCGAGCGCCGGGAGGCGGCGCGCCGCGTGCGCGCCGCGTTGGACAAGGTCGGATTGCTCGCCAAGGAAAAAGCCCGCCCGGTGACGCTCTCGGGCGGCGAGCAGCAGCGCCTCGCGATCGCGCGCGCCATCGTGCACCGGCCGGCGATCCTGCTCGCGGACGAGCCGACCGGCAACCTCGATGCGGGCCACGCCGCGGGCATCGGCGAGCTGTTCAGGTCGTTCAACCAGGTGGGCGTCACTGTGGTGATCGCCACCCACGACGAGGCGCTCGCGGAGCGCCTCAAGCCGCGCGTGCTGTCGCTCAAAGAAGGAGCGATCGTCGCGTGAGAGCGTGGCTCTGGCACCACCTCGACACCTTCGTCACGACGCTCGCGCGGTTCGCGCGCGCCCCGGCGGCGACGCTGTTCAACGTCGGGGTGATCGGTATCGCGCTCGCGCTGCCGGCCAGCCTCTACGTCGCGCTCTCGAACCTGCAGGGCTACGCGCAGGCATTCGCCTCCGACCCGCAAATCTCGGTGTTCCTCGCGCTCGACGCCGGGCGCGCCGAGGTGGAGGGAATCGAGGCGCGCCTCAGGCAGCACCCGGGCGTGCGCGAGCTGCGCTACGTTTCGCGCGAGCAGGCGCTCAAGGAGCTCAAGGCGAGCACCGGGCTCGCCGACGTGGTGGACAGCCTCGCCCAGAACCCGTTACCCGACGCGTTCGTAGTCCAGGCGCGCGACGCCACCCCACAGGGGCTCGAAAAGCTGCGCGACGAGGCGAGCCGCTGGCCCAAGGTTTCCCACGTGCAGCTCGATGCGGCATGGGCGCGGCGCCTCGAGGCGGGATTGCGGCTCGCGCGTCTGGCGGTCGGGCTGCTCGCCACGCTGTTCGCGTTCGCTCTGGTGGCGGTGACCTTCAACACCATCCGCTTGCAGATCCTCACCCGGCGCGAGGAAATCGAGGTCGCCAAGTTGATCGGCGCCACGGATCCCTTCATCCGCCGGCCGTTCCTCTACTTCGGCGCGCTGCAGGGATTGGCCGGGGGGCTCGCCGCGTGGGCCATCATCTGGATCGGCCTGCACCTGCTGAACGGCGGCCTGGCGGAGCTCGCGCAGCTCTACGCCACTCGCATCGAGCTCAAGCACCTGAGCGCCGAGGACAGTACGAGCCTGCTCGTCTTTTCGGCGTGGCTCGGCTGGTTCGGGGCGTGGCTGTCGGTCAACCAGCACCTTGCCCAGATCGAGCCGCGTTAGGTCGCTCGACGGGGTCTGTCCAAGATCCTGATTTGGAGCCGGTTTTGAGCCGCACCGTCCTCCTTAAGGCAATGAATCAAAGGAACTTTCCATGTGTTCTGGCACTCTCATGCCTAGACTGCTAAACTCGTTCAACAGGGGGATCTGATGAACCGCTACGCGTTACCCGTCCCGTCCGCCGCGGGCAGTCTGGAGGCGTATGTCCAGACGGTGAACAGCTTTCCGATCCTGACCCAGGAGCAGGAGACGGAGTTCGCGCGCCGCTTCCGCCGCGTAGGCGATCTCGAGGCGGCGCGGCAGCTGGTGCTCTCGCACCTGCGCGTGGTGGTCTCGATCGCGCGCGGCTACGCGGGGTACGGGCTGCCGCAGGCCGACCTCATCCAGGAAGGCAACATCGGGCTCATGAAAGCGGTCAAGCGCTTCGACCCGGAGCGCGGCGTGCGGCTGGTGTCGTTCGCCGTGCACTGGATCCGCGCCGAAATCCACGAGTTCATCCTGCGCAACTGGCGCGTCGTCAAGGTCGCGACCACCAAGGCGCAGCGCAAGCTCTTCTTCAACCTGAGGAGCCTCAAGCGGAGCCTGGACAGCCTCGGGACCGAGGACGTGAAGGCCATCGCCAGGCAGCTCGGCGTCAAGCCCGACGAAGTCGTCGAGATGGAAACGCGCCTCGCCGGCCAGGACATCGCGCTCGAGCCCGTTGGCGAGGACGAGGATGAAGCCTACAGCCCGATCAGCTATCTCGCCGCGGAAAACGCCGAGCCCGGCCGCATCCTCGAGCACGAGGAGCGCGCGCGCTTGAACAGCGCGGGACTGAAGCAGGCGCTCGAGAGCCTCGACGCGCGCAGCCGCCGTATCATCGAAGCGCGCTGGCTCAACGAGAAGGACCCGGCCACGCTGCACGATCTCGCCGGCGAGTTCGGCGTCTCGGCCGAGCGCATCCGGCAGATCGAGGTGAAAGCGCTCTCCAGGATGAGGAGCGTGATCGGCCACCAAGCGGCGTAACGCGCCCAGCGGTTTGCAGCGCAGAGCGCCGGTCCCCCGGCGCTTTCGCTTTTTTGCGGGCGCCGCGTATCACGCCCTCGCCGCGGTTTCCAGCCAGAACGAAGTGCCGCCGTGCGGCGCGCCCGCGGGAAGGACGGGCGTGAGGGCCTCCACGGCGTCCCGGCAGTCCGCGTGCGCCAGCGCGAAGTGCACGGGCAGCCGCGCGCGGAACCGCGCGCCACCGGCAAGGAGATAACATGCGAGGAGGTACTGCTCCGAGTAATAGCGCGGGACCCATTCCGCGGGATAGTCGAAGGGCAGGAACACGTCGTGGACGCCGACCGTGATGCCCGGCGCGAGCGCCGGCAGCACCTCGGTGAAAAACACCGTCACATCGGACCCCGTGAAGCAGCGGTGCGAGCTGTCGACGAACAACAGGTCCCCGGCGGTGAGCCCGTCGAACAACGCCAGGTCGCTCCGCTCGAGCGGCGCCCGGATCACTTCGTCGCACAAGGCGTCCACCTCGGCGCGCGGTTCGGGATCGATTGACACGATGATGGTCGCGAGGTCGTGATCGCGGATCGCCCGCCGCACGAAGCGGGTGGAAATGCCGGAGCCGACCTCGATGTAGCGCCGCGGCCGCTTGAGCGCGGTGAGGCAATAGAGCGCGATACCGTCGAAGCCCGGGATCCACGCGTTGTTCCAGTGGGGCGCATCGGAGCCGTCGGCCGCGGCCGGGATCGCGCCGAGCGCCGGGACAAACGGCGCGAACGACTGGAGCAGCCCGCGGTAATCGGCGACCCCGCGTTCGAGCAGGGCGTAGAGACGGGCGTGCGGCGCGGCTGAATGGCGCGGCGCGGACGGCACCGGATAATCCAGCGTGATCGAGAACGCCTGGTGCTCGACCGCGCGCGCGAGCAGGCCGTCGGCTTCGGCGTGCCTGCCGCTGCGCGCCGCGATCAGCGCCAGCAGATAGGCGCTGTCCGCGTGGCCCGGCTCGGCCTTGAGCGCCGCGCGGCAGAGTTCTTCCGCTTCACCAACGCGCCCGGCGCGATAGCGGTCGTAGGCCCTGCGGAAGGCCTGGTCAGCGCTGAGAACGGCCATGGACGGCCCCGCGGGTTAAGACGCCAGCAGGATGCGGATGTCGTGCAGCATCGCGGCTGCCCCTCGCCCGTACTGCGCGAACAGCCGCAGTCGCCCCGCGCGGTCGTAGATGTATGTGCCGGCGGTGTGATCCACGCTCCGCGCGGTCGCCTCGGCATCGCCGTAGAGCCCGAGAAAGCCCGGATGGAAGGAAGGCACATACTGCCTCAGCACCTCGGCCGTATCGCGCTCCGGGTCCACGGTCACGAACAGCACCTGGACCCTGTCGCCGTCACGGCCGAGCTCGCGCACCACCTGCGCCATCTCGGCGAGCGTCGTGGGACAGGCGTCGGGGCAGTGCGTGAAGCCGAAGAACACCGTCACCACCCTGCCGCGGAAATCCGCGAGCGTGCGTGGCTTGCCATTGTGGTCGGTCAGGTTGAGCTCCTTGCCGAAATCCACGCCGGAGACGTCGGTCAACTTGAATTTGGGGGCTTCCGGCCGGTCGCCGCAGCCGCCGAGCACGGCCGCGAGCATCACGATAAGGCCGGCAGCGAGAATGCGTTTCAAGCGAGGCGCGCCGCGCCGCACGCCGTCACAGCGGGACGCGGAAGTAGTGGTCGACAAGCAAGGCCGCGAACAGCGCAGCGAGGTAGACGATGGAATAGCGGAAGGTGCGGTGCGCGAGGCGGTCGCTGTAGGCGACGTAGATCCTCACCGCGTAGCAGAGGAACACGGCGTCGAGCGCGACTGCGGCTGCGAGGTAGATCGCGCCGCTCATGCGGGTGACGAACGGCAGCAGCGTCACCGCCGTGAGGATCACGGTGTAGAGCAGCACGTGGAGACGCGTGAACCTGTCGCCGTGCGTCACCGGCAGCATCGGCACGCCGGCCTTGGCGTACTCGTGCTTGCGGTAGAGGGCAAGCGCCCAGAAGTGCGGCGGCGTCCACGCGAAGATGATGAGGAACAGCAGCAGCGCCTCGGGGGCAATCTCGCCCGTCACGGCGGTCCAGCCCAGCACCGGCGGCATGGCGCCGGAGGCACCGCCGATCACGATGTTGTGCGGCGTCATCGGCTTGAGAACCACGGTGTAGATGATGGCGTAGCCAACGAACGTGGCGAGCGTCAGCCACATGGTGATCGCATTGACCCAATGGTAGAGAATGGTGAGCCCCGCTCCGCCCACGATGCCGGCGAAGATGAGCGCCTGCAGCGGCGTCACCTGTCCGCGCGGCAGGGGCCGGGCGCGCGTGCGCGTCATCAGCGCGTCGATCCTCTGCTCGACCAGGCAGTTGACCGCCGCCGCCGCGCCCGCGGTGAGCGCGATGCCGAGGGTGCCCGCGAGGAGCGCCTGCAGCGGCACCATGCCCGGCGTCGCCAGGAACATGCCGATCACCGCCGTGAAGACGATGAGCGACACCACCCGCGGCTTGGTGAGCTGGTAGAACTGGCTGAAGCGGGAGGCGAACGTCAGGCCCGCAATGCTGGAAGGCATTTAGCTTGATCTCGTTGCGCTTCTGAAGAGGGTGAAGTTTAGCATCACCAGCGACGCCAGCAACAGCGCGGCGCCGGCGTTGTGAGCCGCCGCGAGCGCGAGCGGCAGGCGCAGGAGCACGTTGGCAATGCCAAGCCCCGCCTGGGCGAGAAGCAGCGCAAGCAGCACCACCCCCTGGACGCGCAGCGCCGGCGTCCGCAGCGCCCCGACAGCAAGCCCGCCGAGATAGGCGAGCGTCACCAGTGCCCCCACGCGATGGCTCCAGTGGATCGCGTTGAGCGCTTCCTGCGACAGCGGCGCGCCGTCTGCGGTGACGCCCAGCTCGCGCACCACGTGGAATGCGTGGCCAAAATCCATCTCCGGCAGCCACCGCCCGTGACAGGCCGGGAAATCGGTACAGGCGAGCGCTGCGTAATTGGCGCTGACCCAGCCGCCAAGTGCGATCTGCGCAGCGAGTACCGCGAGCCCGAATGCGGCCCAGTGCCGGAGCCCGCGTGCTGGAGCCGCCGGCGCCACGGGTGGATCGATCTCGCGCAGGGCGAGCCACGCCAGCAGCGCGAGCGTCGCCATGCCGCCCAGCAGATGCAGCGTGACGATGGCGGGCTTGAGCAGCATGGTCACCGTCCACATGCCGAGCGTCGCCTGGAACCCCACCAGCAATACCAGCACCGCGGCCAGCCGGGGCGTATGCCCGACCTCGCCGCGCCGACGCCAGGCGACCGCCGCGATTGCCAGAATCAGCAGACCGAGCGTGCCGGCGAGATAACGGTGGAACATCTCCGTCCGCGCGCGGCCGACGTCCACCGACTTGCCCGGAAAGGCCTGCTCGGCTTTAGCCACTTCATGCGCCTGCTCGGGCACGCCGATCAATTGCCCGTAGCAGCCCGGCCAGTCGGGGCAGCCGAGGCCGGCATCCTCCAGGCGCACGTAGGCGCCCACCACGATCGCCACGAGGGCAAGGCACGCCGCGAGAAGAACGAGTTTGCGATACATCAGGATTGGCATTAAGCGGCATTGCGAGTCTGCCCGGCATAGCCAAGGACCCGTGCCGCGAAACGGGTTGCGCGCGGAGCGGGAAAGTGCCGTTCCAACTTATAGCCCGAGGCGCCGGAGCGGGCGCCGCCCGTGGCGCCGGAGGCCTGGCCTGCGTACTTCGGTTTCTGCCGGTTATTTCGAACGTGCCACGATGTAGTCGACGGCCGCCTTGACCTCGGCGTTGCTCAGCGCCGCGTTGCCACCTTTGGCCGGCATCACTCCCGCGCTTCCCTGTACCCCGTTGATGGCGCTGGCGTAGAGAGTGTCGACGCCCTTGGCGATGCGCTTCGCCCACTGGCCCTTGTCTTCCAGCTTCGGCGCGCCGGCAATACCGGCACCGTGGCAGACGACGCAAGCGGCCTGGTAAATTTGCTGTCCGTCGCGGCCGGCCGGCGACGCGGCCGCCACGATTTTCACAGGCTCCTTCTGGGTTTCCGCCGAAGCGACGACGACCTGCCCGACGGGTTTGATCC
>JACPEF010000121.1 GCA_016183675.1 Betaproteobacteria bacterium
GCTCACGATCGGCAACGAGCTCATCCAGTTCGCCGCCCGCTTCAACGGGGTTTCGCGCGAGTGCTCGATCCCGATCGAGGCGGTGACCGGCATCTTCGCGAAGGAGAACGGGCAGGGGCTGATGTTCCCGCGCGAAGCGGCGCAGGAGAACGGCGGCAAGTCTCCTCCCGAGCCGTCGCCGCCAAACGGTAACGGCGGCAAGCCCAAGCTGCAAGTCATCAAGTGACGCAGTGACGCAGTGAAGAAGTGACGGTACGAGTGATGGAACTGTTGGTTCTCGTCACCTCGTCACCTCGTCACCTCGTCACGCATTATCCAGGGTGCGGCGGCGTATCTCCCGGATCACGGCGCTGTTGTCCAGCTCGCCCTCGCCGTGCGCGATGCAGCCCTTCATCAGCTCGCCGTAGGTCTCGCCGAGCGGCAGCCGCTGTTTCAGGCGCGCGGCCTGCTCGGTGATGAGCGAGAAATCCTTGAGCGACTGCGTGACATGCCCGTGCGGGGTGAAATCGCCCGCGAGCATCTTGGCCCCTTTGACGTCCATGATCTGAGAGTAGGCGGCCGACTCGCGCGCAACCGCGAGAAAGGCCGCCGGATCCAGGCCCATGCGCTCGGCGAACACCAGTCCCTCCGCGAGGGCCGCGCGGTTGATGCCGAGGATGAGGTTGATCGCGAGCTTGGTGCGCCCGCCATTGCCCGCGGCGCCGAGATAGCGCCGGCGCGGGCAGATCGCATCGAGCACCTCGCGCGCTTCATCCACCGCCGCGCGCTCGCCGCCGATGAGGCCCAGACCTTCGCCGTTTGCCGTCTGCTCGCTGGTGCCCGATATGGGTGACTCGACGAACCGTAGCCGGCCGGCCGCCAGGCGCGCGGCCAGTGCCGCGATGCGGTCGGGGTCGCAGGTGCTCACGCACAGCGCGACGAGCGGTGCCGACCCCTTCGGCCGCGCGGCGAGGAGGCCGTCGCGGCCCTCGAACACGTCTTCCACCTGCTCGGTGTTGAAGACGGTGACGACGACCTGGCCGCAACCGCGGGCGATTTCGGAAATCGAGCGCGCCACGCCGGCGCCGAGCGCCTCGAGCTGCTTGAGCTTGCCGGCGTGAACGTCGTATCCCATCACGGCGAAGCCCGCCCCAAGCAGACGCTTCGCGCAGGCCGTGCCCATCAATCCCGTGCCGATCACGCCGACCGGCTGGCGCTCATCCGTCATGCTCTCCTCCTCGTTTTGCTCTTCGCCCCCGTGAATTATAGTGGGCGGCCGCAGTTGGAAGGATGAGGGATGAGGGAGAAAGGCAGAAGGCAGAAGGCAAGGGCCGTGAGGGCGGGAGGGCGCGAGAGCGGGAGAGCGACAAATTCCGTGAGGGCGTGAGAGCGTGAGCGCGAGAGGGCGAAACAAGACCCTCTTTCCATCTCCCGATCTTTCGATCTCCCGGCTTTTCCAGCTCCCGATCTCCCGACTTCCCGATCTCCCGGGGGTTCCAGCTCCCGATCTCCCGATTTGACGGGTTTAGGTCCACCGGTTTTCATTCATCCTTCATACTTCTGCCTTCATCCTTAGCTGCTCCGGTCACCGGTCACGCCTTCTCGGTCTATAATGGCGCCCCATGCCGGCATAGCTCAGTGGTAGAGCAACCGCCTTGTAAGCGGTAGGTCGTCTGTTCGAGTCAGACTGTCGGCACCAGCGGCGACAGGGGCCTGCGGGTCGGCAGGCCTTTTTTGTTGCGGTTCTCCGCGGCCGCGCGGAAAATAAACGAAAAACAGTGGATTAGCCGACGGATCGGGGTGGAACCTTTGCGGTTTTTCCGGTCAAACAGCGCGACAGCCGGCTGCGCGCGGGCCGGTGATTGAAAATCCGGATATGAACTCATGCTTATGGGCGTAGAAAAAGACGGCGGCGGTTGCACGGCCTGCCCTCCGCCGCCGGAGGAGGGCCATGATCAAGGTTGAAAACCTGGTGAAGGCCTTCGGCCCCAAGCTCGCGGTGAACGACGTCTCGTTCACCGTCGAGCGCGGCGAAGTGCTGGGCTTTCTCGGGCCGAACGGCGCGGGCAAGTCCACCACCATGCGCATGGTGACGGGATTTATCCCGCCGACTTCGGGCACGATCAGCGTCGGCGGCCACGACATGCTCGAGGACCCGCTGCCGGCGAAGCGCCTGATCGGTTACCTCCCGGAGAACGCGCCGGCCTACGGCGACATGACGGTCCAGGGTTTCCTCGACTTCGCCGCCGAGCTGCGCGGCCTCCGCGGCGAGGCGCGCAAGAAAGCGGTCAGCCGCGTGGTCGAGCTCTGCGTCCTCGAGAACGTCCTCTACCAGGACATCGACACGCTGTCCAAGGGCTACAAGCACCGCACCGGTCTCGCGCAGGCGCTGATACACGATCCGGACATCCTCGTCATGGACGAGCCGACCGACGGGCTCGATCCGAACCAGAAGCACGAGGTGCGCAACCTCATCAGGCGCATGGGCGAGAACAAGGCGATCATTTTCTCGACCCACATCCTGGAAGAGGTCGAGGCGGCGTGCTCGCGGGTGATCATCATCGACCGCGGCAGGATCGTCGCCAACGGCACGCCGGAAGCATTGAAGGCGCGCGCCGCCAACGCGGGCGCCGTGTCCGTGCGGGTGAAGGGTGTTTCCGCCGCCGCGCTCGCGGGCGGCCTTTCCCGGGTCCGGACCGCGGCGAAGACGGAAGTGCTCAAGGACGAAGGCGGCGTGGTCGAAGTGCGCGTCTATCCCGACAAGGCAAAGGCGAACGGCGGCCTCACGCGCGACGTGGTGGAGCTCGCCGCGCAGCAGAAGTGGGAGCTCGACGAGCTGCACACCGAGGAGGGCAGACTCGATGAGGTCTTCCGCTCGATCACGCTGCCCGACACGGTCAAAGGACACTGAAAAACAAATGAAACCGCAGATACACGCCAACCCTCATCCCTTCCCCTTCTCCCGAGGGGAGAAGGGCAAGCTCGAGCCTCCCCTCTCCGCTTGGGAGAGGGGCGGGGGTGAGGGATCGAACGCAGATAAATTAAACCCGAAAAGAGTGTTAGCAGGAGCTTTCATCCGTGTTTATCCGCGTTTATCTGCGGCTGAGTCTTGTTCTTGGCTTGAGTCTAAGAAATGAATGCGTGGGCCAACATCAACGCGATCGTGAAGCGCGAGCTGGGCGGCTACTTCACCTCGCCCATCGCCTACGTGTTCCTCGTGATCTTTCTGCTGCTCACCGGCTTCCTCACGTTCACGGTGGGCAGCTTCTTCGA
>JACPEF010000114.1 GCA_016183675.1 Betaproteobacteria bacterium
CTTCCCGACATACGTTGACGATTACGAGACGCTGCTCACCGACAACCGCATCTGGAAGCAGCGCACTGTGGGCATCGGCGTGGTGTCGCCCGAGCGCGCGATCGCGCTCGGCTTCAGCGGTCCGATGCTGCGCGGCTCGGGGGTGGAGTGGGACCTCCGGAAGAAGCAACCGTACGAGATCTACGACCGGATGGAATTCGACATCCCGGTCGGGGTGAACGGCGACTGCTACGACCGCTACCTCGTGCGGATCGAGGAGATGCGGCAGTCGAACCGGATCGTGAAGCAGTGCATCGACTGGCTGCGCAGGAACCCTGGGCCGGTGATGGTGGACAACTACAAGGTGGCACCGCCTTCGCGCGTGGCGATGAAGAGCAACATGGAAGAGCTGATCCACCATTTCAAGCTCTTCAGCGAGGGCATGCACGTGCCGGCGGGCGAAGCGTACGCTGCGGTGGAGGCGCCGAAGGGCGAGTTCGGCATCTACCTCGTCTCCGACGGTGCCAACATGCCGTACCGCCTGAAGGTCCGCGCGCCGAGTTTCCCGCACCTGGCTGCGCTCGACGAGATGGCGCGCGGCCACATGATCGCCGACGTCGTCGCGATCATCGGCACGCAGGACATCGTGTTCGGAGAAATCGACAGATGAGACTTGAACCACAGAGGCACAGAGACACAGAGTGAACCGGATATGAAAATGAATTTCTCCGTGCCTCTGTGTCTCTGTGGTGAGATTTCGACGATGGTCAAACCATGAACGCGCCGATGATCCTGTCGCCCGAGGCGCTCGCCAGGATCGACGCGGCGATCGCCAAGTATCCGCTCGGCGAGCGGCAGTCGGCGGTGATGGCGGCGCTCACCATCGCGCAGGACGAGAAGGGCTGGCTCTCGACCGAAACCATGGACTTCGTCGCCCGGTATCTCGGCATGCCGCCGATCGCGGTCTACGAGGCCGCCTCTTTTTACACCATGTACGACCTCAAGCCTGTCGGCAAGTACAAGCTCGCGATCTGCACCAATCTGCCGTGCGCGCTTCAGGGGGCGAACGTCGCCGCCGAGCATTTGAGGAAGAAGCTCGGCATCGGCTTCGATGAGACCACGGCCGACGGCCTGTTCACGCTCAAGGAAGGCGAGTGCTTCGGCGCGTGCGGGGATGCGCCGGTGCTGCTGCTCAACAACAAGCGGATGCTCTGCGCGATGACGCCCGACAGGCTGGACGCATTGTTGAAGGATTTGAACTGATGGGACTGCCCGTTCCTCCGTTTGCGACCGATCTGTTCGGCCCCGAGGCGATCATCCTCCAGGGGCTGACGGGGCTCAACTGGCGGCTCAAGGACTACGAGGCGCGCGGCGGCTACGAGGCGCTCAGGAAGATCCTCGCCGAGAAGATCCCGCCCGAGCAGATCATCGCGGAGGTCAAGAAATCGGCGCTGCGCGGGCGCGGAGGGGCGGGCTTCCCCACCGGGCTCAAATGGAGCTTCATGCCGCGCCAGTTCCCGGGGAGCAAATACCTGGTGTGCAACTCGGACGAAGGCGAGCCGGGGACCTTCAAAGACCGCGACCTGCTGCGCTATAACCCGCACATCGTGATCGAAGGCATGGCGATTGCCGGCTACGCGATGGGGACGCCGGTCGGCTACAACTACATCCACGGCGAGATCTGGGAGGTCTACGAACGCTGCGAGGAGGCGCTGGCGGAGGCGCGCGCGGCGGGCTATCTCGGCAGGAACATCCTCGGCTCGGATTTCAGCTTCGAGCTCTACAACCATCACGGCTGGGGCGCCTACATCTGCGGCGAGGAGACCGGCCTGCTCGAATCGCTTGAGGGCAAGAAGGGCATGCCGCGCTTCAAGCCGCCGTTCCCGGCGAGCTACGGGCTCTACGGCAAGCCCACCACCATCAACAACACCGAGACCTTTGCTGCGGTGCCGTGGATTATCCTGAATGGCGGCGAAGCATTCCTCAACCTCGGCCAGCCCAACAACGGCGGCACCAAGATCTTCTCGGTCTCGGGTGATGTCGAGCGGCCGGGCAATTTCGAGGTCAGGCTCGGCACGCCGTTCGCGAAGCTGCTGGAGATGGCGGGCGGAATGAGACGCGGGCGCAGGCTTAAGGCCTGCATCCCGGGCGGCTCCTCGATGCCGGTGCTGCCCGCGGACATCATGATGAAGACCGACATGGACTACGACTCGATCGCCAAGGCCGGCTCCATGCTCGGCTCGGGCGCGGTCATCATCATGGATGAGACCCGCTGCATGGTGCGGTGCCTGCTGCGGCTGTCCTATTTCTACTTCGAGGAATCCTGCGGCCAGTGCACGCCCTGCCGCGAGGGCACCGGTTGGCTCTACCGCATGGTGGACCGGATCGAGCACGGCAAGGGCAGGTCCGAAGACCTCGAGCTGCTGAACAACGTCTCCGACAACATCGCCGGCCGCACGATCTGCGCGCTGGGCGACGCGGCGGCGCTGCCGGTCAAGAGCTTCATCAAACACTTCCGCGACGAGTTCCGGCACCACATCGAGCACAAGGAGTGCCTGGTGCCGGACTACCTGTGAGTGACACAGTGACGAAGTGACGAAGTGACGAAGTGACGAAGTGACGGGACGATGCTAGGGATCGAAATCGACGGCAAGCGGATGGAGGTCGCGGAAGGCGCGACGATCATGGATGCGACCAACCAGGCGGGCATCTACGTCCCGCATTTCTGCTATCACCGTAAGCTTTCGATCGCGGCCAACTGCCGCATGTGCCTCGTGCAGGTGGAGAAGGCGCCGAAGCCCCTGCCGGCGTGCGCTACCCCCGTCACCAACGGCATGAAGGTCTTCACGCACTCGGAGCAGGCGGTAGCCGCGCAGAAGGGCGTGATGGAATTCCTGCTCATCAACCATCCGCTCGATTGCCCCATCTGCGACGGGCGGCGAGTGCCAGCTGCAGGACCTGGCGGTCGGCTACGGCGCGAGCGGCTCGCGCTACGAGGAGCCGAAGCGCGTGGTGACCGACAAGAACCTCGGCTCGCTGATCGCGACCGACATGACGCGCTGCATCCACTGCACGCGCTGCGTGCGCTTCGGACAGGAGATCGCCGGCATCATGGAGCTCGGCATGATCGGCCGCGGCGAGCACGCCGAGATCATCACCTTCGTCGGCAAGACGGTGGATTCCCAGCTCTCCGGCAACGTGATCGATCTCTGCCCCGTCGGGGCGCTCACCTCGAAGCCCTTCCGCTTCACCGCGCGCACCTGGGAGCTTACGCGGAAAGCCTCCGTCAGCCCGCACTGCGGCCTCGGCTCCAATCTCACCGTGCAGATCAAGCAGAACCGCGTGATGCGGGTGCTGCCGCGCGAGAACGAGGCGATCAACGAGTGCTGGCTCTCGGACAAGGACCGGTTTTCCTACGAAGGGCTCAATTCCGAGCAGCGCCTCGTGAAGCCGATGCTCAAGCGGGGCGGGGCGTGGCGGGAAGCGGAATGGCAGGCGGCGCTGGAATGCATCGCCGGGGAGCTCAAGCGCGTCAAGGAGCAGCACGGCGCGGCCGCGATCGGCGCGCTCGCCACGCCGCACCAGACGCTCGAGGAGCTCTACCTGCTCGCCAAGCTCACGCGCGGCCTGGGCTCGGGCAACGTGGACTTCCGTCCGCGGCAGTCTGATTTCAGCGCCGACGGCAGAACGGCGGGGGCGCCCTGGCTCGGCATGAAAATCGCGGAGCTGGGCAAGCTCGACCGCGTGCTCGTGATCGGCAGCGCGCTCACCAAGGACCATCCGCTCATCGCGCACCGCCTGCGCCAGGCGGCCAAGCGCGGCATGCAGCTCAATCTCATCAATCCGTTCGACGGCGATCTGCTGATGCCGGTCGCGAACCGGGCGATCGTCGCCCCGAGCGCCGTGGGCGGCATGTTGGCGCAGGTGGTGAAGGCGGCGGCGCAGGCGAAGGCCGTGGCCGTGCCGGAATCGCTTCGCGGCGCGCTCGAACGGGTGACCGTGTCGGAAGAGGCGCAGCGCATCGCCGCGAGCCTCGCATCCGGCAAGAACGCCGCGGTATTCCTGGGTAACCTCGCGCAACACCATCCGCAGGCGGCGCGACTGCACGCGTTCGCGCAGGAGCTCGCGGGCCTGCTCGGGGCAAAGTTCGGGTTCCTGGGCGAGGCCGCCAACAGCGTCGGCGGCTACCTCGCGGGCGCGGTGCCGTTCGGCGGAACGCCTGCGAGCATGAGCGCGGCGCAGATGCTCTCGCAGCCGCGCAAGGCTTATCTGCTGCTCGGCGTTGAAGCCGAGCTCGACACGCATGATCCGCAGCAGGCGGTGGCGGCGATGAAATCCGCGGAGCTGGTGGTCGCGCTGAGCCCGTACCAGCATCGGGCACTGGAATACGCGCACGTGCTGCTGCCGATCGCGCCGTTTACCGAAACCGCCGGCACCTTCGTCAACACCGAGGGCACGGTACAGAGCTTCCAGGGCGTGGTCCGGCCGCTCGGCGAGACGCGACCGGCGTGGAAGGTGCTGCGCGTGCTCGGCAACCTGCTCGGCCTGGAAGGGTTCGATTACGACAGCGCCGAAGAGATAAGGCGCGAAGCGTTGGGCAGCGGTGACGTTTCAGCCGAGCTCGACAATCGTCTGCGCTTTGCGGTGCTCGATTCCATTTCCGGGACTCGGGACTCGGGGCTCGAACGCATCGCGGAAGTCCCGCTCTACGCCGCCGACGCCATCGTGCGCCGCGCGCGCGCGCTGCAGCAGACACGTGACGCCCGGCCGCCGGTCGCCTCGATGAATCGCACTCTGTTTGAAAGGCTGGGCCTGCGCGATGGTGACCGGGTCCGGGTGCGTCAGGGCGGTGGTGAAGCGCTGGTATTTGCCGCAGTGGACGACCGGCTGCCGGCGGACTGCATCCGGCTGGCGGCGGCCCGCCCCGAGACGGCGATGCTGGGGGGGATGTTCGGCGAGCTGAGCGTGCAGCGCGTGCCCGCGCAGCAGTGGATGGTGGTTTAAGCGATGGATTTCTTCCAGAACTTGTTCGGGCCGACCTGGCCGGCCGTGTGGACGCTGGTGAAGATCGTCGCCATCGTCCTGCCGCTGCTGCTTTGCGTTGCGTACCTCACCCTGGCGGAGCGCAAGGTAATCGGCTACATGCAGGTGCGTCTCGGGCCGAACCGCGTGACTTTCTTCGGCATCCCGTGGCTCCGCGGGTGGGGCCAGCCGATTGCCGACGGCTTGAAGCTCCTGGTCAAGGAGATCATCGTCCCGACCGGCGCCAACACCGCCCTGTTCGTGCTGGCGCCGATCATGGCCATCATGCCGGCGATGGCGGCGTGGGCGGTGATCCCGTTCAGTCCGACGCTCGTGCTGGCCGATATCGACGCCGGGCTGCTCTACATCATGGCGATAACCGGGATGGGGGTGTACGGCATCATCATCGCCGGCTGGGCCTCGAACTCCAAGTACGCGTTCCTCGGGGCGCTGCGCTCCGCGGCGCAGATGGTGTCGTACGAGCTCGCGATGGGGTTTGCGCTGGTGTGCGTGCTGATGGCCGCGCAGAGCCTGAACCTGGGCGAGGGCGTGCGGCTGCAGCAGGGCAACTGGGGTTTCCTCAACTGGTTCTGGATCCCGCTGTTCCCGATCTTCCTGGTCTACGTCATCTCCGGCGTGGCCGAGACTAACCGCTTGCCCTTCGACGTCGCCGAGGGCGAATCGGAGATCGTCGCAGGCTTCCACGTCGAGTACTCGGGCATGGCGTTCGCGGTTTTCTTCCTCGCCGAGTACGCGAACATGATCCTCATCGCGACGCTGGCCTCGATCATGTTCCTCGGCGGCTGGCTCTCGCCCGTGCCGGATGCGTTGGCGAACTCGCTGGGCGCCCCCTGGCTCGCGGCCGACGGCTTTCCCTGGCTCGCTGCCAAGGTGTCCTTCGTCCTATTCTGCTTCCTGTGGTTCCGCGCGACCTTCCCGCGCTACCGCTATGACCAGATCATGCGGCTGGGCTGGAAGGTGTTCCTGCCGGTGACGATAGGGTGGATCGTGGTCCTCGGCGCCTGGATGCAGACGCCGCTGTGGGTCTGGTGGAAGTGATGATCGAGCGCCTGCGCCATTTCTTCCGGACCTTCCTCCTCTTCGAGCTGCTGAAGGGCATGATGCTCACCGGCCGGCACCTGTTCTCGCGCAAGATCACGGTGCAGTATCCCGAAGAGAAAACGCCGATGAGCCCGCGCTTCCGGGGGCTGCATGCGCTGCGGCGCTATCCCAACGGCGAGGAACGCTGCATCGCGTGCAAGCTGTGCGAGGCGGTGTGCCCGGCGCTCGCCATCACCATCGAGTCCGAGCAGCGCGACGACGGCACGCGCCGCACCACGCGCTACGACATCGACCTCACCAAGTGCATCTTCTGCGGCTTCTGCGAGGAATCGTGCCCGGTGGATTCCATCGTCGAGACGCGCATCCTGGAGTATCACGGCGAGAAACGCGGGGACCTCATCTACACCAAGCCGATGCTGCTCGCGGTCGGCGATCTCTACGAGGAGCAGATCGCCAAGGACCGCGCCGAAGACGCGGCGTACAGGTGAAAAGCAACCACAGAGACACAGAGACACAGAGAAAGCCATTGAATTGATCAATACCTCTCCGCGCCTCTGTGCCTCTGTGGTGAAGAATTTATGACTTTTAACGAATTCGTCTTCTACTTCTTCTCGACGATCCTGATCCTCGCGGCATTGGGTGTGATCACGGCGCGCAATCCGGTGCATGCCGCGCTCCTGCTGGTGCTGGCGTTCTTCACCTCCGCGGCGATCTGGGTGCAGCTGCAGGCCGAGTTCCTCGCCGTCGCGCTGGTGCTGGTCTACGTCGGCGCCGTGATGGTCCTGTTCCTGTTCGTGGTGATGATGCTCGACATCAACATGGCGCGGCTGCGCGAGGGGTTCTGGAACTACCTGCCGCTGGGCGCCCTGGTGGCGCTGCTGCTGGTGGCCGAGATGGTGCTCGTGCTGGGCGGGCAATACGCCGGCTTCGCCGGGGCGCCGGCGCCCCCGCCGCTGCCGGCGGGCTACAGCAACACCAAGGAGCTGGGGCGCCTCGTTTACACGGAGTACGTGTATCCGTTCGAAATCGCAGCGGTCATCCTGCTGGTGGCGATCGTGGCGGCGATCGCGCTCACGCTGCGCCGGCGCAAGCAGACGAAGCATCAGGATCCCGCCAGGCAGACGAGCGTGCGGCGCGAGGACCGCGTGCGCATTGTGTCCATGCCTTCGGAGAAGCGGGACTAGGGGCTAGCGACTAGGGACTAGGGGCTAGGGACCGGGAAGTAGGGACCGGGGAGTAGGGACTAGCGGAGACGGGCAGCGACGGGGTTTGGATTAGCCCCTAGCCTCTAGCCCCTAGCCCCTCGAACAAGGAGAAGAATGGTTTCGCTGTCGCATTACCTGGTGCTGGGCGCGATCCTGTTCGCGATCGCGGTGATCGGCGTCTTCCTCAACCGCAAGAACCTGATCGTGCTGCTGATGGCGATCGAGCTGATGCTGCTCGCGGTCAACCTGAACTTCGTTGCGTTCTCGCACTTTCTCGATGATCCGTCGGGCCAGGTATTCGTGTTCTTCATCCTGACGGTCGCCGCCGCGGAATCCGCGATCGGGCTCGCGATCCTGGTGGCGCTGTTCCGCAATTTGAACACGATCAACATCGAGGACCTGGACAGCCTTAAAGGATGAGAAAAACAGTGTTTAGTTTTGAATTTCGAGTGTTGAGTTAACGACAAGCTACCGGCGGCGAACGTTGCGATGAAACTTAACACTCAATACTCAACATTCAAAACTGGCGTCGAGCAATGACCCGGATGCAGCTGCTTTATCTGGTAATCCCGTTGGCGCCGCTCGCAGGCGCCATCATCGCCGGCCTGTTCGGCTGGGCGATCGGGCGCCGCGGCGCGCACCGCGTCACCATCGTCGGGATGGTGATTTCGACCCTCGCCTCCGCCGTGGTGTTTTTGGACGTGCTCGACGGGGCGACCGACAACGTGTCGGTCTATACCTGGCTCGCGTCTGGCAACACGCGCTTCGAGGTCGGTTTCCTGATCGACCGGCTCTCCGCTTTGATGATGCTGGTGGTCTCGTTCGTCTCGCTGATGGTGCACGTGTACACCATCGGCTACATGGCGGACGACCCGGGCTACCAGCGCTTCTTCAGCTACATCTCGCTGTTCACGTTCTTCATGCTGGTGCTGGTGGCCTCCAACAACTTCCTGCAGTTGTTTTTCGGCTGGGAAGGAGTGGGGCTGATGTCGTACCTGCTGATCGGATTCTGGTACACGCGCCCCACCGCGATCTACGCCCAGCTCAAGGCGTTCCTCGCGAACCGGGTGGGTGACTTCGGTTTCCTGGTGGGCATCGCGGTGATCCTGATGTACTTCGGCACGCTCGACTACGTGGCGGTGTTCGCAAACGCGCGGAGCCTCGCCGGCAACACCATCGAGGTGCTGCCCGGGGCCACGTGGTCGCTGATGACCGTGATCTGCATCCTGCTGTTCATGGGCGCCATGGGCAAGAGCGCGCAGTTCCCGCTGCACGTGTGGCTGCCCGACTCGATGGAAGGCCCCACGCCGATCTCCGCGCTGATCCACGCCGCGACCATGGTGACCGCGGGCATCTTCATGGTGGCGCGCATGTCGCCGCTCTACGAGCTCTCGGAGACCGCGCTCTCGGTGGTGATGGTGATCGGCGCGATCACGGGCCTTTTCATGGCGCTCGTCGCGATCGTGCAGAACGACATCAAGCGCGTGGTCGCGTATTCGACGCTCTCGCAGCTCGGCTACATGACGGTCGCGCTCGGCGCCTCGGCCTACGCCGCCGGCATCTTCCACCTCGTGACCCACGCCTTCTTCAAGGCGCTGCTGTTCCTCGGCGCGGGCTCGGTGATCATCGCGCTGCACCACGAGCAGGACATGCGGCGCATGGGCGGGTTGCGCAAGCACATGCCGATCACCTACTGGACCACGCTGATCGGCGCGGTGGCGAGCGTGGGCATCCCGGGCTTCGCCGGCTTCTTCTCCAAGGACGCGATCATCGAGGCGGTGCACCTGTCGCGGCTGCCGGGCGCCGGCATCGCCTATTTCGCGCTGGCCTCCACGGTGTTCGTGACCGCGCTCTACACCTTCCGGCTGCTCTTCATGACCTTCCACGGCGCGGAGCGCTTCCACGGTCCCGGAAAAGGCGCTCACGGCGAGCATGGACATGCGCCGCACGAATCACCCGCGGTGGTGACCGTGCCGCTGGTGCTGCTCGCCATTCCCTCGATCCTGGCCGGCTACGGGATCGGGCCCGTGCTGTTCGGCGGCTACTTCGGTGATTCGATCGTGGTCGCGCCCGGTCACGACGTTCTGGCGCAGATGGGCAGGGACTTCCACGGCGTCATCGCAATGATGGAGCACGCCGTCGCGACGCTTCCTTTCTGGTTTGCGCTCGCCGGCATCGCGACCGCCTGGTACCTCTACCTCAGGCGTCCCGACCTGCCGGACGCCATCAAGGAAAGAGCGGGGCTCCTCTACACCGTGCTCGAGCGCAAGTACGGCTTCGACGAGGCCTACCAGTGGCTGTTCGGCGACGGCGCGGTGCGTTTCGGCACCGGGTTGTGGAAGGGCGGCGACGTGGCGGTGATCGACGGCGTGTTCGTGGACGGCTCGGCGCGCGCAGTGGCCTGGTTCGCCGCCGTCATCCGCTTCCTGCAGTCGGGGTTCATCTACCACTACGCGTTCGCCATGATCATCGGGATCCTGGTCCTGCTGACGATGATCTTCGTGACCTGACCGCCCGATGCTGCTCGGCTTCCCGCTGCTCTCGCTCGCCATCTGGATCCCGATCCTCGCCGGGGTCCTGGTGCTCGCCACCGGCCCGGATCGCAACGCCCCGGCCGCGCGGCTGATCGCGCTCGCCGGCTCCGTGCTCGGCTTCGTGGTGACGCTGCCGCTCTACGCGCGGTTCGACCCGCTCGCGAGCGGCTTCCAGTTCGAGGAACTCGCCCCGTGGATCGAAAGCTTCAACGTCAACTACCATCTCGGCATCGACGGCGTCTCGCTGCTGCTGATCCTGCTCAACAGCTTCACCACGGTGCTGGTGGTGCTCGCCGGCTGGGAGGTGATCCGGACGCGCATCGCCCAGTACTTGGCGGCGTTCCTGTTCCTGTCGGGCTTCATGAACGGGGTCTTCTCGGCGCTGGATGCGCTGCTGTTCTACGTGTTCTTCGAAGCGACGCTGATCCCGATGTTCATCATCATCGGGGTATGGGGCGGGCCGAACCGGGTCTACGCAGCGGTCAAGTTCTTCCTCTACACCCTGATGGGATCGCTGCTGTTGCTGGTCGCGCTGATCTACCTCTATAACGTGTCCGACGGCAGCTTCTCGCTGCTCGACTACTACCAGTTGCCGCTCCCGCTCACGGCGCAGATCCTGATCTTCATCGCGTTCTTCATGTCGTTCGCGGTCAAGGTGCCGATGTGGCCGCTTCACACCTGGCTGCCGGACGCGCACGTGGAAGCGCCTACCGGCGGCTCGGTGGTGCTCGCCGCCATCATGCTGAAGCTCGGCGCCTACGGGTTCATCCGGCTCTCCCTGCCCATCGTGCCCGACGCGAGCCACGCGCTCGCGGGCGTCGTCATCGCGCTGTCGCTGATCGCCGTGGTGTACATCGGGCTGGTCGCGCTGGTGCAGGCCGACATGAAGAAGCTGATCGCGTACTCCTCGATCTCGCACATGGGCTTCGTCACGCTCGGCATCTTCATCTTCAACGCGCACGGAATGGAGGGCGCGGTGATCCAGATGATCTCGCACGGCTTCATCTCGGGCGCGCTGTTCCTCTGCGTGGGCGTGCTCTACGACCGCGTGCATTCGCGGATGATCGCCGACTACGGCGGGGTCGTGAACACCATGCCCGTGTTCGCGGCGCTGTTCATGCTGTTCGCGATGGCGAATTCCGGGCTTCCCGGCACGAGCGGGTTCGTCGGCGAATTCATGGTGATCGTGGGCGCGGTCAAGGTCAACTTCTGGTACGCGGCCGCGGCGGCGACCACGCTGGTTTTCGGCGCGGCCTATACGCTCTGGATGTACAAGCGCGTGATCTTCGGCGCCGTGGCGAACCGTCACGTCGCCGCGCTCTCGGACCTGGGCGCGCGCGAGTTCCTGGTCCTGGGGCTGCTCGCGCTGGCGGTGCTGGTGATGGGCGTGTGGCCCAACCCGTTCGCCGAGGTGCTGCATGCCTCGGTCAACGACCTGCTCAACCACGTGACGCAGAGCAAGCTGCCCTAGAATCCGTAAAAGATCAACAAACGTTAGCCGCAGATAAACGCAGATAGACGCCGATGAAAATCCATAAATCTCAAACGTTCACGGGGTTGATGTTATCGGCGTCCATCGGCGGCTCAATGGTTTTGCGTCTTTCTATTACGCGCTGTTAGCGAAGAAACGAGTCAGCATGCAATTCATTACGCCGCTGCTGCCCGCCTATCCCGAGCTGTTCCTGCTCGCGATGGCGTGCGTCATCCTGGTCGTGGATCTCTTCGTGAGCGACGAGCACCGCGTGGTCACCTACGCGCTCACCCAGATCGCGCTCGCTGGCGCGCTCGCGACCACCTTTCTCACCTCCACGGCGGAGCCGGCGTACACCTTCAGCGGCATGTTCGTGGACGATCTGATGTCGGACGTGCTGAAGCTCCTCGTCTACATCGCGGTGATGGTGCTGCTCGTCTACTCGCGCGCCTACATCGCCGCGCGCGCCATGTTCCGCGGCGAATTCTTCGTGCTGGCGCTGTTCGCCACGCTCGGCATGATGGTGATGATCTCGGCGAACCACCTGCTCACGCTCTACCTCGGGCTGGAGCTGCTCGCGCTCTCGCTCTACTCGATGGTGGCGCTGCAGCGCGATTCCGCCGTGGCGACCGAGGCGGCGATGAAGTACTTCGTGCTCGGCGCCCTTGCCTCCGGCATGCTGCTCTACGGCATGTCCATGCTCTACGGGGCGACCGGCACGCTCGAGATCACGCGGCTCGCCGAGATCATCGCGGGGCTCGGCGCGAAGGACGTGGTGCTGGTGTTCGCGCTGGTGTTCGTCGTCGCGGGCCTGGGCTTCAAGCTCGGCGCGGTGCCGTTCCATATGTGGGTGCCGGACGTCTACCACGGCGCGCCCACCGCGGTGACGGTGTTCATCGGCTCGGCGCCGAAGCTCGCCGCTTTCGCCTTCATCATGCGGCTGCTCGCGCAGGGGCTGGGGGCGGAGCAGCTGGTGGAGGAGTGGCAGCGGATGCTGATCGTGATGGCGGTCGCCTCGCTCGCCATCGGCAACGTCACCGCGATCGCCCAGACCAACCTCAAGCGCATGCTGGCCTATTCGACCATCGGCCACATGGGCTTCCTGCTGCTCGGCATCCTTTCCGGGAACCTCGTGGGCTACAGCGCGGGCATGTTCTACGTCGTGGTCTACGTGCTCATGAACCTGGGCGCCTTCGGCATGATCATGCTGCTCTCGCGCGGCGGCTTCGAGGCGGAGGACCTCGAGGACTTCAAGGGGCTCGGCGCGCGCAACCCGTGGTACGCATTCGTGATGCTGCTGCTGATGTTCTCCATGGCGGGCGTGCCGCCGACGGTGGGTTTCTACGCGAAGCTGATCGTGTTGCAGGCGGTCATCAACGCGGGCTACGTCTGGCTCGCCGTGGTCGCGGTGCTGTTCTCCCTGATCGGCGCCTTCTACTACGCGCGGCTGGTGAAGCTCATGTACTTCGACGCGCCGGCGGATACCGCCCCGATCGCCCCGCGCGGCGACGTGCATGTGCTGATGAGCGCGAACGGACTGGCGATGCTGTTATTCGGCATCCTGCCCGAGCCGCTGATGGCGCTTTGCATCCGCTCGATCCAGGCGTCGCTGTAAAGAGTCGTAAGCGGTAATCAGCAAGCGGTGAGTGGTGAGCAGTGGGGAGCGGAAGCTTCCGTTCACCGTTCACCGTTCACCATTCACGGAAGTCATGCCATGACCGACAAGACACCCGATTTCACCGAGCGGACGTTCAGCTCGAAGACCGTTTATCGCGGGAACCTCCTGCACGTGCTGGAGGACGAGGTGCGGCTGCCCGACGGAAGGCACGCGCGGCGCGAGTACATCCGGCACCCCGGGGCGGTGATGATGCTGCCTTTTCTCGACCGCGACACGGTGGTGCTGGTGCGGCAGTACCGCTACCCGCTGGGGCGGCACTTTCTCGAGGTGCCGGCCGGCAAGATCGACGAGGGCGAGGAGCCGCTCGCAACGGCGCAGCGCGAGCTCAAGGAGGAATGCGGCTACAGCGCCGCCTCCTGGGGGCA
>JACPEF010000006.1 GCA_016183675.1 Betaproteobacteria bacterium
ACCTGACGGCTTCGCCTCAAGGATGAAGGATGAAGGCAGAAGGATGAACGAAAAAACGGTTTGGTAGTGACTCCCTTGCTTCTGCCTTCTGCCTTCCGCCATCTGCCCTCCGCCTTCCGCGTTTCGGAGCCGCCGTCACTTCGTCACTCCGTCACTGCGTCACTGCATCATCCCCGCTTTTCGTCACTCCGTCACTGCGTCACTTCGTCACCGTTTCATCAAGGCGTCGGTGCGGAAGCTCACCACCGCTTCGGGGTCCACCTTGGCGTGGATCACCGCCGGCTTGTTGTCCTTCATCGCCTGGCGCACCGCGTCGGCGGTCTCGCCCGGCCCGGTGACGAAATAGCCGGCGCCGCCGGTGAGCTTCATCACCTCGTCGAAGCGGGGCGAGAGCACGTGCGCCCCGATGTAGCGCCGGTTGTAGAAGTCGCGCTGGTAGGCGATCTCGGAGCCCCAGGTACCGTTGTCCATCACGATGGCGATCGTCGCGATGTCGTGCATCACCGCCGTCGCCATCTCGCCCATCGTCATGCCGAAGCTGCCGTCTCCCGACAGCGAAATCACCGTGCGCTCGGGCGCGGCGACCTTTGCGCCCAGTCCCGCCGCGTAGGAGAAGCCGATGTTGCCGCAGTCCAGCGGCGCGATCAGCGCGGGCACCGTCCGGCACGGCAGCTTGTCGGTCGCCTGCAAGCAGGTGGTGCCGGCATCGATCGCGAACAGCGCATCGCGCGGCGCGACCCTGCGCAGCTCGGCGTAGATGGCTTCCGGATGCAGCGGCTTGCTCCCGCGGCCACCGGCCGCCTCGCGCTTGCTCAGCAGTTGCTGGCGATCCTTGGCGAATTTCTCGTTGCGCGCCTTCCATGGCGCCCGGCCCGCCGGCACCGCCTCCATCATGTCAGCAAGCGCGCCGGCCACCGCGCCGGCGTCCCCGACGATGCCGAGCGCGACCGGGAAATAGCGGCCGATGGCGAGCGGATCGATGTCCACCTGCACGATCTTCGCCGAGGGCGGGACGATTTCGTCGCTGAACCGGGTGGTGTTGAAACCGAGCCGCGTGCCGAGCGCGAGGATGAGGTCGGCTTCACGCAGCAACGCGGTCGCGACCGGATTGCCGCGCGGGCCCACGCCGCCAAAATTGAACGGGTGGTCCACCGGCATGACGTCGGTGTGGCCGGCCGAATTGGTGACCGGGAGCTGCAGCTTCTCGGCGAGCTTGACGAGGTTCGCCGTGCCGCGTCCCCATTTGATCCCCGCCCCGGCGTGGATCACCGGGGTCCTGGCAGCCAGTATCCATTCCCTGATTCTCTCCAGCGTCGCGCGGTCGGCTGCGCCGACGGCGACTTCGGGTTGTCCGTTCGGGCGCGGGATAGAAACGTCGATCTGGTGGTTGAGCAGGTCGCGCGGTATGTTCAATACCACCGGCCCGCGCCGCCCGGCGTTGGCGACACGGAACGCTTCGAGGATGAACTCGGGTATGCGCTCCGGACGCGGGACCGTCATCACTCGCTTGGTGACCGGCAGGAACAGCGTGTGCTGGTCGAGCTCCTGGAAAGTGTCGCGCCCGAGGTGCTCCGTCGAAGGCTGCCCCGCGATCACCACGACCGGCGAATACGCCATCTTCGCCGCCGCGAGCCCCAGCATCATGTTGGCGACACCGGGGCCCGCCTGGCCGCAGATGAAAAGGCCCGGGGTCTGCGTGACGCGCCCGTAGGCATCCGCCATGTGCGTGCCGCAGTTCTCGTGGCGCACGCCGACGTACTGCATGTCCTTGCGGTCGTAGAGGGCGTCGTAGATCTCGAGCGTGCTCGAGCCCATCAGCCCGAACAGTTTGGTGACTCCCGCCGCGCGCAGCGCTTCGACCGCGGCGACCCCGCATCGCATCTTCGCCATCACTCCCCCTTAGAGACAATAATTAGCCGCAGATACACGCAGATAAACACGGATAAGATCAACCCCGAAGATCAGAACAATTTAGACGCCGATGGACGCCGATAAAAACCAAAGCTGAACCACAAAGGACACGAAGGATACAAATAAAAAAACAAGTCCACTCACGACTCACCACTCACGACTCACGGCAATTCGAAACCGCCAAGACGCCAAGAAATCAACGATTCCAGCCGCGTCAAGAGATGACAGCCGAGCGAACATGAGTCTGGGTGGCACGCCAACTCCATACGGCCGAAACAATTAACCCCAAAAGTCCGACGGACTCCACGATCTTGCTGAAGGAAATGTACATCGTCCCAACGATCAGGCCCGCACCGAAGACCGACAGAATCAACGGTCCGAGAACGCGGTGTCTTCTATAGGCCAGAAAAACGAAACCCAGAGTGAGCACTGCAAATAGGCTGATCGCTGCTGCCTGAATGTGTGGGTTAATGACGATGGCTACGCCCAACAGGGAGAGTATGGCCACCATCACAGTCATGCCGTTACACGCAATGAACGCGAGAATAGCCGATGCACCAGGCAACCAACTCAGCTTCCCGGGGGCCTTTCGTGTGTCAGCAGTCACGGTCCACCTCCTGGAATTTCCGTTTTCACCGGCGTTGATTCGCGGCTTGGTTGTTGTCCAGTTTTTCTTGGCGTCTTGGCAGTTCAAATGTTGATCGGTCTTCTTGGCGTCTTGGCGGCCCAGAAAAGCCGTGAGTCGTAAAGTCGCGAGATCGGGAGATCGGAAAGTCGTGAACTGGTTCCGCTTCGCTCTCACGCTCTCACGCCCTCACGGAAGTTGTCGCCCTCACGCTCTCACGCTCTCACGCTCTCACGCGCTCACGAACTTACGCTCTTGTCCGGTCACTCGTCACTTCAAACCGGCTCGTCCTCGTAGACATCCACCGCGGCGCGCCCCGGCCGCCCCTGCTTGAGCGCTTCCACCAGCGCGCCCTCCTCGATGAGCGGCGCACGGCTCGTATTCACGATGAGCGCAGTCGGTTTCATGCGCGCAAGATCCGCCCGCTTGACGATGCCACGCGTCTCCGCGTTGAGCGGCAGGTGCAGGGTCAAGACGTCGGCCGAAGCGAAGAATTCTTCCCGGCTGCCGGCCACCTCGAATCCCGCTTCGCGGGCGCGCGCGGTCGATGCCTCGCGGCCAAAGCACGTAACGCGCATCTCGAACGCCTTGCCGACGCGCGCCACGACGCTGCCGATCTTCCCGTACGCGTAGACGCCGAGCACCTTGCCCTGGAGCCCCTCGCCCAACGTGGACTGCCAGTGCCCCTCCTTCAGGCGCTGCACCTCGTAGGGAATGGAACGGAGCGCGGACAGGATCAGGCCCCAGGTGAGCTCCGCGGTCGCGTTGGAGCTGCCTCTACCGGCGCCCGAGACCAGCACGCCGCGCTCGGTGCACGCGGCGACGTCAATGTGGGCGACGTTGCCTCCGGTCTGGCTGATCAGCTTGAGCTTCGGCAGGCGTTCCACCAGCGCGCGCGGAAAGCGCGAGCGCTGCTGCGTGAGGAGCACGATCTCGGCGTCCTTGAGCCGCCCGGCGAGCTTCACCGGGTCCTTCTCCGTGTCGTGATAAACGATGACTTCGTGGCCCTTGAGCCTGGCGTAGCAGTCGAGCTTGCGGAAAGCGTCCTGGTAGTCGTCGATGACCGCGATTTTCATTCCTGTCCCCTTGAATCGGACGCGCGTTGAGCGGCGCGAGCATCCGCTCCAACGCGCGGCGTTGAACCGGCGCCGCAGGCGTCCGGTTCGACCCGTATTCTATATGTCCTGGGGACTACCGGCTCCGCTCGCCGCGCCGCGTAAGAACGCCGCCGGCTCCCAGTATCAGCGCGTTGGCCAGGAACACCGGCGCGACCCCGAACGCGGAACCGATGGTGCCGAACGCGAGCGGCACCGCGATGTGCATGAAGTTGTTGATCGTCAAGCGCAGGCCGAGCGCCTCGCCCGAGCGCCCCTCGGGCGCGCGGCTGTAGATCAGCGTGAGCGTGAGCGGCTGGCCGCAGCCCATACCCAGCCCGAGCACGAAAGCGGTCGCCGCAAGAAGCACCGCGCTCTCGAACAACGGAAACATCAAGTAGGCGAGCGCGCCCACGTAGAGCGAGCCCACGAGCACCGCCTCGGCGCTCCAGCGCCGCGCCAGCCCCGGTACGACCAGGCGCACCACGAAGGCGGCGGCGGCGAACGCGCCGAGCACGATGCCGATGGCGGACGCGGACAGTCCCGCGGCGTGCCCGTAGATCGGCATGTAGAACTGGAACAGGTCGGTGCCGGTGAGAATGATGGCGCTCAGGATCAGCGTGCGGCGCAGCGCTGCGTTGGAAAGGAGCTGGCCCGCGTGCACGGCGTGGCCTTCGTGCGGGCCCTTGGTCCCCCCTTGACGCCCGGGCCGGCGCGCGAACGCGATGATCGCGGCCGGCACGAGCGGCAGCGCGGCGAGATAAAGGTAGGTCGTGGCGTGCCCGAAACGGTCGATGGAGAAACCCGCGACCAGCGGCCCGGCAAGACTGCCCACCGCCATCACCAGGGCGTAGTTGGTGAAATTGCGGGTGCGATCCTCCGCGCTGTCGAGCGCGCCGACGAGGTTCTGCACCGACACGTTGTAGAACACGTGCGACGCGCCGATCAATGCGGCGGAAGCATAGAGCGCCGGCAACGTGGGGGAGAGGTACGGCAGCAGCAGGCCGGTCGCAAGGCCCAAGGAGCCGGCGAGCATCGGCGGGCGCACCCCGAGCCGGTCCGAGAGCCGGCCCGCGTAAAGCGCGAGCAACAACGGAAACAAAGAATAAAGGGCGATCACGATGCCGATATAGAACTGCGGCGCGCCCAGCTCGATCGCAAACAGCGTCACCAGCACCTTGCTGCCGCGAAAGCTCGTCATGTTGCACAGCACGATCAGGAAAACGACGTGGATCGACATGCGGCTCGTTCCCGCTCAGGCGCTGACGCGCTTGCGGCTCGCAAGGCCGCTCAACGCGAGGATCGCCGAGCCGAGCCAGAACACCGGCGAGAGGCCGACCGCGGACCCGATGGCGCCGAACAGCACAGGAACGACGACGTGCATGGAGTTGTTGACCGCGATCCTCAAGCCCAGGGCCTCGCCGGTGCGCCCGGCCGGCGAGTAGTTGTACGTGAGGATCACGGTAAGCGGCTGCCCCAGCCCCATTCCCAGGCCCAGCAGGAAGCAGATCACCCCGAGCACGACGGCGGCGTCGAAGAGCGGGATCAGGAAGAACGTCCCCGCGGCCAGGGTCATGGCATAAAGCAGCGTTGATTCCTCCCCAAAGCGGCGTACCAGGGCGGGCGTCAGGGTCCGGGTCACGAACTCGGCCACGGCGAAAGCGCCCAGGATCATGCCGATCGCCGCGGCTGGAAGGCCGATCGAGTGCCCGTAGAGCGGGATGTAGAGCTGGAAGAGATCGACCCCGGTCATGATCATGCCGCTCGTGAGAATGACGCGTCGCAGGTTTCGGTCGCGAAAGAGATCCGTCATGCGCTGCTCGCCGCGGCCGGCCGCGGCCGGCGCGGCGCGCGGAATGCGGTTGAAGAGGTAGATCAGGCCGAACAGCGACGCCACGTTGAGCACGCCGAGGCACAGATACGTGCGCACGTGGCCGAACTGGTCGATCGAGAAGCCCGCCAGGATCGGGCCGATCAGGTCGGCGGTGGAAATGACCAGGGCGTAGAGGTTGATGTTGCGGATTCGTTCCGGCCCGCTTCCGAGCGAGCCCGCGAACGACTGCATCGAAACCTGCACCAGGATGAACCCGGTCCCGGTTACCGCGGCGGCCACGAACAGGGCGGGGAAGACAGGCCACAGGAAAGGCAGCAAAACGCCGAGCGCCGAGATGATCAGCCCGGCGGTGATGGGGAGGCGCGTGCCGTAGCGGTCCGCGATCTTCCCGGCACGGACGGCCAGCAGCAGCGGGAAGACCCCGTACGTGGCGAGCAGCAGGCCCGTGTCGAGGGGCTGGGCACCGAGCTCCAGCGCGTAGAGCACATTGAGCACGCGAGCGCCCTTGTAACCGCTGTTCCACAGGACGATTACGGCGAGTATTTCGTAGAGCTGAAGGCGACGGGATGCGGTGGGAGTGAGCTGCGCGCCGCTGCGGGGGTCGTGCTGCATCGGAAGACCGGATTGTACCGCACGCTGCGCGCACGGCGCGCAGGTGCTTGAGGTGGTGAGCCATCGTGCTGCCTGATGGCTGTTCCGGGTTCAGAGTTCAGGGTTCAATGTTCGGGGTTTCAACTTTGAACCTTGAATTTGGAACTTGGAACGCTATTCTGGCTTGGCGCCCGAAGCCTTGACCACCTTCTCCCACTTCTTGATCTCGGTTCGGATGTAGGCGCCGAACTGTTCCGGGGTGGAGCCGACGATTTCGAAACCCAGCCCTTCCAGCTTCTGGGTGACGTCGGGGAGTTTGAGAATCCTGACGATCTCGCTGTTGAGCCGCGTGACGACCGGCTTGGGCGTGCCGGCGGGCGCGAGTATGCCGTACCACGCGGTCGCTTCCACGCCGGGGAAGCCCTGCTCCGCGATGGTCGGCACCTCCGGCAGCGCATTGGATCGCTTGCCTCCCGTGACCGCCAGCGCGCGCAG
>JACPEF010000115.1 GCA_016183675.1 Betaproteobacteria bacterium
CGCCTCAAGATGAGACTTCCCGGGGACTTGATCCCCCTGAAGGGTCGCGGAAGACCACCGCGTTGATAGGCCGGATGTGTAAGAGGAGTAATCCTTTGAGCTAACCGGTACTAATTGCCCGTGCGGCTTGATCCTATAACCTTGAGCAATCAGCAGTCAGCTCTCAGCTGTCAGCTAAGGCTCAGGTAGAACAAGGTTTGCCAGGTACGATCGCCCAACTTTACTTCTTCCGATCTTTGCTTTTAGCTGAACGCTGATAGCTGACAGCTAGGAGCTTACGAGCTACGTCTGACGACCATGGCGAGGTGGCCCCACCCCTTCCCATTCCGAACAGGGCCGTGAAACGCCTCAGCGCCGATGATAGTACGGTGTATTCCGTGCGAAAGTAGGACATCGTCAGGCACCCATGAAACGGAAAAGCCCGGTCCTTGTGGCCGGGCTTTTTCGTTTCTGCGGATGTGCCTGAGGAGATGTCCTGCTTTCGGGACGACAACGTGCCGACATTCTTTTTCCCGTGCCGCTTGCGGCGCATTCCTTTTGGTCGGCACGTTGCGGCGTAGGCTAACTTGGCCCCGCGACGTGGGGCTAAGTTAAGGGCTGCAGGCCCGGCCGGAGCCAAAGTAGGACATCGTCAGGCACCACAGAACACCACTGTCCCACCCAGGCCGGGTCGGGCTTTTGCTCGATGCCTTGATAATGTCGTAGTAATCGGCGCTACGATTTTTTCAGCGCGCCGCGTCCGTCCAGTACGATCGTCTGGAAATGGGCAGGCACGACGACGCGCGTCCGCGGCGAGACCGCCTTTACCTCCGCGACGAACGTGTCAGCCTCGGCCCGCGCTTCGTCCTGCGGCGCGCCAAACGGCAGGCCCTGGTTGTCCCAGTGCGTCGCGACGACGATGCGCGGCCGGCCGAGCGCGCGGAGCAGGCGTCCGGTGTAGTCGTGGATCTCCCGTCGGGGCTTGGCGGCGGCGATCAGCGCGACGTCGGGTCGCAGCCCGGCGACCTCGCGCTCGATGTAGTTCATCCCGCCGAAGAGCAGGAGCTGCCGGCCCCCGATCCGCACCATGTAGGCGAGCGTTCCACCCTCGACGTAGTCCTTGAGCCGGAGCGGCATCTTTACATCCCGCGGGATGGCTGCCGAGCTCCAGTAGTGCTTGTTCGAAAGCGCGGAGTGCAGGCTCGGAATCACCTTGATCGACACCCGATCGAACTCGAAGTCCTCGCCACCGCGCGCCGTGATGATCTGGGCGTCGGGCACGCCGGAGGCGCGCGCGATGTTCGCAGTGCTCTCGGTTCCGATGACCGTCGCACTGGTCTTCCGCGCGATGTGCGGCATGTCCATCGCGTGATTGAAGTGTGAGTGCGAGAGGAGCACGAAGTCCGCGCGGGCGACGTGCCGGTCGACGGTCCCGGTGTCGTGGGTCGGTACCTCGGTATAGTCCACTACCGGACGCGGGTCTCGGGGCACCGTGGCCGCGTCGGGCGCGCCGTATGGCCGGTTCTTGAAGCGGACCCGCGAAAAGTATGGGTCGAGCAGCAACGTCGCCGCCCCGTCCGTGATCGACCAGCCGGCGGCGCCGAAGTGGGTGAGGCGAAGCTCCGCTCGGCGTGCTCTCACGGCGTGCATCCTTGCCGGCGCTCAACCTTCTCGATGTTCATAGTTGCTTCCTCCTCTCCGCGAGAGATTGCGATCCGGGCGGATCTTGGGCGGGATTAGCGGTGAATTTTCGAGAAATCTATTCCAACTGCCAGAGCGAGGCAAGATCGTTCCCGCACGCCGGCCGGAGCCACAACACGCCGCGCCCCGGCCTCGTCAGCATCTCGCTCCCTTTTCGCTCACATCAGTGGAAGTCCCTCGACTTCGCAATCAGCCTTCCTAACAGCTGGGTGTGATCCGTCAGCCGCCGCGCGACGAGGTGCACGACTTCCCCCTCGCGCTGGATCTCGCCCTCGACGCCGAGCAGGCTCGCTCCCAGCAGCTCGCGCCGTTGTTTTTCGACAAGGTGGTTCCAGACCACGACGTTGACGTAGCCGGTCTCGTCCTCGAGCGTCACGAACACGACGCCTTTTGCGGTCGAGGGACGCTGCCGGCAGGTGACGATGCCGGCGGTGCGCGCGGGCCGGCCGTTCGCGAGACGGTGTAGTTCGGAAGCGGTGGCGAAGCGCATGCGCGCGAGGCGCCGCCGCAGCAGGGCAATCGGATGGCGCCCGAGCGTCAACCCCAGGCTGCCGTAGTCCGCGATCAGGTTCTCGCCCTCGGTGGGCGCGGCAAGCCGCGGCTCCGCTTCGTGAATCGGCGCTTCGCGCAGCAGCTGCGGCGGAATTTCTACGCCGGCGGCCTGCCAGTGCGCGCTGCGGCGGTGCCCGGCGAGCGCGGCCAGCGCGCCGGCCGCGGCGAGGCTCTTGAGATCGCGCTGGTTGAGCTCGGCGCGGCGCGCGAGATCCTCCACGTCCGCGAACGGCGCCACGGTGCGTGCGGTGATGATGCGCCCGGCGCCGGCCTGCGACAGGCCCTTTACCATCAGGAAGCCGAGGCGAACGGCGGGGGATAAAAGGCGGGACTCGGGACTCGGGACTCGGGACTCGGGACCGGCGGACGGCACCTCCAGCGTGCATTCCGAGTCGCTCACGGTCACGTCGACCGGACGCACTTCCACGCCGTGGCGGCGCGCGTCCTGCACGAGCTGGGAAGGGGAATAGAAGCCGAGCGGCTGGCTGCTCAGCATGGCGGCGAGAAAAGCGGCGGGCTCGTGGTGCTTCAACCAGGCCGAGACGTAGGCGAGCAGCGCGAAGCTTGCCGAATGGGACTCGGGAAATCCGTAATCGCCGAAGCCGAGGATCTGCTGAAAAATGCTCTCGGCGAACTCGCGCGGATAGCCACGCGCAAGCATGCCCTCGATCAACCGCCCGTGGAAAGGCTCGAGCCCCCCCTTGCGCCGCCACGCAGCCATCGAGCGCCGGAGGCTGTCGGCTTCCCCTGGCGTGAAGCCGGCGGCGACGATCGCGAGCTGCATCACCTGCTCCTGGAAGATCGGTACCCCCAGCGTCCGCGCCAGCACCTGTCTTACCGCTTCCGAGGGGTAGGTGACGGGCTCCAGTCCC
>JACPEF010000116.1:0-7447 GCA_016183675.1 Betaproteobacteria bacterium
GCCACTCCGCCGGGACGCGGCGAGGTGAGCGAGAAGAGCTTCTCCCACACCCCGACGTTGGCGGTCGCCTCCATGCCGCGGGCGACCTCGCCGAGGCGCGCCACCCACTCGCAGATGCCCTTCATGGGCGCCCCGTGGATCTGGCCGCAGCCCGTGAGCCCGTCGTCCGTTTTCACCTCGACCAGGATCACGCTCGACGTCTTCAGCGCCTCATGCGCGGTCCACAGCACCTGCTTCAGCGGCACCGAAACGGCGTGCGTCGTGATCTGCGCGATCTTTCCCACGGATTCCCCTTTCTCCCTCCGGAACAACCCGCCGGGCCGCTCGCGCATCGCTGCGAGCACGTCCCGGACGATGTATTGGGGGCATGGTAGGATTGCTGTGCGCGCTGCGCAACCGACGTCATGATGTTCAGGAAACTCATAGCGGCTACCCGATCGCAGGTTTCCGGCCGCGCCAGCCAGGCTACCGAATATCCGCTCGAGACCGAGCAGAAGCTCAACCGTCTGCACGGGCGCGCACCGATCCACGAGCACCTGCGCATCCTGTTCCAGGACACTCGCGTCGGCAGCGAGCATTTCGCCGATCTCTACCGCCGTTGTCTCCAGCAGACGGGCACGGTGGTAACGCCGTTCAACGTATTCCAGCGCTTCCAGACCCGACATACCCTGCTTCAGTACTTCCTCGCCACGCTGCCGGTGCCCGGCGCGCGCGCCGAGTGTGGCGTCTACCGCGGCGCGACGGCGCTGCTGCTCGCCCACGCCTGGCGCACCCGCCGGCCGGATTTCCGGGGCGATGACTTCTACCTGATAGACAGCTATGCCGGCACCAGCGCCTCCGCCGAGCAGGATCTCATCGCGGTGCGCGGCGCCGATGGCGCGACGCGCAAGGAAGCGTTCTTCCCCGCCGGCAAGACCGACACCTCGCCGGAGCTCGTGCGCGGATTTTTCGGCGATTTTCCGAGCGTGAAGATCTGCGCCGGCTGGATCCCGCAGGTGTTCGCGACGCTGCCGGAGCGCGAGTGGGCGTTCGTGCACCTTGACCTCTCGCTCCACGAGCCGACGCTCGCCTCGCTCGAGTATTTCCATCCGCGCCTCGCCAAGGGAGGAACGATCCTGTGCGACGGCTCGATCTTCTGCCCCGGCGCGGAGAAGGCGTTCGACGCGTTCTGCGCGAAGCGCGGCCTCGCCTATGTCACCCTCGGGCACCGTGAGACCGTCCTCTTCAAGTGATTCCCGAATCCTGAATCCTCGGTAAATGCTGGGAAGCGTCATCAAGCGGTTGCTGGGCCGCGGCGCCCGGTCGAAGCCCGCGCTGCGGGCGCCATCCGGCGGCTGGCTCGCGCAGGCGGTGCAGCTTCAGCAGCGCGGGCAGCACCGGGATGTGGCGGCGATGTGCCGTTCCGTGCTGGAGCGCGAGCCGCACAACATCGAGGCGCTGCAGCTGCTCGCGGCCGCGCGGTGCGCGCAGGGCGCCTCGCGCGAGGGCGTTGCCCATCTCCGACGCGTGACCGAGCTTGCGCCGGACTCGGCAGAGCCTCACGCCCATCTCGCGGCAGTCCTCACCGCGATCGGCGACGTGAACGGCGCGATCGACAGCTACCGGCGCGCGGTGCGGCTGCGCGCGGATCTCCCCGATGCCTGGAACAATCTCGCGGTGTTGTTGAAAGCGTTCCGGCGCTACGATGAGGCGGAAGCGTGCTGCCGTTCGGGGTTGCGGAGCAGCATCCAGCATGCCGCGCTGCATCATACTCTCGCCAACGCGCTGTTCGAGCAAGGACGGGTTGACGAGGCGATCGCTGAAGTCCGCGCCGCACTGGCGTTGAGCCCCGACGTTCCGGCCGCGCACAGCGACCTGGTGCGCATGCTGAACTACGCCGACGCGCAGGACCCGGCCGCCGTATACCGCGAGCACCGCGCCTGGGCCGAGCGCCATGCGCGCCCGCTCGAGGAGGCGGCCCCGCCGCATCGCAATGATCCGGACCCCGCGCGGCGGTTGCGCGTCGGCTTCGTGTCGCCGTACTTCCGCAAGCATGCGGTGACGTTTTTTCTTGAGGCCGTTATCGAACACCACGACCGCACGAACCTGGAGGCGATTCTGTACGCGGATGTGGCGCAGCCCGATGAGTACTCGGAGCGGCTGCGGGCGTACGGGGCGGCATGGCGCAGGACGGTCGGCGTGAGCGATGAGCAACTGGCCGGGATGGTCAGACGCGATGCAGTGGACATTCTGGTCGATTTGAGCGGGCAGACTCCCAACCACCGGCTGCTCGCGTTCGCGCGCCGGCCGGCCCCGGTCCAGGTGACCTGGAACGGTTATCCGAACACGACCGGGATGGCGGGCATGGATTACCGCATTACCGACGCGTACTGCGATCCGCCCGGAGCGACCGAACATCTGCACTCGGAAAAGCTGGTGCGTTTGCCCCGCATCTACATGACATGGCGCCCTCCTGATCGGGCCCCCGGCGTCGGGGCGCTTCCCGCGCTCGAATCCGGGCGCATGACGTTCGGTTCGTTCAACAGTTGCTACAAGATTACGCCCCTGCTCGTGGCGCTGTGGTCCCGCATCCTCGTCCGGGTGCCGGGATCGCGGCTCAGGCTGCTCGCCGTCGACGGCGATATCGCCGAGCGCCGCGTCCGGGATCTGTTTGCCGGCCATGGTGTCGATTCGCAGCGGCTCGATTTCGTACCGAGGCTGACGTACGAGGAATATCTCGCCGCCTATCAGCGGGCGGACATCGCGCTCGACGCGTTTCCCTATCACGGCACCGCGACGACCTGCGATTCGCTGTGGATGGGGCTGCCCGTGGTGGTGCTGGCGGGCGCGAGCCACGTCTCGCGCGTCGGCGTCTCGATGCTCAGCAACGTGGGCCTGCCCCACCTGATCGCGCAAAGCGGCGACGAATACGTGGAGATCGCGACGCGCCTCGCCGCCGACTTGCGGGAGCTCGCCGGCCTGCGCGCCGGCCTGCGCGGCAGGATGCTGCAATCACCCGTTACCGACGGGCGCAGCGGCGCGCGGGCGCTGGAGAGCGCGTTCCGGGAGATGTGGGCGGACTGGTGCCGGAGACAGACCCGGCGCTGACGCCGTTGCTCGCCGGATCGCCCCGCGAGGCGGCTCGTCAACGAGTGCGCCTGCGAAACCGCGGCGTTGACCCGCGCGGCGGCCTGCGCGCCGCATGCGCCCCCGACGATCCGGCGTGCGGTCCGGCGAAGAACCCGCCGCGTCAATTCACTCCCCGGTTACCTGTTTGACCTCCACGCGCATCAGGTTTGGTTTCTCGCTGCCCGGGGCGCGCGCCGGTTTCACCGCCTTCAAGGTCGCGATCATCTCCCGCACCACGTTGCGCTGCGCCCGAATCTCCTCGAACAGGTGCTCGTAGCTCTTCCCGGCATGGCGCGCGGCGTCGACCGTCAGCACTATGCTCATCGTCTCCCAATCGCCGCGGTAACCGTAATCGGCATGCGTATAGCCGAGCTGCGAGAAGTAATAGAACGAATGGAGGAAGAAGCGGCGGACGTGCGTGGGATCTTCGTCGGCGTCGTCGCTCGAGCCGTACGGCACGCGGAACACCGCGATCGCGCCGGGTTTTGCGATGCGATGCAGCTCCTGCATGCAGGACAGCGGATCGCGGAGATGTTCCAGCACATGGCTGCCGAGAAACTCGTCGATCGAGTCGCTGCGGAACGGCAGCGGCGTGGCGCGGCAATCGTCGAGGTCGGCGACCACGTCGATGCCGGGCAGCGGCCTCGCGTCGAGGTTGATCCAGTCCGGGCGTATGGTCGTGCCGCAACCCAGGTGCAGGCGGCGAATCCCGTCCTCCGGCATGGGCGGCAGACGCGGACGCCGCCGGACGAGGCTCCTCAGCAAGGCTGCAAGCACATCATCCCCCGCGCCGTGTTCCCGCCTGATCCCTGAACTTCGCCATATCGCGTGCGCGCTGTCCGGTCGAGCGGCGAGCGTCGCGGTCGAGCGCGTATCATAATCCCTCAGCCGGGAATGAGCATGCCCACGACGGCGCCGGTGGCGAGCGTCGCCAGCGTGCCGGAGACGATGGAACGCACGCCGAGAGCGACGATCTCCTCGCGCCGCTCCGGCACCATGGTCGCCATTCCCCCGATGAGTATCCCGAGGCTGCCGAAGTTGGCGAAGCCGCAGAGCGCGTAGGTCATGATGAGCCGGCTGCGCGGGCTCAATGCCTCCGGAGGCAGCCGCGCCATGTCGAGGTACGCGATGAATTCATTGAGCACGGTCTTGGTGCCCATCAGCGCGCCGGCGGTCGTCGCCTCCGCCCACGGCACGCCGGTGAGCCACACGAGCGGCGCCATGACGTAGCCCAGCGCGCGCTGCAGCGTCACCGGCGCGCCGCCCCACGCCGGCAACAGCCCGAGCGCGAGATTGACGAGCGTCACCAGCGCGATGAGCACGATCAGCATCCCAACGATGTTGAGCAGGAGCGCGAGCCCGTCGAGCGTGCCGCGGGTCACCGCGTCCATACTGCTCGCCGATTGCTGCGGTGGCAGGAGCCGGCCGGAAGTGGGCGCGCCGCGCGGCGGCACCATCACCGCCGCGATGAGGATCGCGGCCGGCGCGCTGATGACGGACGCAGACAGGATGTGCCCCATGGCGTCCGGCACCACCGGGCCGAGGATCGCCGCATAGAGGGCCATCACCGTGCCCGCGATGCCGGCCATGCCGGCGGTCATGACGATGAAGAGCTCGCCCCGGCTCATCTCCTTCAGGTACGGCCGCACGAACAGCGGCGCTTCCACCATGCCGACGAAAATGTTGGCCGCGGTGGAAAGCCCCACCGCGCCGCCCACCCCCATCGCCTTCTCCAGCACCACGGCAAACGCGCGCACGATGACGGGCAGCACCCGCCAGTGGAACAGCAGCGCCGACAGCGCGCTCACGACGAGGATCAGCGGCAACGCGCGGAACGCCAGAACGAAGCTCGACGTTCCGGGGCGCTCGGCGAACGGTTGCGGGCCCCCGCCGAGGAAGCCGAACACGAAGCGGGTCCCCTCCTGGGTCGCCCGTTCCAGTGCGGACAGGAGGTCATTGAGGGCCAGGAATACGTCCCGGAACAGCGGCAGCTTGAGGAGCGCCGCCGCCAGCACGATTTGCAATAGCGCGCCGGATACGACGATGCGCCAAGGCAGCGCGCGGCGGTCCTCCGACAGCAACCACGCGATCAGGAAGATGGCGACGAAACCGAAGGCGCTTTGCAAGGCGAGAGCCACAAAGCTATCTCAAAAATCGTTCGCAAATGTGAAAACATTCACACTCGCAGAAATGCGGGTTAGACACAGCTACGGCAGAGCCTCAACCAGCCCTCGCCGGGCACGGTCCAACGATAATAAGATTACAATACCAGTCGACGCGTCCTGTGAAGGCGTTGATGCTTTAGCAGGGGAAAACGTAACATGCCGTGGCGCCCAGCGGTAATATCGCTCATTGCAGTCGCAATCGCGATTGCTGTGCTGTGGCAAGTCGGCGTCCCTCTCCTTATGCCGCAGCCCCAGGCGTCAGTTGAGCCTCCCGCGATCTATCCCCAGTCGACGGCAGAACCTATCACGCCGATTCCCCAAGCTCTGCCTCTGGATCAAAGAAAAGTCGCCCTGGGGAGCCGTCTGTTCCACGATCGGCGGTTTTCCCGCGACAACAGCATGGCGTGCGCCGGCTGCCACGAATTGAGCAAAGGAGGTGGGGACGCTCTCAGCCATCCGGTCGGAATCGGCGGACAGCGCGGCGACGTGAACGCGCCGACGGTGTTCAACAGCGGTTTCAATTTCAGACAGTTCTGGAACGGCCGCGCGGCGTCGCTTGAAGACCAGATCGACGGCCCGGTCCACCATCCGAAGGAACTGGGGTCGAACTGGCCCGAAATCATCGCCAAGCTTAAACAGGACCCCGAATACGCCGCCGAATTCAGCGCGCTCTACCGTGACGGGATCCAGTCTGGAAACATCAAGGATGCGATTGCCACGTTTGAGCGCTCCTTGATCACGCCCAACTCGCGCTTCGACAAGCACCTGAGGGGCGACCGCGACGCGCTGACGCAAGACGAGATCAAGGGGTACGAGCTGTTCAAGAGTTACGGTTGTATTGCATGCCATCAGGGCGTCAATGTGGGCGGCAACCTCTACGAGCGCCTCGGCGTCATGCGCGATTATTTCAAGGAGCGGGGGAACATCGCGCCGCCTGACCTGGGGCGGTTCGCGATCACCGGCAAGCCCGAGGATAGGCACGTGTTCAAGGTGCCGAGCCTGCGCAACGTGGCGGTGACCGGGCCCTATTTCCACGATGGGTCGGTGACCGCGCTGGAACAGGTCGTGACCATAATGGGAGAATACCAATTGGGCATCTCGATCCCGCGCGCTGAGGTGGCGCTCATCGTCCAGTTTCTGCACACGCTGACCGGCGAATACAACGGGAAGCCGCTATGATGTCTGCGCGCCTTATCGCGACCAGGGTTGCAGCCGGGCTTGCGGTGGCGGCGCTCGTCGTCCTGCTCTTCGCGCAGGCCCGTTCCATCGATCCGGTCGAGCACAGCCGGGCGATCGCCAACCTGAGCAAGCTGCAGCAACTGAATTCAGAGCTCGACGAGATCGTGCTGAAGCTGCGCGATGCGCTGCTCAATAACTACGATCCCCTGGTAGCCGCCTTCGACCTCGTCAGATGGCACAAGCGCGATCTCGAACAGGGCGAATACGCAATCGTCGGCCGCGGCGAGGCGGAGATCGACCAGACGATGGCGGAGTTCTCGCGCGAGCTGGGGAAAAAGGAGGCGCTCATGGATTCCACAGGCCGTGCGCACCCGCGCACAAGCCCTGTTGCGGGATATTCTGCTGCTACGCCTGGGAGCCACACCGGCGGATTACGAGCTGATCGCCAAGGCGATCCGTCAGTCAGACGAGGGGCAACAACACCCCCCGTCGGTCCGCACCGGACTGGGGATCGTTCTCCAGCACGCGCAGAACGTGCTCACCCACCAGCAGGAACTGGACCGCCTGGTGCAAGAGATCACCGCGGCCGATGTCCGCAACGTCAGCAAATCGCTCGTCGAAGCCTACAACCTCGCCTTCGAGCGCGAACTGAAGCAGGCTAACCTGTATCGCTTCATACTGCTGCTGGCGAGCCTCGGTCTGGTGACGTACGCGGCGTACTCGTTCCTGCGACTCCGCGGGAGCGCGTTGAGTCTGCGCAGAGCGGCGGAAGTCCAGGCGCGCGAGATCGCCCAGCGCAAACGCTCGGAGCAGGCGCTGCGCGAGAGCGAAGAGCGGCTGCGCACGATCGCCGATAACGTGCCGGTCCTGATCGGCTACGTGGACTCCACAGAACGCTACCAGTTCGCCAATAAGGCTTACGAGGACTGGTTTGGCATGCCTGCCTCGGCGCACATCGGGCGCACGCTGCGCGACATCATGGGTGAGGCGCCGTA
>JACPEF010000116.1:7507-10472 GCA_016183675.1 Betaproteobacteria bacterium
CGCGGGAGCGCAACCTGCTGCTCGCGATCGTGGACAGCCTGCCCGATCACGTATACGTCAAGGGCCCGGATCGCGGCTACATGCTGATAAACGCGGTCGGACGCGAGATGCGTGGCGTCGCCTCGAACAAAGAGGTCGCCGGCAAGACTGCGTTTGACTTCTTCCCGCCGCAGTCCGCCGCCCGGTTCGACGCCGAGGACCAGGCGGTGATGACCACCGGCATACCCCTGGTTAACCGAGAGCACTCCACGGTGGACGCGAGCGGCGAGCGCAGGTGGCACCTCACCACCAAGGTTCCGTTGCGCGATCCTGCCGGGGAAATAATGGGGCTGATCGGCATCAACCGCGACATCACGGGGCGCAAGCGCGCCGAAGAGCAGCTGCGGCTCGCGGCGAGCGCCCTGGAACACGCCGCCGAGGGGGTGATGATTTCCGACGAGCACCGACGCATCGCGTTCGTCAACAAAGCCTTCACCCGCATTACCGGCTACGCGCCCGAGGAGGCGATCGGCAGGGACCCGGATTTCCTGCGCTCCGGGGAGCACGACGCGGCTTTCTACGAGGAAGTCTGGAGCGAGATCAGGAACGCCGGCGGCTGGCAGGGAGAAATGTGGCGGCGGCGCAAGGGCGGGGACATCTATCCGGAATGGCGCAGCGTCAGCTCGGTCAAGGACGAGGCCGGTAAAACGACCCATTACGTGTCGGTGTTCACCGACATCTCTCAACTCAAGCAGGACAAGGTGCGGCTCGAGTTCCTCGCTCACCACGACGCCCTGACCCACCTTCCCAACCGCACCCTGTTCGAGGACCGGCTCCAGGAGGCGCTGAACCGGGCGCACCGGCACGCCGGCAAGGTCGGCCTGCTCTTTGTCGACCTCGACCGCTTCAAGAACGTCAACGACTCCCTCGGGCATGGCGCAGGCGACCTCCTGCTGCAGGCGGTCGCCGAGCGCATCAAGGAATGCGTGCGCAAAACCGACACCGTGGCCCGCTTGGGCGGGGATGAATTTGCGGTCCTGCTCGACGAGCTTGCGGAGTCGCAGCACGCGGTGAACGTCGCGGAGAAGCTGCGCGCCGCGCTGGCGCAACCGTTCAAGCTGAGCGGCCACGAGCTCATCATTTCCGCGAGTATCGGCATCAGCTGTTACCCGCATGACGGCAGCGACCCGCAGACCCTGCTGAAAAACGCGGACGCCGCGATGTACCGCGCCAAGGAGGCGGGGCGCGATACCTACCGGTTCTTCGCGGCTGAGATGCACACGGTCGCGCTCGACCTGCTGGTCATGACGAACAACCTGCGCCTGGCCCTGGAGCGCGACGAGCTGCTGCTCCATTACCAGCCGGTCGTTGATCTGGCTTCAGGCAAGGTGACCGCATTGGAAGCCCTCTTGCGCTGGAAGCATCCGGAGCTGGGCATGATACCGCCGGTGCGGTTCATTCCCGTCGCCGAGGATTCCGGGTTGATCGTTCCGATCGGGGAATGGGTACTGAAGCAAGCCTGCGCGCAGATGAAGGCCTGGGAGGCGAAAGGCATCGCCCCGCGGCGGATAGCGGTAAACCTTTCAGCGCGCCAGTTCAAGCAGAAGGATCTGCCGCAGCACATCGCGGCGATTCTGGACGAGACCGGCCTGGCGCCGCAACGCCTGGAGCTGGAAATCACCGAAAGCATGGTGATGCAGGACCCGGCCGAAGCGGAAAAAGTGCTCGGCCAGCTCCACGAAATGGGAATCGCTCTTGCCATCGACGACTTTGGCACCGGTTACTCGTCGCTAAGTTACCTAAAGCGGTTTCCCATCGACTTCCTCAAGATCGACAGGTCCTTCGTGCGGGACATACCGGGCAGTCCGGATGACGTTGCCATCGCCCGGGCGATCGTCGCGCTCGCCAAGAGCCTCGATCTCCGGGTCATCGCGGAAGGCGTCGAGACCGAGCAGCAACTCGCATTTCTCAAGGCGGAGGGCTGCGAGGAAGCGCAGGGCTATCTCTTGAGGAAGCCCATCAGCGCGGAAGAGCTGGAACCCCTGTTGCGGGAGAACGCTCGGCCGTTGATCACCGCCGAGCGGCAGGGCTGATTGCCAGATTTGCCTTCGGCCGCTGTTCGACGCAGCGCCCTAGCAGCCTGTCGGACTAGGTGGTCCGACAGTGCAGGGCTTTGTTGCCGTTTTTTTTGGGCAGTTTTGCCTTAGGAATTTGTCGGACTTGGTCCGACAAATTCCTAGCTGCGCCGCCAGATCGTTCCCTGGGGAGTGTCCTCGAGCGCCACGCCTGCGTCCAGCATTTCCCTGCGGATGCGGTCGGCCTCGGCAAAGTTCCTGCTCATCCGCGCGGTGGCGCGCGCGGCGATGAGTTCTTCGATGCGCTGCGGCGTGAGGCCTTCGCCGGCAGGCAATGTTTGCAGGAATCGCTGCGGCTCGCGCGCGAGCAGGCCGAGCGTCGCCGCGAGCGATTTCAGCCGTCGCGCGTCCTGCTCGGAGCGGGTCTTGTTGAGCTCGTTGGCGAGATCAAAGAGCACCGCGCACGCTTCGGGCGTGTTGAAGTCGTCGTTCATCGCCTCGCGGAAGCGGTTCGCGTAAGCGTGGTTCCAGTCAATGGCGCCCGGCTCGACGTTGAAGCCCTTCAGCGCGGTGTAGAGCCGGGTCAGCGCGTGCTTGGCGTCCTCCACGTGCTGGTCGGAGTAGCTCAAGGGGCTGCGGTAGTGCGCGCGCACGATGAAGAAGCGCACCACCTCGGGGTCGTAGCGAGCGAGCACCTCGCGTACGGTGAAGAAGTTGCCCAGCGATTTCGACATCTTCTGGTTGTCCACCCGCACGAAGCCGTTGTGCATCCAGTAATTGACGAACGTGTGCCGGTGCGCGCCCTCCGACTGCGCGATCTCGTTCTCGTGGTGCGGAAACTGCAGATCCTGCCCGCCGCCGTGGATGTCGAACTGCCGGCCGAGCAGCTTGGAACTCATCGCCGAGCACTC
>JACPEF010000117.1 GCA_016183675.1 Betaproteobacteria bacterium
GCAACGCCTGGAAATTGAGGGCGGCGAGAAGGAGTTAGACGCCGTGATTCTCTGGGCGCGGGAGCGCGAGCGCGCGCTACCGTCGCCCGCGATCACCGAGCTGCAGCGCGCCCTGACGTTACAGGTCACCGTGCCGATGGCGTACTACTATCGTGGCATCAGGCATTTCTTGCTCGGTGAAAATGCTGCCGCCACCGCCGAGCTTGGGAAATACTTGGCCACCCTGCCCGACACGGTGCCCAGCAGAGCCCGGGAGTTCCTGGCCATGATCGGACCGAAAGCAGCGCTTGCCCGGTAGCCGGGCGCTTTGCAGTGATTTGGCCGGGGTCGTTTCGTTCTGCTCTCCGGCACCGCGGCCGGCGCCTTCCTTTCGCAAAACCTGGGGATCGCATTCCTGCTGTTACTGCCGGTCTTTCTGTTGTCGGCGTTCGCCACGTGGCGGTCGCTGGACAAGAGCGACGGCAACACCCGGTAGATTGCCTCTCAGGCGGCCTTCATGGAGCTGCCGCGCAGCTCGCGAAGCGCGCTTGCGCTCACGCTGACGGCGGAACGCAGCAATAGACACGAGAGCGCGAGTCCCACGACAAGGTCCGGCCAGCCGGAGTGCGTCAGCCAGACAGCACCCGCGGCGATGAAGACCGCAAGATTGGACGCGATGTCATTTCGCGAGCACTCCCACACCGAGCTCATGTTGACGTCTTCTGTGCGGTGCTTCCAGAGCAACGCCAGGCAGGTGCCATTCGCGGCAAGTGCGATGACGCTGATAATTCCCATCGCCTCGAAGACGGGCACACCGGGATTTATCGCCCGGTAGGCAACCTGGCCAAGAACAAACAGGCCCGCAAGCGTGATCAGCCCGCCTTTGAAAAGCGCGACCATGGCCTTCGATCTTGCTCCGCGTGAAACAGCGTAAAGGCTCAACCCGTAGGTCAGCGCATCGCCCAGGTTGTCGAGGGAATCCGACAGCAGCGCCGTGGACCGCGCGAGCAGGCCCGATGTCAGCTCCACAACGAACATCACGGCGTTAATCGCCAACACGATGCGCAGCGTGGCTCTCTGCCGTTCTTTTAACGTCTCAATCGCGCATTCTTTGTCGCTGCAGCAATCCATCGGCGCGTCCGGGGCTACCTGGATATTGTGGATTTCAGACCCTGTAGCTACTATAGGGTCAAGCACGTGACCGCGAGGAACAGCCATGCTCGATCTCCCAAAGGCAGCGATGCGCATCGGGAAGCTTGCCAGACACGCGAACTGCAAGGTCGAAACGATACGCTATTACGAAAGCGCAGGGCTCCTGCCCGAGCCCGGCAGGACTACTGGTAACTACCGACTATACGGGCGGGCGCACGCTGAGCGGCTGCGGTTCATCCGCCACTGCCGCTCGCTCGACATGACGCTCGGTGAAATCCGCACCCTGCTCAAGTTCCGCGATGCGCCGGACAAAGACTGCGGCGAAGTCAACGCAGTGCTCGACGAGCACATTGCTCACGTCGTGAACCGCATTGGGGAACTGAAAGAACTGGAACGGCATCTCAAGAGCCTGCGCAAGCTGTGCGCGACCGTACGCTCGGCCAAGGACTGCGGGATTCTCCAGAAACTGGCGACCGCTGGCATCGCGTCTTCAGCTTCGGAACGCCATGGCCACGTGCAGGGGGCGCACGCTCGACACAAGAATCGTCCCAAAGCGGGTTAATGGAAAGGAGGCCCGATGGAAGCGGCAAAAGTATTCGCCCTTTTCGTTGTAACTGCGATCGCGGAGATCGTCGGCTGCTATCTCCCCTACCTCTGGCTCAAGCGCGACGGCTCGATCCTGTTGCTGGTTCCGGCTGCTGCCGCCCTCGCCGCCTTCGTCTGGCTGCTCACGCTGCATCCGCACGTAGCCGGCCGGACCTACGCGGCGTACGGAGGCATTTACATCGTGGTCGCGCTCGCGTGGCTCTTTCTGGTACAGCGTATCGTTCCGGACCGCTGGGACTTAATCGGCGGCGCGGTGACGCTCACCGGCATGGCCATCATTTACTTCGGGCCGCGTGGAGTTGTCTGAAGCGCGAAATCTCGATCAGCACGTCCGTCAGCCAGCAAGGGATCTGAACCCGATGTCCACGAGCGCGTGCACGAACCGAAGCGGCACGCGTGCCCACGCGCTCGACCTGCATCACCGACACGCGTGGTTCCCTACCGCGTCCTACCCTAGCTGACAGCCCGCATAGGGGCGTGCTAATATCGGTTTTCGATATCGAATACGGATATGGACATGCCCCATGCGCCGAACGAAGGCCGGGCGCCGCGTCCCGAAGCACTCACGCAAGACACGACAAAGAAACGCGGGTCGGCCGCCGCAGTATTCGCGGCCTTCCTGAAGCTGGGATTGACCTCCTTCGGCGGCCCCATCGCGCACCTCGGGTATTTCCGCGAGGAGTTCGTCGTCCGGCGCAAGTGGATCACGGACCAGGCCTACGCCGACCTCGTCGCCCTCTGCCAGTTCACGCCGGGCCCGGCGAGCAGCAAAGTCGGCATCGGCATCGGGCTTGCGCAGGCGGGTCTGCCGGGGGCTTTTGCGGCATGGCTTGCCTTCACCGCCCCTTCCGCGCTCGCCCTCATCCTGTTCGGATTCGGCATCATCGCCCTGGGCAACCGATTCGATCTGGGGTGGCTGCACGGCCTTATAGTAGTCGCGGTGCCGGTGGTAGCGCAGGCGGTCTGGGGCATGGCCCGCAATCTGACGCCGGATGCGCCGCGCGTCACGCTGGCCGCGCTCGCCGCGATCCTCGTCATGATCTGGCCAACGCCGTTGGGCTTTGTTGGCGCTATCGTCGCGGGCGGCGTCGTGGGATGGCTGCTGCTCAAGGCGAGTGCGGACAAGGAGGAACACGTCGCGATCGGCGCGAACGTCAGCCGCACGGCAGCCATCACGGCGCTGGTCCTGTTTTTCGGGTTGCTGGTCGCACTGCCCGCGCTTCGAACGGCGTTTCCTTCCTCCCAGACGCTTGCGTTGCTGGACAGTTTCTACCGCGCCGGATCGCTGGTGTTTGGCGGCGGGAACGTCGTGTTGCCGCTGTTGCAGGCCGAGGTGGGCCCTCCCGGGTGGGTATCCAATGAAGCTTTTTTCGCGGGCTACGGCGCGGCGCAGGCTGTCCCGGGCCCCCTGTTCACTTTTGCGGCCTATCTCGGCACCGTCTCGACCGTGCCGCCCAACGGCTGGATCGGCGCCCTCATTTGTCTGGCGGGCATCTTCGCCTCATCGTTCCTGCTCGTGATCGGGCCGCTGCCGTTCTGGGACGCTCTGAGGCGTTTTCGTCCCATGCGTTCGGCACTGGTCGGCGTCAACGCGGCGGTCGTGGGCTTGCTTCTCGCCTTTCTATATGACCCGGTCTGGACGAACGCGATCCGCTCTGCCGCCGATTTCGGGCTCGCGCTCGCTGGATTCGTGCTGCTCATGTTCTGGAAAGTGCCACCGTGGCTGGTCGTGCTGCTGACCACGGCGGGCGGCGCGGCGATCAAACTGGTGCAGAGCCTGATGTAAGGGCAATTCCGGCATGAAGGACGCCGACCTCTACGGCGGGCTGATCCGCCTGCACATCCTGTATCACGCGAGCCGGGGACCGGTTTTCGGCCTCGGCATCATCGAGGAGCTCGGCCGCCACGGCTACAAGTTGAGCGCGGGAACGCTTTACCCGATGCTGCATTCGATGGAGGATGCTGGATACCTGCGCTCCCGGCCGCGAGTTGTGGACGGGAAAATCCGCCGCAACTATCTGATCACGGCCAGGGGGCGGAGCGCGCTGGCCGCTGCGAAGGTAAAAGTGCAGGAACTTTTCGGCGAGTTGTTTGAGTCCGATTGATCGACGGCGGAGATCACCGTTACTGACGCCATGACCCGTATCGACCTCAGGACTCAACGTTACGCACTGCTTGCGCTTGCCGCCGCCGCGCTCTTCGGCGCGAGTACGCCGCTCGCCAAGCTGCTGCTCGGCGAGCTGCCGCCGCTCGCGCTCGCCGGCCTGCTCTATCTCGGCAGCGGCCTGGGCCTGCTCGCGGTGCGGCTTGCAACGCGCTCACGGCGCGGCGCGGATCAGCCCGCGACGGAGGCGCCCCTTGCGGCCGGAGATTATCCGTGGCTCGCCGGCGCGGTGATCGCCGGCGGCGTGGCTGCGCCGATCTTGCTGCTATGGGGATTGTCAGGCACCGGCGCATCGGAGGCGTCGCTCCTGCTCAATCTCGAGAGCGTCGTGACGATGCTCATCGCGGCCCTGCTCTTCGGCGAAGCCGTCGGCAGGCGCGTCTGGGGCGCTGCCGCGCTGATGCTCGCCGGCGCGACCGTGCTCTCCTGGGACCCGCAGGCCGAGCTGAAGCTCTCGCTGCACGCGATCGCGATCGTCGGCGCGTGCTTCTGCTGGGCGCTCGACAACAACTTCACGCGCAAGATCTCGGCAAGCGACCCGGTGGCGCTCGCGATGATCAAGGGCCTCGCTGCCGGATCCTTCAATCTCGCCCTGGCGTTCGCGCTCGGACTTCATCTTCCCGGAACCGCGGCGCTCGCCGGCGCGCTCGCGGTCGGGTTCCTGGGCTACGGCGTGAGCCTCGTCCTGTTCATCCTCGCGCTGCGTCACCTCGGAGCCGCCCGCACCGCCGCGCATTTCAGCACCGCGCCCTTCATCGGCGCGGCGATCGCAATTCTCGTCCTCCAAGAGCCGCTCACCTTGTCGTTCGGCGCCGCGCTGGCATTGATGATTGCCGCGACGTGGCTGGTGCTGACCGAGCGGCACGCGCACGAGCATGTACACGAGTACCTGGCACACAGCCATCGCCATGTCCACGACGAGCATCACCGGCACGAGCACCGCGGCGATGAGGGTCCCGAGCCCCACGCGCACTGGCACGAGCATCCGCCAATGACGCATACTCACCCCCATCTGCCGGATCTGCATCACCGGCACAAGCATTAAACCCCTGATTTGAACGCTTCGCCGGGGCGACAGTCCAACCGCTCCGACAACGTCAAAAACACGAGAACATGAAGCCATCCAGCCGCCGGAAGTTCATGATCGCGGCCGGGGCGGGGACCGCAGCCGGCCTCGCCGGCGGTTTCTGGTGGTGGAACCGGCCCCGCCTCGAGCACGCCGGGCTGCCTCCCGTCCGTGACCCAGCATTCCCCAATCCACTGCCATTGCCGGGTAGCGACGGCATGTTCGGCGTGCTGGATGTCGCAGGAACCGTCGCGATTGCCGCCAAGTCAGCGCGCCATGCGATGCTCCCTGGCAAGCCGGCCCGCATGCTCGCTTACGAAGTGCAGCACGAGGGGCGGAAGCTGCTCAACCCGGTGCTGAGGGTGCGGGCCGGAGCAACGCTTAGGGCGAACCTGTGGAATACGCTCGACGAGGCCACGATCATCCACTGGCATGGACTGAAAGTGGACGCCAACAACGACGGCCACCCGCATTACGCGATCGCCGGCGGCAGGACGTACGACTACCAGTACACGGTGCTCAACCGGGCCGCGACCTACTGGTACCACCCGCACGCTCACGGCACGACCGGCAAGCAGCTCTACCTTGGTCTTGCCAGCCTGTTCATCGTCGAGGACGACGAGGAGCTCGCGCTGCAGCGGGCGCTCGATCTCAGGGTCGGGGTGAGCGACATCCCGCTCATGATCCAGGACAAAGACTTTGACGTTTCCGGGACGCCCGCCTACGCGCCGGATGCGGAACAGCGCGCGAGCGGGTATTTCGGCCGCGAAGTGCTGATCAATCTCGCGCCGCGGCCGTACTTCGATGCGGCAACCCGCATCTACCGTTTCCGCATTCTCAACGGTTCCAATGCGCGGATCTATCGCCTCGCCTTCCGCAGCGGCGAGCGGCTGCTCGATTATCGGGTGATCGCTACCGACGGCGGCCTGCTCGACCGCCCGTACCGGACGAAGGAGGTTTTTCTGTCATCGGGCGAGCGGGTCGAAGTACTGCTCGATCTGCGCGCGGCGCGCGAAGGCGATACCGTCTGGCTGACGAGCCGCGCTTTCGATCCCATGCACCAGGAAACCGGCCCCGGCGCGCATCCTGGGCATGGCGCTGCTCCGGATCCTCAGCCACAAGCCGGGGAGCATGGCATGGCCCACCACGGCGCAGCGCCCGCACCGCAGAGCGCCGCACAGTCCGGGAGCTTGCCCGACGGCGCGGCCGTCGACCTGCTGCGCATCAACGTCGCCGCCAAGGTGCGATACGACAGGCCGGTACCTGCGACGCTCGCCGAGATCGTACCCCTCGATGCGAAGCAGGGCGCGAGCCGCAAATTCCTGCTTCAGCGGGAGCAGGGTCAATGGCGCATCAACGGGCTGACCTTCAGGATGATGGAGACCCCGATCGTCGTCAGGCGCGGCGCCACCGAGATCTGGGAGATCCGCAACAGCGAGCGCAGCATGCCGCACCCGATGCACATCCACGGCTTCCAGTTCCAGATGCTCAGTCGCAGCGGCAGCCCGGAGCAGCAGCGGCAGCTCGCGGTCAATGCGCAGGGGCTCGCCTCAGCCGACCTCGGCTGGAAGGACACCGTGCTGGTGTGGCCCGGGGAGACGGTGCGCCTCGCGCTGGACTTCACGCATCCCTTCAACGGCGACCAGGTCTATCTGTTCCACTGCCACAACCTCGAGCACAGCGACGAGGGAATGATGATCAACATCAAGGTACTGGCATAAGACGGCGCGACGGCCGCAGAGCCGCGACTCGCGCGTTCATTCCACATCCTGCCGCGCGCGACGTAGCGGGATTCGTACCAATATCGGTTGCTGTTCCGGGCGCGACTCGAAACTGAAGCCGCAACCGAGCTCGTGCGCGACGAGATCGCGGTCGCGGATATCGGAGGGCGTGATGGGAAACAGGCGGCAGACAGCCGGGCGATCCTCGTAAACCGAGCAGAGGCGCGAGCGATCATCCCAGTGCGGGCACTGGAAGAGCAGGTTGCAGCTCGCGCCGCAACTGGAGCAGGCCCCGACCAGGCCGTGCTTTTCCCGGAGGAACCGCGCGAGCGGCGGGAACAGACTCAGAAAGAACCGCCGGATTTTCCCCCAGATGAGAGTCCGGCCGCGCGCGGAGAGCAGTCCGCCATGCGCGGAAAACGTCACGGCCAGAAAAAGCGGCAGGCGCTCCAGCGCGTACCAGAACCGACGCGTCGCCCGGATCTTCCACAGCATTTTGCGCATAGGAACTCTTTAACCAGGCCACCTATTGATCGTTGCGGAAATGGTTGACACACCATTTCCGCACTGTACATTCCCCCTCGCCCTCTGGGAGAGGGGGAAGGGGTGAGGGTCAAGCGGCGTAAAGCATTTTCGCAAAGCTCGATAGGTTCAGCGAACGTCCCCGCCCATGACGGCGGGTTGGTGTTATAGCAGACCGATGCCGGTCTTCCAAGTCGTTCGTTGCGAGCAGCCGTCAAGGTACCAGCGGTGGGGGCGGGATCGTGGCCGATGCCTCCCGGTTCCACACGCAGCACAGGGGCCATGCTCGCGTGCGGATTGTTTTCGACAGTTCCCAAATCCGCCGGTTCCGCCGGATCTCGCCTTCCACCGCGCACGAAAACCGGCGCGCCGTCCCGGATGAGTCACCGCTTTTCCAGCGCTTTATAGGTCGCAGCCGCCGTCACGCCGAACACGATATGGGCGGCCAGGGTGATCCAATCTCGAACCTCGGCAAACCAGGGGAAGATAGCGGTGAAGCCGTATAGATTGACGACGTAAAGCGCCGCGCCGAATCCCCCACCAATCGAGATTGCCGTCCCCGTACCGGTACGCGACGTCATGATCGCGACCATGACGCCGTACACGATGGACAGCGCAAAGTGAATGCAGGCGGCGACCAGCATGATCCAGGGATCAAAACTCGCGGGAGGCGGTAATACGTCGCGCCCCATCAGAATCGCGGCGGCAAGGCGCGCGTCCCTGAACAAAGCCGACGGGAAAGTGTCGGTAAACAAAGCCCACAGGAGCATTTGCGCCAGCGCGGAGACGACACCGGCGACGATGCCCGCCCAGATCGCCGCGTTCCATTTAACGGCTAGCCGCTTTTTTTCACCACAGAGGCACAGAGAGCGCAGAGGTTGCTCCAATATATGAAGTCGCGAGCGCGATTTCGCACCGCAGGTCTCGATAGACGAACTGTGCTTCACAGGCACGCAGAAAATTTCTGATTTTCTCTGTGTCTCCGTGTCTCTGTGGTCCAGCTTGGTGAAATATCCAGGCTGGAGTAATTTCGGCGGGAGACAACGGGATGACAACCGCGCGGCAAGTTCAACGATGCGCTACGGTCAGGAGCCGCGCATTGAGCACGCGGGCAAGCCCGAGCGCTCCGTCGCGCATCACCATGTCATGATTCCATTTGAACAGCGGACGCGCGATCGGGGCGAGCCAGTTCATCCAGCGCTTGTTGGTGCGCACGAACCATTTATAGCAGACCGTTGTCACCGGCCCCTCCTCCGAAAATTCCCACCGCCCCGTGCCTTCCAGTTCGCCGCTGGCAACGCCTTCGAGCGCGATGAGCGGCACGACGCGCGTGATTCGCATATCGAACGTAAGCCGGTAGGGGAGCCGGCTCTTCCAGGTATAGCGCTGCAAGCTGCCGACGCCGAGTTCGTCGCCCGGTTCCAGCGCTACGACCGTCTCAATACCCTTCCACCAGCTCGGCCAGCGCGAAGAATGATAAATGGCCTGGTAGACTTCGCGGACCGGCGCGGTCACCCGCCAGCCCGTCACAAATCGGTATTCCGCCATCGCAAGTTCTTGCCCCGCCGCGGCCTTAGGGGTTGAAAACCTCCCGCGCAAGTTCGGGATTGACCTTGAGATCTTCGAACAGCACCGTTTCGATCAGCTCCCCATCGGCCCCGCAGCTCACCACTTTCGCCGGGAACAACGTTTTCTCTTCCAGCCAGATATCGAAACGGTGCACGTTGTCCACCACGAAATTTTCCCGTCCCGTGACGGTAATGCGCAGCGCCTGCGCCCCGTCCACCGTTTCATGGCCCAGAACCCTGGCTTCCCCATTGTCTTTCAGCGCCTTCACGTTTTGCCACAGGGCGCCGACGTCCGACTTGTCCACGCGCTGGCCGGTGCGGCTTTGCACCAGGCGGTTTTCCGGGCTCAGCGTCAGCGCGAAGAACTTCAGGCCGAGAGGCCAGAGGCGAACCTGTTTTTTCATCGGATCATAGATGAGCACCGCTCCCTTGTACGGCCGCTCGAAGTCCATTCTGACAAACCCCGGCTTTTTATACGAGTAGCGGATGATTTCCGATTCGCCGGCTGCGGATGATTTCAAGGTCACCTGGTACGACTCCACCGCGCGGTAACGATCCATCGCGACGCCAATAGGGTCCACCCCATCAGCTCCCGCTGCGGCGAACAGAAGCAACGCTTCGAGCATCAACTAAGGCACGACTTCGAGGATGCCTTCCTGGCCTCTCTCGCGGTGGCTTTTGAAGAACAGCAGCCGGTTTCTGCAATAGAAGGCATAAGTCCCGGGGGTGGTCGCAGTAAAGGTGATCTTCCGGACCTCCGTGAAGAGATCTTCATCCACCGTCATCCCCGCCTGCGGTGCCTGGATTACCAGGGTGTGCGGCACACTGCCGGCCTCGCGGCTGACAGAAAACTCCACGGGGACGTTCACCTTTACCACGATACGGTTCGGCTTGAAAAAATAATCGCCCCCGACGATGCGCACCCGCTGCACGCCGTCGCGATCCACGGAGGCAACATAAGCGTCTTTTCCGTCTTTCTCGGCGCCCGCGGCAATTGCGCTGAAAAAAAGCGCGCAAAAGCAGATAACGAATCGCAGCGGCGGTTTCATGGCTATTAACGGTTTGCGCATCCGTTCGCCGGGGAGCGGAGCGCCACGTAGTTTACGCCGCAATCAACGGATAAGTGTATATGTTGCACGGCAGCACCCTTGATCTAGATCAAATGAGACCGGGTGTTCCCACGATAACCTGCTCACACTGAATGCGGAATTAACGTCGCAACATGCTCAAGCGATCGAGACGCAGCTTCCTTGCCAGGGCACGATGGATGCTCGCCATCTGGGTCGCCCTCGTCGCATCGAGCATGATCGCCCCGTGCGGACAAGCGTTCGCGCTGCCGCGTCAAGGCGAGCAGTCCGCCTCGTACGCCATGCCCGGGGCAAAACATGCTGCGCATGAGCACGCATTTACCGCGGACGAAGTACGAACCCTGCCGTCCGATTCATCGTATTGTGTCGAGATACCGAGTTCCATTCCGCTCAAAGCCAAGGCGACCTCCACGGGAACGAGCGCCGAATTTTTCGCCGCCATTGCCAACGACCGCTCACCGTTTTTTGCATCGGCTCAGGCGGCGCGGATTTTCACGCGGACGCCTGCCGCGCCCCCGCGGGTCTGTCTCAAGACCTCGCGTCTTCTGATTTAGCCTCCGAGAACGGCTCCCGGCGTTGCGCCGGGACCGCCCGCCGCACCGGCGTATTGCTGTCGCCCGGCGTTGTTGACGCACACTCGGAATCCGTTTTGACAATGCACGTTACCCCTACCACGTAAGGAGAATCGCATGAACGCAATGCTCCGAATGGTGCTGCTCGCGGCCGTTGTGGCCGCCGCCCCCGTTTTTGCCCAGGCCGCCGAACCGAAGGTGAAGATCCTCGCCGCAGCAGAGGACCCTACCCAGAAAACCGTGCTGGTTGGCCGCAACGTAGCCGACAACATGATCGTCATCTTCGAGATCGAGCCGGCGAAAGCCATGTGGATGCAACGGGGCAGCCCGCCGAAATGGACGGAACACGCGCCCGGCAAGGGCGAGATCTATCACGTCGAGGTGAAACCGGTCGATCCCGCGTCCAAGACGCGCATCTCCTATGCCGAGGTGAAATTCAGCGCCGTCAACCGCGACAACAAGAAGAAAGTGTCCGCAACGCTGCCTCCGATGTGGGGCGGTAGCGGCCTGCACTACGCTGCCAACAGCCCGCTCGCCGGCGACGGCGCCTATGAGGCAACGATCACCGTGGGCGTGCCGGGCTTCGGGCGCGACGCGAAGAACAAGGACCTGTGGACAAAGCCGGTTACCACCCGGTTTCACTTCAAACTCACCGGCGGAAAACTGGTCGAAGTAACCGAGCCCGAGCCCGAGCCGAAAAATTGAGCGAGCCCGCGGCTGTTGCCGCCGCTGGGCGCAACCGCGCGCCTCAAGCGGTACACCCGGAAACCCGAAATCGCAGGGGTGCGTGGAACCTGAAAAGAAGCAGCGATTTGCAGAAGAAGCAGGAAATCGTTTGTTACCGCCGTGCCTTAACTTTGAAAGGAGACCTTGCAATGAGAAAGCCGCTATTACTCGCGATACTGACCACGCTTGCACTGAGCGCGCCGCACGCCGCCGCGCAGCCAGTGACCAAGCCTGAAACCAAGCCCACGGCGCCAGCCATGGACATGGACAAGCAGATGGCGCAAATGCAGGAGAACATGAAGCGCATGCAGCAGCAGATGGACAAGATCCGCCAGACGAAGGATCCGAAAGGGCGCCAGAAACTGATGCAGGAGCACATGCAAAGCATGCAGGAAGGCATGAACATGATGCGCGGCATGGGCGGCCCGATGATGATGGGCATGATGGGAGGTAAGACCGGCGCGACGGGCCCCGGCATGATGGGTGGTGGACAGATGGGCCCCGGAAAGATGGGCGGTGATCCGAAGCAGCAGCAGGAAATGATGGGGCGCCGCATGGACATGATGCAGATGATGATGGAGCAGATGATGCAGCATCAGCAGATGATGCAACCGGCGCCGGCGAAGTAGCGGGCCAAGACCACCATGACTACCTACGCAATCCCCGCCGCGAGGCCTGCCGGCTTCGGAGTGCTTGCGTTCGGACTGCTGCTTGCCCTTTATTTCGGCGTGCTGACACTGGTCTCCGCGTGGACATTCACCGTGGACCAGTTGTATTTTGGGTAGCTTACGGTCTGGCATCCGACCACGGCAGATAGGGGCTACGATACGGATGACAAAGCGTCCGGAGCTTCACAACGGCAACTGGTGAAAGGAGGGTCATATGGATAC
>JACPEF010000118.1 GCA_016183675.1 Betaproteobacteria bacterium
GCGAGCGTCAACCCCATCTGCTCGGCGATCGCCATGAAAAGATTGTTGAAGACCTCCAGCATCACCGGGTCCGCCCGCGTGCCGATCGCCTCGCTCTTCGGCCGCGGCACGCGGCGCGTCAGCACGAGGTGATTGAGCCGGGTGACCTGCGCCTGCCACTGCGGCTCGACCACCGTGGTGGCGTTCGCTTCGGCGATGATCGCGGGGCCGGCGATAAGATCGCCAGGGCGCAGGTCGTCGCGCCGGTAGACCGGCGTGCGGTGCGAGGCGCCGCCGCTGAACAGCTCCACCGTCGCGGCGGGCAGTGGCGCTCCGGCGCGCGCAGGCGCGGCCGAGAACGCTTCCTGCACGGGCTCGCCGCGCCCCGCCGCCTCGACCGAGACCGCCTCCACCACCAGCGCGCGTCCGGGCATGAGGAAGCTGAAACGCGTGCTGTAGTCGGCTTCGAATTCCTTGACGGCGAGCGCGGCGAGGGCTTCCTCCAGGAGCGGCACCAGCGCGGGCTCGAGCCGGGCCTCGATCGCCTGCTCGCGCATCGCCGTGACGTCGGCGAGCCCCATGCCGTAGGCGGAGAGCACGCCGGCGTAGGGGTGGATGTGGATGCGCGGCATCGCCAGCGCATCCGCGACGAGGCACGCGTGCTGTCCGGCGGCGGCGCCGAAGCAGGCGAGGGTGTAGGTGGTCACGTCGTGGCCGCGCTCGACCGAGATCTTCTTGATGGCGTTGGCCATGTTCTCGACGGCGATGCGCACGTAGCCTTCGGCAACCTCGTGCGGCGTGCGCGCGTCGCCGGTCTGCTGCTGGATCGCGGCGGCGAGCGCGGAGAATTTCTCTCGCACGACGCCTTTATCAATCGGCTGATCGCCACCCGGGCCGAACACGCGCGGGAAGAAGCCGGGCTGGATCTTGCCGAGCATCACGTTGGCGTCGGTCACCGTCAGCGGGCCCCCTTTGCGGTAGCACGCGGGTCCCGGGTTCGCTCCCGCCGACTCGGGCCCGACGCGGTAGCGCGCCCCGTCGAAATGCAGGGTCGAGCCCCCGCCCGCGGCCACGGTGTGGATATCCATCATCGGCGCGCGCATGCGCACGCCCGCGACCAGCGCATCAAACGTGCGCTCGAAGCCGCCCGCGTGATGCGAGACGTCGGTCGAGGTGCCGCCCATGTCGAAGCCGATGATGCGGTCGAGGCCGGCCGCCGAAGCGGTGCGCGCGACACCGACGACACCGCCCGCGGGGCCGGAGAGGATGCTGTCCTTGCCCTGAAAGCGGCGGGCGTCGGTCAGGCCGCCGTTCGACTGCATGAACATCAGATTGGCGCCAGGCAGTACGCGCGACACGCGCTCCACGTAACGGCTCAGGATGGGAGAGAGGTAGGCGTCCACCACCGTGGTATCGCCGCGGGAGACGAGCTTCATCAGCGGGCTCACCTCGTGCGAGGCCGAAACCTGCGTGAACCCGGCCTCGCGCGCGAGCGCGGCGAGCCGCTGCTCGTGGGCGGGATGCCGGTAGCCGTGCATCAGCACGATGGCGGCGGCGCGGTAGCCGCGGCGGCGGGCGTCCGCGAGATCGCGCCGCGCCTGCTCCTCATCAAGCGGCTGCAGCACCTCGCCGCGGGCGGTTACGCGCTCGTTGGCTTCATAGACCGCGCTGTAGAGCAGCTCCGGCAGCACGATGTGGCGGGCGAAAATATGCGGGCGGTTCTGGTAGCCGATGCGCAGCTGGTCGCGGAAGCCGCGCGTGATGAAGAGCGCCGTGGGCTCGCCCTTGCGCTCGAGGAGCGCATTGGTGGCGAGGGTGGTGCCCATCTTGACCGTGGCGATGCGGTCCGCGGGCAGCGGCGCGTTGCGCGCGAAACCGAGCAGCTCGCGGATGCCGGCGAGCGCGGCGTCGTCGTAGTGGCCGGGGTTCTCGGAGAGCAGCTTGTGCGTGACGAGGGTGCCGTCGGGGCGCCGCGCGACGATGTCGGTGAAGGTGCCGCCGCGGTCTATCCAGAACTGCCAGCGCACCCCGGACGAAGACTGTTCCGCGTCGATTGGCGGAGAAATTGCAGGCACGGCCGCATCATACCAGCGGCTTGACCATGCGTGACTCGAGGTTGTCTCAAGAACCGAAGGAATTAACCGCAGATAAACGCCGATCAATGCCGATAGAAAAGCAACAGCACCAAGCCGTTCTTCTTGTTGTGATTTTACTTGCGTTCATCTGCGTTCATCGGCGGTTTCATTGCTGTTGGGCGATCTTTGCGTTTCAGGTATCAGTCGCGTCCGCCCCGGCTGCTGCTCCTGCCGCCTTTGCGGTCGCGGTCGCGCCTGTCGCCTTCGCTCGGGTCGAGCAGGACCAGCGTTTCCTTGACGGTGTTGTCAGGGTTGAAGCTCACCACCAGGAATCCTGGCTGCGGGCTGCTAATGAAACGCCAGCTCCACGCCGTCCCGGTGCGCAGGAACGATTGATCGGAAGGACGTCCGAGCAGGTGTCTCACGTCGGCTTTGGACATCCTTCCCGGGACGATGCTCCGCAGCCGCTCCTCCGTCAGCAACTGGGTCACTTCCTTCACTTTTCCGTCGCCGCCGATGCGCACCAGGTGGGTCTCATAGCCCGCCGGGCCCCGCGCGTATTCCCACAGTTCCTCGCCGTTTCTGTCGAAACGGATGTCGGTCGGCGTGCCCACCTTGTCGCGCACGTCCATGATGGTGGACTGGTGAGGAACGAGCGCGCGGGGGCCGGCGCAGCCCGCGAGCAGGGTGATGGAGAACAGCAAGACCAGCGGCGAAAGGGACAGGAACCGCCCCTGGACCCACGGATCCACGTAGCTGCCCAAGATCACGTGAATCGCCGTCAGCCCGACAAGCGTCGTCGGTGTGAGCCAGGCCGCCTCTGGCTGAATCAGCGCCAGCAACACGGGCGGGATCACCGCCACGACGGCGCCGAAGATAGGAATGTAATTCAGCAGAAACGCCAGGACGCCCCACACCAGGGCAAAGTCCAATCCAGTGATCCGGCAGTAGAGCGCCGTCAGCCCGCCGATCCCGGCGCCCACAAAGGTCCGCGCCAGCACGAAGCGCTGGATGCCCTTGCCGTCTTCGCTCAAGGCCTCCACCAGCGAGCGGCTCAGCGGCCCCTTCGCGCCGTGCAGCAGTTTGCGCTGAAACCCGCGTAGCTCAACCAACGCGAGGAAGAGATAAACGGCGATCAAGACGAGCGAGCCAAAGAAATCGTAGATGCCTTTGGCAAAACCGCTGACCACCCTCACGGAGCGCTCGATGAGCTGATACGGATTGGCCTGCGCAAACTGTAGCCGCACGCCTCGTTGCCGCAGCCATTCC
>JACPEF010000119.1 GCA_016183675.1 Betaproteobacteria bacterium
AAACTGCTTTGCAAACCGGCATTGTGCGCGTGAGGTTGTCTTCCTTCAAGCAGGTCAACGCGTTACCCAGAAAAGTTGCATAAAAATTCATGATCTACGCGAGGAGGCCTGATGGAGCGGAAAACACCGCCGGCAGCGCGAGCCAGCCCAAGGACTATACCCACGTGAGATCGGGAGGACGTGAAGTGGAGGAGTTTCTTCCTTCTCACGACCTCACATGCTCACGAACTCACGGGCTGCTTCCCTCTCCCGCTCTCCCGCTCTCACGATCTCACGTCTTTTCTTGGCGTCTTGGCGGTTAATTCCTACTTGCAGATGCGGTCCATCAGCCGGCGAAGGAAGGCTTCGCAGCGCGCGACCTGATCGAGGGTGATGTACTCATTGGGCTTGTGCGCCTGCGCGATCGAGCCTGGCCCGCACACCACGGTGGGCATGCCGGCGCGGTGGAATTGCGAAGCTTCAGTGCCGAATGAGACTTTTCCGATGTCGTGGCTCCCCGATAGCTCCTGCGCCAGCGCCACCACCTCGTTCTCCGGTCCCGTGTTCAGCATCGGTATCTCGGACATCGGCTCGATGCTGAAGCCCGCGGCCGGGTGGACCGTGCGCATCTCCGGTTCCAGCTTGTTCTTCACGTGCTCCGTCAACTCGCGCAGGAGCCCCTCCGGGTCGTCGCCCGGCAGGTGCCGGAACTCGAAGTCGAACGCGCATTCGTGGGGAATGACGTTGAGCGCGGTTCCGCCGCGGACGACGCCGGTGTGCACCGTGGTATAGGCGACGTCGAAACTGCGGTCGTACGGGCCGCGGTCGCGGTGCCGCCGCGCCATGGCCTTGAGAAAGGCAATCGCCTCCGCGGCGTATTCCACCGCGTTGACGCCGTGCGGCGCATAAGCGGAGTGACCGGCGAGCCCCAGCACCGTGCAGCGGTAGCCTTTCTTTCCCTTGTGCGCGATGACCGGCTTCATCATCGTCGGTTCGCCAACGATGCAGGAGCGCGGCCGGATGCCGGCGCGCGCGATGTCCGCGATCAGCCGCCCCACTCCGATGCAGCCGACCTCCTCGTCGTAGGAGAACGCGAGATGAAGCGGCGTCCTCAAGCTGCGCTCCATGAACTGCGGTACCAGCGCCAGCACGCAGGCGACGAAGCTCTTCATGTCAGCGGTGCCGCGTCCGTAGAGGCGGCCGTTTTCCTGCCGCACCTCGAACGGATTGCTGTCCCATGGCTGGCCCTCGACCGGAACGACGTCGGTGTGTCCGGAGAGCACGATACCGGGCTCCCCGCGCGGCCCGAGCGTGGCGAAGAGGTTTGCCTTGCGCCGGTCGTCATCGTGCGTGAGGCGCACCTCCGCGTCGAACGGCTTCAGGTAATCGCGCACGAAATGGATGAGCTCGAGGTTGGAATCCCGGCTCACCGTCGGGAAGGCGACCAGCCTGCCGATCATCTCGATGCTGGCCCGCGCCGCGGCCTGTGGTGCGCTCATGGCTCGCTAGTGCCGCTCCAACTATTTCGAGCTATCTGGCTGCGCCCCGCCGGAGCACGAAGCAAGCCCGGTGGCTCCTGGCGATCATTAGGTCCATCAAGTTGGAACGGCACCAGCACTCGAAAACCGCAGGATAGGTTTCGCACCCCGGCGGTGTCAATCAACGCGCTCGCAGCGCGCTGAATTAAGCTATCCTTGAAGCCGTGCTCGCCGCAGCAGAATCGGCAACCATCCTGAAGCGCCTCGCCGCCGCACTCGTTGCGCTGCTCGCGCTGGACGCAGGCGCCGCCGAGCTGCGCATCGCGTTGAGCGCGGACGTCACGACCTTCGATCCTCATTTCGTCGCGGCACAGCCCAACCTTACCGCGCAGCACCACGTATTCGACTCGTTGTCGCACGTCGACGAGCGCGGACGGTCCGTCCCCGCGCTCGCCACCTGGCGCACGGTCGACCCGGTCACCTGGGAGTTCACCCTGCGCAAGGGCGTGAAGTTTCACGACGGCTCGGAACTTACGACGGAGGACGTGCTCTTCTCCCTTGAACGGCCGCTGAACATCACCGGCAGCCCCGGCGGCTTTGCGACCTACGTCCGCCCGATCGTCGCCAAGGAAGTCATCGACCGCTACACCATACGCCTCAAGACCGCCGCGCCGTACGGCGCTGTGCCGCAGGACCTGAGCGAGGTGCTGATCGTGTCGAAAAAAGCGGCGCACGGCGCGAGCAGTGCCGACTTCGACAGCGGGAAGGCCGCGATCGGCACCGGCCCCTACAAACTCGTGCGCTTCGCCCGCGGCAACCGGATCGAGCTCGCGCGACATGACCAGTACTGGGGCGGACGGCCCGCGTGGGACAAGGTGACGCTGCACATCCTGCCAAGCGATCCGGTGCGCACCGCCGCGCTGCTCTCGGGGCAGATCGATGCGATCGAGCACGTGCCCACGGCGGACCTCGCCAAGCTGCGCCGGAACCCGGACTTGCGCCTCGCGCAAACGGTGTCGTGGCGGACCATCTTCCTGCACGTCGACCAGTACCGCGACCGGCCGCCCGGCGTTTCATCCAAGGACGGCAGACCGCTCGAGCGCAACCCGTTCAAGGACCTGCGGGTGCGCCGCGCGATGTCCAAGGCGATCAACCGCCAGGCGATCGCCGAGCGCGTGATGGAGGGGCTCGCGCTGCCCGCGGCCAACGTCGTATCGCCCAGCGTGTTCGGTCACGATCCCGCGGTAAAGCCCGAGCCCTATGACCCGCAAGGCGCGAAGAAACTGCTCGCCGAAGCGGGTTTTCCCGACGGCTTCGCGGTGACGCTTGCCACCCCCAACAACCGCTACATCAACGACGAGCAGGTCGCGCAGGCCGTGGCGCAGATGTTCGCGCGCATCGGGGTCGCGACGAAGGTCGAGGCGATGCCGCTCAGCGTCTATTTCGGCAAGGCGCGCAACCGCGAATTCGGGCTCGCGCTGCTCGGCTGGGGCTCGCTCGCTGCCGACCTCGCGCTGCGCTCGCTCTCCGCGACCGCCAATCCCGAGAAGGGATACGGCGCGTGGAACTGGAGCGGCTACGCTAACCCCGGGCTCGACGAGCTGGTGGCGCGCTCGCTCGGCACCGTGGACCCCGGCAGACGCGAGGCGCTCGCGCGCAAGGCCGCGGCGCTGGCGGCGGCCGAGGTCGCGTTCATCCCGCTGCACTACCAGGTCGTGACCTGGGCCATGAAGCGCAACATCGCTTATGCCGCGCGCACCGATGAATTCACATTTGCCCACTATTTCAAGCCGCAGTGACACGTGAAATCGAGAGATCGGGAGATCGTAAGAGGGAGTTTCGCTCTCCCGCTCTGCCGCCCTCACGCCCTCACGAATAGATCGCCTATTTGCATTATCCTTAGCTGATGCTCGGCTTCGCCCTGCGCAGGCTCTTGCAAAGCTTGATCGTCTTGTTCGTGATGTCGGCGCTGGTGTTCGCCGGCGTCTATGCCATCGGCAACCCGGTGGACATCCTCATCAATCCGCAGGCCGACCAGGCGGAGATCGCGCGCGCCACCGCGGCGCTCGGGCTCGACCTTCCGCTGTGGCGGCAGTACTGGACCTTCCTCTCCGGCGCGATCGCCGGCGACCTCGGCAAGTCGTTCGTCTCCAACGTGCCGGCGGTGCACCTCATCCTCGAGCGCATGCCCGCCACCATCGAGCTTGCGCTCGCGGCGACGTTGGCGGCGGTCGTGCTCGGCATACCGCTCGGGCTGCTGGCGGGACTCAAGCCGGATTCCTGGGTGGGCAAAACCATCATGGCGGGCTCGATCCTCGGCTTTTCGCTGCCGACCTTCTGGGTCGGGCTCATGCTGATCATGGTGTTCTCGGTGTGGTTGGGATGGCTCCCGACCACCGGACGCGGCGCAACCGTCGAGGTGCTCGGCGTTCCCGTCAGCATCCTCACCTGGGACGGCATCCGGCACGTGCTGATGCCCGCGACCAACCTCGCGCTGTTCAAGCTCTCGCTGCTCATCCGCCTCACGCGCGCCGGCACGCGCGAGGCGCTGGCACAGGACTACGTGCGGTTCGCGCGCGCCAAGGGGCTCGCCATGGAGCGCGTGGTGCGGGTGCACGTGCTGAAGAACATCATGATCCCGATCGTCACCGTCACCGGGCTGGAGTTCGGTTCCGTGATCGCGTTCGCCATCGTCACCGAGACGATCTTCGCCTGGCCGGGGATGGGCAAGCTCCTGATCGACTCCATCAACGTGCTCGACCGGCCGGTGATCGTCGCCTACCTGCTGATCATCGTTTTCCTCTTCGTCGCGATCAACCTGGCGGTGGACCTTGCCTACACGGCGCTCGATCCGCGGGTGCGCCTCTCGGGCCGCTCGGCATGAAAAGAAAGATTAGCCGCAGATAAACGCGGATACACGCGGATGAAATCCAGGAATGAACCGCCAAGGCGCCAAGACGCCAAGTAAAGGCAGGAACAGAAATCAGCCGCAGATAAACGCGGATACACGCGGATGAAATCCAGGAATGAAC
>JACPEF010000127.1 GCA_016183675.1 Betaproteobacteria bacterium
AAAGGGGGGACGCTACCCTTTTTTAATCGATGTAAATCTATTTGTTGTCCGGGTTGCATTGCCGCCACTGCGCTTGCAGGCCGAGGCGGGTAACTTCGCCGTCCACGAACGTCAAGTCCAATTACGTGCCGGCATGCAGGAGCGACCGGCGCGCCTCGAATTCAAGCCGCTCCGCCGGCCAGTCCGGATGCGCGGCCCGCAGGCCCGCGACTCGAAGCTGGATTCCAGTCTCGTACAGGTCGGCAACCATCTGGAGCTTCCGCGCCGGCGACATGCGCTTGAAACCCTCGATCTGGACCGGGTGGAGCCGTTCGAGCATGACGGCGGGCATCTTACGCCTGCGATGGTGGAGCGCCAAGTGCCGTCAAATCCGGACGCTGCGCGCCGGTTTGACTAGAGCCGGTCTCAATAATCGCAAAACCAACGTATATGGCTCGTAATCTCGCAGCAAGTAATAGAAGCTGAAACGTGCTATCCCATTTTTGAGACCGGTTCTAGCGTGCCGCAGCGCGGCGCAGGTGCCCGCTTGCGGGTGCGACCGAAGGAGGGCACGACGGAGCGTGGAGCAGGGGCCCGCTTGCGGGATGCGACCGCGGAGGCGTGCAAGGCAGCCGACACCACAAGCCTTCATTCTTGCCAGGAGCCTTTCGGAGGCTGCACGGAGGCGGCCGACGTGATGCGGCTTATTTCTCGCGATAATCGTTCAGAGGCCGCCGCCCGTTCGAACGGACGATGGCTCGCCGTTCAACGCGCGGACGCGTCAAGCACAACATCAAGCGCATCGATCGGCTGCTCGGTAACCGGCATCTGGCGGCCGGGCGTCCCGTCGCACGATGCGGTCAGGGCGCCGCCGGCCGCGTGGAATCAGAACTGCTTCGCGACCGCCGCGGCAAAACTCCGGAAGTCGTCGAGGCGCGTCCAGCAGATGGCGTGAACGATCGCCCAATCCATCGCCTGGTAGCGATGGATGGCGATGTTCCTGAAGCCGACCGCTTTCTTCATCCGGGCGGCGAGTTGGGAATCGAGGACACCCGTTGCGGCGAGCGAATCGAAGGCTGCGCCCATGCTTTCGGGGGCCGGGGTGTCGGCTTCCGCGATCACGTGAGCTGCGACGTCCACGCACAACTGGAAGGCCCGCGTGAGATTCAGGGTAACGATGTCCTGGAGGTCCGGGTCTCCGGCAAGCGCTTCCGCCGTGGCGGGGCGCTTGTCCTCGATCCGTTTCACGCAGCGGCGAAGCGACTCGAGCTTTTCTTCAATCAGGCGCCGGTCCACGCTTTCCTTCGCTCGGCGAGAATCCGTCTCCGGTAAGGCGCCATGTCCGCCTCGTCGACCAGCATCCTGACGATCAAGCGCGCGTACAGCGCCCGGTCGGCGCAATGGATCGGCCTCCCTTTCGTAAGGGCCTGGCGCAGGATCGGGCCCTCCGCAGATTGCAGGTCAACGAGATCCACCGGGCGGCCGGTCAGCTGGGCGAGCTGCTCGATGAGGCGCGTTTTCTCACCGGCCGAAAGCGCCCGGTCGCCCGCGACCGCGATGTCGAGATCGCTGCCGGGCCGGTCCTTCCCGCCAGCGGCGGAACCGAACAGCAGCGCGAGGCGCACGAGCGGATCCCGCGCCAGCCGTTCCGCGATTTCCCGTTGCAGCGCTGGTTGCATTATACGGATTTCACCACGCGCCCGGCGGCGGAGGCAACCCTCGGCCGTTTTCGCGGCAACGCTGGATGGGCACCTGGAGCCCGTGTCCGACTGCGGCCACCAGCTCGACAGCTCGCCGGTGATGGCCCGCTTGCCTCCCGACCTCCTTCGACGAAGAATCCGTGAATGGTGAATCGAAAGAACGCACGATTCCCGCGCGGATCAGCAGCAGGGTGGGCGCAGCCCACCGGGTGCGCGATACGGCTGGTGGGTTTCACACATTCTGCGCTTTGCGAGCTACGCCCCTCGATCCGCGCCCTTCCGGGCACTCCCATGGTTGAGGATTCGTGCGCATCCTGATCGTCACGCAGTACTTCTGGCCCGAGGATTTCCGCATCAACGACCTTGCGCGGGGGCTGCGCGAGCGGGGGCATGAGGCGACGGTCCACGCCAGAAACGCGAATGGTGAATCGTGAATCGGAGGAACGGGACCTTCCGTTGTTTCCGTGGCTGCAGCTCGCGAAGGCGCACTTGCGCAGGGCGGGGACTTGTAATACAATTCAAACAGAATTGTCATACACGCCACAGCCATGCCGATCTCGGTCCGTCTTCCGCCACGCGTCGAGCAGAAGCTCGCGGATTACTGCGTCGCGCGCAAAGTCACCAAGAGCGAGGCGGTAAAGCGCGCGCTGGAGGAGATGCTCGATCGTTCTTCCGGAAAAGCCAGCGCCTTTCAGCTGGGCAGGGGATTCATCGGCGTCGAGAAGAGCCGCGGCGACGTGGCGCGGCATTCCAAGCGCCTGCTTCGCGAGCGCTTCCGCAACAAGGGTTCGCTTGGATAGGCTGCTGGCCGACACGGGCTTCCTGATCGCGGCGGGACAGCGCGGCGACCCGCTGCACGAGAAGGCGAAGTCGTTCCTGCAGGACTATTCGGGCAGGCTCGTCACGGTTTCAGCCGTGATTGTCGAAACGGGCTTCTTTTTCGGGAGCGCCGGGAAGCTGAAGCTGCTGGACTGGGTGCGTTCCGGCGGCCTCGCCGTGACCGAAATCCCGGTTCCGGCGTATCCTGAGCTTGCCACGATCATCGAAAAATACGCCGATCACGACATCGATTTCACGGACGCCGCGCTGGTCTGGCTGGCAGGCGAGAGCGGCCTGCGCAGGATCCTGACAGTTGACCGGACCGATTTCTCCGCATTGCGCATCAAGGGCGGGAAGCGCTTCGAGCTGATCAACTGGATGTGAATGAAGATCCTCGTCACCGGGGCGGGCGGCTTCGTCGGCTCCGCGCTGTGCCCGGCACTGGAAAAGCTCGGGCGTTCCGTGCGGCGCGCCATGCGCAGCTTTCCGACAACCGCCCCGCGGGAAGCGGTGTTTACCGCCTGCGAGCTGTCGGGCGAGACGCAGTGGGCGCCAGCGCTAGAAGGCGTGGACTGCGTCGTGCATCTTGCCGCGCGCACGCACGTGTTACGCGAGACGAAGTCCGATGCCCTTGCCGAGTACCGGCGCGTGAACGTCGAGGGCACGCGGCGGCTCGCGGTACAAGCCGCTACCGCCGGCGTGCGGCGGCTGGTGTTCCTGAGCAGCGTCAAGGTGAATGGGGAGCGCACGACCGCGCGTTCCTACACCGAGGACGATGCGCCGCACCCGGAAGACGCCTACGGCACGACCAAGTGGGAAGCGGAGCAGGTTCTTCACGGTATCGCGCAAAAATCTGGGCTCGAAGTCATCGTGCTGCGACCGCCCCTCGTCTACGGCCCCGGCGTGAAAGGCAACTTTCTGCGGCTGATGAATCTGGTCGCGCGCGGCGTGCCACTGCCGCTTGCTTCCATCCGCAACCGGCGGAGCCTAGTCTACGTCGGCAATCTCGTTGATGCGATCGTAAGAGCGGTCGAAGCCCCGCAAGCCGCAGGACAGACTTACCTCGTGAGCGACGGGGAAGACGTCTCGACGCCGGATCTCGTACGAGCCATCGCACAAGCCCTCGCCGTGCGGCCGCGCCTGTTGCCGTGCCCTGTCGCGCTCCTGCACGCAGGGGCGGCGCTTCTGGGGCGCGGCGGGGAAGCGGCGCGGCTCACCGGCTCGCTGCAGGTGGACAGCACGAAGATCCGGCGCGAGCTCGGCTGGGAGCCAGCTCACACGTTCGAAGAAGGGGTGCGCGCCACCGCGGAGTGGTACCGGAATCAGGTTGCTGCCGCGGTTGGTTAAGACGCGCGCAAAAACCACCGCCTCGATCGGGACTTTCTCGCTTACCGGCTGCCCGAGCCGCCGGCGACGATGACGGGGATGAGGCGGGTGGGCATCGCGCTATTTGAGGCCGGTGCCGGCCGCTAAGCTTTCGATTGGCCGAAGCGTAAACTTTCAATTGGCCGGTGCGCGCGCTTTGGGAACTTTCCTGAGGCTTCGATCGGCCAGCGTTACGCGGCCCGTTCGGCCCACAGGTCGACCCAGCGCGCGGCGACGCATTGCCGGTGGAAGCGCAGGCCGCGGTCCCCTCGAGGCGCCGCGGCGCGCCCCGCACGAGGTGATCGAGGATTGAAAGCGAGCCCGGGTGGAGCACGCGCTACACGCTCGAGCAGGGATTGGCGGAGACGGCGCGGTGGTTCAGGACCCGTGACTAAACGACTGGGAGACTGAGTGATTGAGTGATTAGGTGATTGAGTGATTGATGCGCCGTAAGCGAAAGAATCTCGTGGATCGTAAATCGGGAATGGGGAATGGTGAAAGGGGAATGGGGAACGGCGGAGCGACGTTGACCGAGCGCGCGCGCCAAGCCGCGCGCAGCGAGGCGACGCGTGCGCTCGACGAGCTGCGGGTCATCAGCGCCGGCCGGTCAACGCCGCGACCGGCGCAATTCATGCATCAATTCAGTCAGGCCGATCGCCTCCATGCCCGGGCCGACGGAAAAGCGCTCCTCGCCCGGGTAGACGATCAGCCGCTTCCTGGCGCCGAGGTCGGCGCAGGCCTCGCGAAAGCCCCGCTCCGGCTTTGGCGCGAGGCTGCGCTTGATTTCGATCGCCCAGAGCCGCGCGGGCGCGAGCGCCAGGACGAGATCGGCTTCCGCCCCGCCCGCGGTGCGATAGAAGCCGGCTTGCGTTCCCGGGGGCGCGGCGGCGACGAGGTTCTCGATCGCGAAGCCCTCCCAGCTCGGCCCCGCCACGGGGTGCCCGAGCAGGGTATCGAGGTCGCCGATCCCGAGCAGCGCGTGCGCGATGCCGCTGTCGCGGACGTAGACCTTGGGCGAGCGCACCAGCCGCTTGCCTACGTTCGCGGTCCACGGCGCGAGCCGGCGCACGAGCAGGAGGTCCGCAAGCAGATCGAGGTAGCGGACGACGCTCTGGCCGCTGATGCCGAGCCCCGAAGCGAGGCGCGCCGCGTTGAGCGTGCCGCCCTGCGCATGCGCGAGCATGGTCCAGAAGCGCCGCAGGGTTTCCGCGGGAATCCGGGGGCCGAGCTGCGGGACGTCGCGCTCGAGATAGGTCCGGATGAACGCCTGCCGCCATTCGAGACTTGCGGCATCGGTGCGCGCAAGAAAGCTGTCGGGGAAGCCGCCCCGCAGCCACAGGCGCTCGCGGCGTCCGCCCCGCACTTCCAGCGCATCGAATGGCGCGAGCTCGACGTAGGCGATGCGGCCGGCGAGGCTCTCGGCCGATTGCTGCAGGAGGTCGAGCGATGCCGAGCCGAGGATGAGAAAGCGGCCGGTCCTGCGGCCGCGCCGCCGGCCGGCGTCGATGAGCCCGCGCAGCGTCTGAAACAATCCGGGCGCGCGCTGGATCTCGTCGAGAATGACGAGCCTGTCTTCGTGCCGGCCGAGGTAGTGCCCCGCGTCGGCGAGCTTCGCCCGGTCCGACTCGGATTCCAGGTCCAGATAGACGTTGGACCGGCCGGCGGCGATCTCGAGCGCTAGCGTCGTCTTGCCGGCCTGCCGCGGTCCCAGCAGGCCGACGGCGGCATGCCGGCGGAGCATGCCCGTTCGATCATCCATGCAATTCTACCATGTTGTGGAAGATTTACAGGGATCTCGTGAGGCGATGCGGCCGCCGTCCGCCTCCTGGCCTGCCGAACGGGGTAAAGCTGCAACTCCGGGGTCACGGCCGCGATGGCCTCGAAGTCCCGGTCATCGTGAAGAACGAACAGTGCGTGGCGAGGACGGCGAGTGGCTTGCGGCGAGCCTCGATCCCGGCGAGCGACTCGGCGCTCTGGCGCAGGAGATCGGGGGGAAGCGCGGCTATCGTTACGTGACTTTCGACGATGCTACCGTGGCGGCCGCGGCCCGCGCGGATCCGGTGGGGTTCGTCGATCGCCTGCCCGAGCGCGTCATACTCGATGAAGTTCAGCGCGTCCCGGCGCTGTTTGCCTCGCTCAAGCGGGCCATAGACCGCGAGCGCCGGGCCGGGCGCTTTATCCTCACCGGCTCGGCGAACGTGCTTCTCGTGCCGCAACTGTCCGATTCGCTCGCCGGGCGCATGGAAATCGTCCGCCTGTATCCGCTCGCGCAATGCGAGCTGGGCTGGACGCCGCGGTACACGCTGGAGCAGGGGCTGGCCGAGACGGCGAGGTGGTTCAGGGGCGGTGAACAGTGAACGGGGAAGGCAGAAGGAGGAAGGCAGAAGGAGGAAGGGGCCGCAAGACCGTGAAGGGCGAGGAGTGAGGAGAAGGGAACGGGGCGCTGCAGCGCCCTTGTTCTTGCGACTGTGGGTCTAATAGAGCAGAGCCGGCCGATTCCCGTAGTATTGATTTAGACTACTGAATAAATTACCCTTTCCTGATAAAGAGCAGGCCATACCCTGCAAATTGCATTGCTTTGTCAGGTTATATCCTGCATAATCATGCCACGCGGCAGGTTATATCCTGCAGATGAGGCAGCTATGGCACGAGACTACAGCAAGTTGAAGCTTGAGCAGACTGAGGAACTGGCGCAACCGTTCCGGCGGCTTTCACGCGCGCAGGCGCCGCGCGGCGGTTGGGTGCGCGCCATCCGCGAAGCGCTCGGAATGACCGCGGCGCAGCTCGCGGCGCACGTCAACGTGACCCGCCAGACGATCCGGGACCTCGAGCATAGCGAAGCAACCGGGAAGATCACGCTCGAGAGCCTCAACAAACTCGCCGCGGCGCTCGGGTGCCGCGTCGTCTACGCGCTGGTACCGGAAAAACCTCTCGCTCAAATGCAACGCGACCGCGCCCGCTCCATCGCGGAAGGGCTCTTGAAATCCGTGTCGCACTCGATGAAGCTGGAAGCGCAATCCATCCGCGAACAGGAAGAGCGTCGCCAGCGCGAACGGATGATTGAAACGCTGCTCCAAGGCAAGCCGAAGAAGCTGTGGGATTAAGACTCGAATATCCACCGGGCGCGACGCCGCTTGATCCCGACGATGCGGCGGGACTGATCCCGTCGCATATCGTCACCCAAGGCCAGCTCAACGAGTGGGAATTCCAGAATGTCGCCGAGGGCAGAGTGTGGGCATTGTCGAGAAAACGCAAGGATGTGTTGACAGCGGAGTTTGCCAAGCAACTCCAACGGCGGATGTTTGGCAAGACCTTGAAATGGGCGGGCACATTCCGGAAGAAGGAAACGAATCCGGGCATAGATCCGATAAACATACCCGTCGAGCTAAAAAAGCTTTTCGACGACGTTTCTCATCAGATCCAGCAGAAATCGACGCCGCTCGATGAGATCGCAGCAAGGTTTCATCACCGGCTGACGCAAATCCATCCCTTTCCGAACGGCAACGGCCGCCACGCGCGCCTGATGACCGACGTCCTGCTCAAGGTGAACGGCGCCGAACCATTCGATTGGGGAAACAGCGACCTCGTCGCGCCCGGCACGGTCCGCGATCGCTACATCGATGCCCTGCGAGCGGCCGACGGGCGCGACTGTGTACCACTGCTCAGGTTCGTGCGCTCCGGAAAATCACGATAGGCGGAGAGTTACGCCGGTCCCGCCCTGAAAAACGGGAATAAAGACTCGGTGCTCAGGAGTTCGAAGCTTGGGGCGAGAGCTCAAATTGCCCGCCCTGGTGAGGCGGGGTTTGATATGGATCTTAGGGGTGCTGATCGAAGCGGGTTTTCCCGTGCTACGCCCCATCTTTCTGAATTGAGATCGCAAATTGCGACCTCAACATCGCAACTTATTGATCCGAAGTCAGAAAAGATGATGGTCGAGAGGTGTGGAACGTGAGAAACAACGGTAAACAAATCAACGAGTGAACGGATGGAGACGTCCCCTGCTCCGTCAGTCGGATTCAATGATCCGCGCCGGATCCTGATCGCAGAATACGCGTTGCATGCGCGCAACATCTTTTGCGCTGCGGCAGCGATTTCTCTTGATTGCCCGTTTCCGTTCCGGTATCGTTCGCACCCTTTCCGGTCAACCCGGTGGATGAAAGTGAAGCCTTCAATGCCACGACATGACATTTGCCGCTCGCGAATACGCGCGCCGTGGCAGGGGCTCCTCTTTTCTCCGCTGTCACTGAAGGGCGCCTAGCCGCCCGCTGACCGGGTTTCGCCGCGCCGGTCGGGCGGGGCGGGTCCGGTCTATCGGAACTCCTTGTTTCGGGCAGGTCGGCCCGCGCGCTGTTTCCATTGTCGCGGCGCGTACATTTGCACCCAAGAAACAAAGGAGTACCACGATGAAGTACACGCTTACGCTTTCGCGCTGGCACAAGGTGGCCGAGCGCATCAACGCCGCGCTGAAGGAGCGCGAGACGAACGTAAGGGCAGCCTTCACGGCCACCACGATCTCGCCCTGGAACAAGCAGGGCGTCGAGGACAAGGCGGCCGACATCGCGCGGCGCGCCGCGGACGATCTCGCGCAGATCGAAAGCGGCGCCCAGGCGGTGGCGGCGATCCGCACCGCGCTCGCGCTGCGTAACGCGGTGCTCGGCATTGCCGGCAAGCTCGCCGAAGCCGAGGCCGCGAACCGCCGCGCGGCGCTCTACAAGTCGGTGATCGACGGCCAGAAGGCCGACATGGTGCGGCCGGAAGGCGTGCGCGCCCTGCCCGGCGAGCTGGTCGGCGAGACGGAGTCGTGGGGCTTCGCGCGGCGCACGGCGCTTGCAGTCACGCTGCAAACGGCGGACGCAACGCTCATCGGCTCGCTGCGCGAGAAGCTCGCGCGCGAGCAGGCACGCGCGACTCAGCTCCTGGACGAGGTCGCCGATCTCAACCGCGAAAAGCTCGAGATCGACGTGCCGCAGGAAGTCGTGCGAATCGCAGGGCTGGCGGCGTGAGCGCCCGCGGTCCGGTGCCGCCGCGCACCGGACGCGCCGGCATGCGCCGGCGCCTGCGCGCGGCCGGGGGGAAGCATCGCCATCCGTTTTGGAAACGGGAACGGCTCCTTGAAAAGAGTCCTAGGCCGCAGAGGCCATCGGTCCGGACCGCGTCTCTCAATGGTTGCTGGACGGTCCGGACGGTTGCTAGTGGAAGGTTGCCGGTTACCGGTTGCGGGTTGCCCGCTTTCCCCCGTTTTTGCTTCGAATGAATGATATGGACAACCCAACCCAAAAGCCGGTATTGCACCAGTTGTTTGCCGCTCATTTCCCGATAACGCCGGTGGAGCAGCTGGTCGTAACGCACCGCGACTTCCCGCACTGGATGCGGCCGGATCTGCAGAAGGCGCTGGAAGCGCTGTTTGCCGGGCTGCCGGGGCACCGCTGCGTCGGCGCGCGGCTGCGCGACCGGGACCTCGACTTCCGATTCGCCGATCTCAACGAGGCGGGCGCCAACGCCGTCGCAATCGGCCCGGCGGTGTACCAGGACGTGGATGTTGGCGAAGAGCGGCCGGTGCGCTGCCTTACTCGCGGGTTGTGGTTAGCCGAACGCGACGGCACGCCCTTCGCGCTGCTCCTCGACGTCAACGAGGAGTACCGCGGCGTTCGCGCCTGCCTGGAGATCGCGGTCGCTCCGGGCGATGCGCCGGCGCGGTTCGCCGCTCAACTCGCGGACGAGCTGAGCGGGCAAGCCGAACGCGGCTTATCCTGGCGTGGCAAGGTCCTGGTGCTCGACCGCGCGCACGACGATTTCGAAGTCTCGGCGGCGGGACTGCGCGTTGCGAATGCCGCACCGGTGCGCCGGGACGAGATCGTCCTCCCGGAGAAAACCCTCGCCCTGATCGAGCGCAACACGCTCGGCTTCGTGGGTCAGGCGCAGCAACTCGCCCGGCTTGGCATGTCGACGAAGAAAGGCGTGCTGCTTTACGGACCGCCCGGCACCGGCAAGACGTTCATTGTGCGCTGGCTCACCGGAGCGCTGGAAGGGTTCACAAAGCTGATTGTCACGGCCGGGCATTACGCTTTGCTCCCGGAAGCCCTTGCGATCGCACAGGCGCTGCAGCCATCGCTCGTCGTGCTGGAAGATGTGGATCTCATCGGCGGTCATCGCGACGGGCCCTGGGCCGCCGGCGGCGGCGTCCTCAATACGCTGCTCAACGAGATGGACGGCCTTGCGCCCGAGGCGTGCATGCTGTTCGTGCTGACCACTAACCGGCCCGAAATGCTCGAGCCGGCACTCGCCGCCCGGCCGGGCCGCGTGGACCAGGCGATCGAGATCGGCCTGCCCGGTGAGGCCGAGCGCCGCCTGCTCGTCAAGCGCTACGCCGGTTCGCTGGGTGTTACTGACGAACTTGCGGCGGAGACGGCGAAGCGCGTCGCGCGCGCAAGCCCGGCTTTCATCAAGGAGCTTATGCGCCGTGCAGCGCAGGCGATGCTGGACCGCGGCGGCGAACAAACGCTGGAATCGCAAGACGTCGAGCGGGCGATCGAGGACATGCTCGGCGCTGGCGGCCGGCTTGGAGCGCGAATGCTCGGTGCGGCGCACGCGATTGGCTTTGCCGCGATCGCGTGAGGAACGCAAGCCCGTCGAATGGGTGACTCGAAAGCAGTGAACGGTGAATAGTAGTGACACAAATGCGGGACTGGGGATTAAGGGCTCGTGACTTCAAAATCCTCACGCTAATGCTTTCTCCGCTTCGGGAACAACGTTTTGGCGCGGTCCTCTGCAGCCGCAGCGAGCGGCACGACCGTGACCCGGTCGGACAGGACGTAACGTCGCGTCCCGGGATAGAGCACTACCAAGTGCTCGAGTTTGAGATCTCGCAAGGCGATCTGCATGGACCGCGTCAGCGTGGGTGCATCAGCGCGTTTGCTTCAACCATGAAAATCGAGCGGTGATAACTCGATTTTCATGTTTCTTGCGGCCTCCTTCCGTGCCCCCGGCCAGCTATCCGCGGCCCGTTTCGCGCAGCCTGCGATTCGTGGGCCCGCGCGCGAAGCACCCGGTGCGACCGCGGACCCGTTTCCTCTCGGATCAAAACGCATTCAAACTTGCGTTTGGTAGCACTAAATGCAATGCTCCACGCGGAAAATGAGGCCTACGGGAGCACGGGCCAAGGCGTAGGCGAGGAAGCGACATAGTGGAGAACGCGCGACCGTGACACAGCCGATCTGGGCTCCGCTGACGGCGTTTACTGCAGCGCTCCTCATCATCTGGTGGCTCCTTCGCAGCCGTTTGTCTATCATCGCGCTCGATTATCCCGGCGGCCGCTCGCTGCACGAGAGGCCCATGCCGCGCACCGGCGGCATCGGTATCCATGCCGGGGTCATCCTCGCGTGGGCGATCACGGCGCCGAACCTGCCGGACGCCGCTTGGGCGGCATTTGCGGTGATGCTGGCGGTCTCCTTCATCGAGGACGTGGGCGGGCTCTCGGCCGGCTGGCGCCTGGGGGTGCACCTGCTCGCCACGGGCCTGTTCGCCGCCGATCTCCTGCTCGAAGCCCATGGCTGGATCGCGGCTGCCGCGGCCGCGCTGGCGATTGCGTGGATGGCGAATCTCTACAACTTCATGGACGGCTCCGACGGCCTTGCCGGCGGCATGGCGCTGATCGGATTCGGCGGCTACGGCGTCGCCGCCTGGCTCTCCGGCAGCACAGCGTTCGCCCTGCTCAATTTCAGCGTCGCCGCCGCGGCCGCCGCCTTCCTCGTATTCAATTTCCACCCGGCGCGGACCTTCATGGGGGACGTCGGCTCGGTGCCGCTGGGGTTTCTCGCTGCAGCCCTGGGGATCGTCGGCTGGTTGCAGCGCGACTGGACGTGGTGGTTTCCGGTGCTGGTGTTTTCGCCTTTCATCGTGGACGCGAGCGCAACCCTCGCTCGGCGGCTGCTGAAGCGCGAGAAGGTGTGGGAGGCGCACCGCGACCACTATTACCAGCGGCTCGTGCTCATGGGTTGGGGGCATCGCAATACGGCGCTCGCGGAGTACGGGCTGATGCTGGCTTGCGCGGGGGCGGGGCTGCTCGCCATGACGCAGAACGATGCCGCCCAGATCGCCGTGCTCTCCGGGATCGCTCTCGCCTATCTCGCGATGATTGCCGCCCTCGAACGCGCGTGGTCGAGGTTCAAGGTAGTTGCAAGAGAGCATGGAGCCGCCGATAAACGCCGATGACACCGTTCACGATTAACCGGCGATGAAACTCAACTGGCGGGCGCTTCTCGCCTTTTTCCACGACGTCGCCGCGGCGGCGGTCGCCTGGCTCGCCGCCTTCTGGCTGCGCTTCAACTTCGAGGTGCCGGAATCCTTCGTGGTCCTCGCCGTGCAGACGCTCGCCTGGGTGGTGCCGGTGAGCGCCGCGCTGTTTCTCGCGTTCGGGCTCTACCGCGGCATCTGGCGCTACGCGAGCCTCCCCGATCTCCAGCGCATCCTCGCGGCCGTCGGCGTTGGCGCGGTGGCCGTGCCGACCGTGTTCCTCATGCTTCAGACCGCGGTGCCGCGCTCGGTGCTGATCATCAGCCCGATCCTGCTCGCCGGCATCATGTGCGGCAGCCGGCTCGCGTACCGGGCGTGGAAGGAACACCGCCTTGACGTGCTGGCGGGCGCGCAGCAGGAGCCGGTATTCGTGCTGGGAGCAGCGGAAGCGGCGGTCAATCTCATCAAGGAACTCGCACGCAGCCCACAGTGGCGAGTGGTCGGCGTGTTCGACGACGACCCGGCGAAGATCGGGCGCCAGCTCCTCGGTGTGACCGTGTTCGGGCGCCTTGCGGACGCGCCGGCGTGGGCCAGCCGGCAAAGCGTGTCGCAGGCCATCATCGCCATGCCCGAGGCCTCTCACACAGTGCGCCGCCGCGCTGTGGGCATCTGCCGCGAGGGCGGGCTCAAGGTGATGACCGTGCCCTCCTTCGACGACCTGGTGAGCGGTCGCGTCACCGTTTCCCAGCTCCGCCACGTCGAGCTCGATGACCTCCTGGGGCGCGATCCGGTCTCGCTCGACACAACGGGGCTGCGTGAATGGCTGCGCGGCCGGGTCGTGATGGTGACCGGCGCGGGCGGCTCGATCGGCGCGGAGCTTTGCCGCCAGATCGCGCGGTTTTCTCCGCGCCAGCTCGTCCTGTTCGAGCTGAACGAGTTCGCGCTCTACTCGATCGAGCAGGAATTCACCGCATTGAATCCCGGGATACCCGTGGCGTGCGCGATCGGCGACGTGAAGGACCCCGTCCGCGTGCAGGAGCTGCTCGCCCAGTACCGGCCCTCGGTCGTCTTCCACGCCGCCGCGTACAAGCATGTTCCGCTGATGGAAAACGACAACGCCTGGCAGGCGGTGTTGAACAACGTCGCGGGCACGCAGGTGCTCGCGCGCGCGGCCATCGCCCAAGGGGTGGAGAAGTTCGTCTTCATCTCCACCGACAAGGCGGTCAATCCGAGTAGCGTGATGGGCGCGAGCAAGCGGCTCGCGGAGATGGTGTGCCAGGCGCTGCAGGAGCCCTCGGGCACGCGCTTCGTGATGGTCCGCTTCGGCAACGTGCTCGGCTCGACCGGCAGCGTGATCCCCAAGTTCCGCGAGCAGATCGCGGCAGGCGGCCCGGTCACGGTGACCAACCCGGAAGTCACGCGCTACTTCATGTCCATCCCGGAGGCGGTGCAGCTCGTGCTTCAGGCGGGGCTCATGGGCCGGGGTGGCGAGATCTTCCTGCTCGACATGGGCGACCCCGTGAGAATCGCGGAGCTCGCGCGTGACCTCATCAGGCTCTCGGGCTTCACCGAAGAGGACATCAAGATCGTGTACACCGGCTTGCGGCCCGGTGAAAAGCTCTACGAGGAGCCGCTCGCGGCCGATGAAAACACGCTGCCCACCCCTCACCCGAAGGTGAAGATCGCGAAGGCGCGGCAGGAGGACAGCGACTGGCTTCAGCGCCTGGAAACGTGGCTCGAGCGCCGCGACGCGCTCGATCCCGCGGCCGTGAAATCCGGGCTCGCACGATGGGTGGCGGAGTATCGGCCGGACCGGCCAGGTGACGAAGTGACGAGGTGACGAAGTGACGAGGTGACGAAGTGACGCGGTGACGATTCGCAATTCACGATTCGCGATTCACGGAATCGCGGGAGTTGCCGCCCCGGGCGGCCAGGGCTATACTCTGCGTAATACATAGTTTTACGAGGCGATCATGCTCAAGCAGATTACCAAGGTCGGCAATTCCCAAGGACTGATCCTGGACAGTGTGTTGATGGATCTGACCGGCCTGCGCGTGGGCGACCAGGTGGATGTCACAGTAGCGCCGGGCGGGGCGATTGTCCTCATCCCGATCCGCAAGGCGCCACCGCGCGACGAGGTGTCGGCCATCATCCGCAAGACGGTCAAGGACTACCGCAAGACGCTGAAGAAGCTTGCGTGAGCGTCACGCCGGATAACTGCGTCCACCTGACGGTGGACATCGTGAAGGAAATTCACGATGCAGTGCTCCAGGAATTCGGCGGGTTGGGCGGCGTCAGGGACGAGGCGCTGCTTCATTCCGCGGTGGCGGCGCCGCAGGCGACTTTCGGCGGCGAGTCGCCGTTTGGCGACCTGGTGGAAGTGGCGGCGGCGTACCTCTTCTATCTCTGCCGCAACCATCCTTTCACGGACGGCAACAAGAGAACCGCCATGACGGCGGCGATCCTATTCCTGCGCCTCAACGGTCTCGCACCCGCGCCCGACAGCGACAGGTGGGAGCAGCTTGTTCTCGACGTTGCGGCGTCGCGCCTCGACCGTGACGGAACCACCAGGCGCCTGAAGTCGCTGCTTGCCCGAACACGATGAATGCCGCCGCCACGGCAGCTAACTACGCCGACCGAACGGGGCGGTGGGTCGCAATCGCGATCGGTTTCTCGATCCCGATTTCGGTCGCGCTCGATAACGTGCTTCTGGCGGCGGTATTCGTGTGTTTTTGCTTGGGGGGGCGCTACCGCCCCAAGTGGGACGCCATCCGCACGAATCCGTTGTCAATCGCCGCGCTGGCGTTATTCGCACTGCTCACCGCGGGCGCGTTATACGGCGAGGCCGGCGCGAAGGAATCGGCACGATACCTCGCGAAGTATCTGGATCTCCTTTTCCTCCCCCTTTTCGTGTTCCTGTTTCGCGGCGCCGATGACCGGCGCCTCGGTTTGCACGCGCTGGCGGGCGCGCTGCTGGCTACGATACTCCTCTCATTCGCGTTGTACGCCGGCATACCGCGGCCCGGATGGTTCGTGCACAACACCGTCTATCCAGTCGTCTTCAAGCACAACCTCACGCACGCCGTCCTGGTCGCATTCGGCGCGTTCGTGTTCTTTCAGTTCGCCCTCGCCGCGCGCACGACCGTCGCGCGCGCGCTCTGGGGCATCGCCGCCGCGCTCTCGGTCATCAACGTCGCATTCGTCGTACCGGGAAGGACGGGTTACCTGGTCCTCGGAGTCCTGGCGCTCTACTCCGGCTATGCGTTGTGGCGGCGCCGGGGGCTCATCGTCATGTTTGCCGTCGTGGGGCTGTCTCTCGCCGTCGCCTATGCCGGTTCGGACCTGCTGCGCGAGCGGATCGATCGCGCCGTCCGGGAATATTCGGCCTGGACCAGCAGCAAGGTTGCAGATCCCGCGAGCTCGGTCGGGTTGCGCCTCGAGTTCTACCGCGTGAGCCTCGAGATCGTGCGCGACCATCCGCTGATCGGGGTCGGCACCGGCGGCTTCCCCAAGGCCTACGCCGAGAAAGCGCGCGGCCCGAGCCCATTCGAAGTGCGCAATCCGCACAACGAATACCTGCTGATCGCGGTGCAGACCGGTTTTCTCGGCCTTGCGCTGCTGCTCAACCTTTTCTGGCAACAGTGGCGCCTCGCGACAAGGCTTGCCACGCCGCTCGAGACGCATCTCGCGCGCGGGCTCGTGCTCACGATCGCCGTGGGATCGCTGTTCAACTCGCTGCTGCTTGACCACACCGAGGGCCTGCTCTACGCGTGGATGACGGGCCTGCTCTACGCCGGGTTACAATCGCCGGAAATGGGAAATAGGAAATAGGAAATAGGAAATGGAAAACCCGCCAGGCTGCGCCCGCCTTTCTCGATTCCCCATTCCCCATTCCCTATTCCCCGCTCATCAGCGATGAGCCTCTCGGTCATCGTCATCAGCCGGAACAACGAGGCAACGATCCGCCGCTGTCTCGAGTCGGTCGCGTGGGCCGACGAGATCGTGGTCGTGGATTCCGGCAGCACCGACCGCACTCTCGACATCTGCCGCGGGCTCGGCGTACCAGTGCACCAGACGCCCGACTTTCCCGGCCACGGGCCGCAGAAGAACCGCGCGCTCGACCGCGCCACGCACGAGTGGGTGTTCTCGCTCGATTCCGACGAGTGGGTGACGCCGGAGCTGCGCTCCGAAATCGAGCGCGCGATGGCCTCCCCGGGCGACAAGGTCGCCTTCATGATGCCAAGGCGCTCGAGCTTCTGCGGGCGCTTCATGCGCCATTCCGGCTGGTGGCCCGACTACGTGACGCGGCTCTTCCGCCGCGGCGCCGCGCGCTTCTCCGAAGACCACACCCACGACCGGTTGATCGTCACCGGCCCGCGTGGACGCCTGCGGCAGCCGGTTATGCACGAGGCCGTGACCGACCTCGATCAGATGCTGGCGAAGATCAACATGTACTCCACGACCAGCGCCGCGATGTTCCACCGGGACGGGCGGCGGGCTTCGCTCGCCACGGCGCTGCTGCACGGCGGGTGGGCATTCGTGCGCACCTACTTTCTGCGCCTCGGCTTTCTCGACGGCCGCGAGGGCTTCATGCTCGCGGTGATCAACGCCGAGAACTCCTACTACCGCTACGTGAAACTCATGCTGCTCTCCGAGAGGAGCCGTGAACAGTAAACGGTGAACGGTAAACGGAGAACGACGACCAACTAGGCGGAGGCCGCTATGGCAGGAGACAGGCCGCACTATAAGCTGGACGCATGGAAGGAGGCGATGGTTCTCGTATCGACGATATATAGAGCCACCCAACGTTTCCCCAGGGAGGAGCTTTACGGTTTGAGCTCTCAGTTGAGGCGGACTGCTGTATCGATTCCGGGCAATATCGCCGAAGGAGCGGGACGAAAAGGGTCCAGGGAATTTGCCCAGTTCTTGAACATTGCCATGGGTTCGATCAGCGAGCTGGAAACGCAGCTCTTGATTGCGGCTGATCTTGGCTACGTCCAGAGGGACGCTACCGCCTTCGCGCTACTGGAGCGTGTCTCCAAGTTGGTTCACGGTCTTCAGAAACACGTCGCGTCGTAAATTCCTTTCACTTGGGCCCGGAGTCCGCACCGTTCACCGTTCACCATTCACCGTTCACGGTATGAGGGCGCCGCGCAGCGTCCTGATCGTCGTCACCCGCCGCCTCGGCGACGTGCTGCTCGCGACCCCGCTCATGCGCTCGGTCAAGCAGGCCTGGCCGGAGAG
>JACPEF010000018.1 GCA_016183675.1 Betaproteobacteria bacterium
CGAGCAGCAGATGGTGTGGGCGCTCGGCATCGCGGCGACCAAGTCGTCGGGTCTGCGCGAGATGTTCGGCACCATGGTGAAGCCGTTCCATCCCGGCAACGCCGCGCGCAACGGATTGCTGGCGGCGTTTCTCGCTCACAGGGACTTCACCAGCGCCGAGCGGAGCATTGAAGGACGCCGGGGTTTCGCGAACGTGCTCGCCGCCGAGCGCAATCTTGCCGAGATCACCGAAAGGCTGGGCGAGACCTGGGAGATCGCGCTCAATACCTACAAGCCGTTCGCCTGCGGCATCGTGGAGCACCCGGCGATCGAGGGCTGCATCGAGCTCAGGAACGAGAACAAGCTCCAGGCGGAGGACATCGAGAGCATCTCGCTCAAGGTCCACCCGCTGGTGCTGGAGTTGACGGGCAAGAAGACCCCGCGGACCGGGCTCGAGGGCAAGTTCAGCGTTTACCACTCGTGCGCGGTGGCGGTCATCCACGGCGCCGCGGGGGAGGCCCAGTACAGCGATGAAGCGGTGCGCGACCCGACGGCCGTTGCGCTGCGGGGCAGGGTGACGGCGACCGAGGCGCGCAACATGCATGAAGACCAGGCGCACGTCACGATCAAGTTGAAGAACGGCAGGGTGCTTGAAAGGTTCGTCGAGCACGCGGTGGGAAGCCTCGACCGCCCGATGAGCGATGCGGATCTCGAAGCCAAGTTCCGCGGCCTCGCCGAGGGCATCTTGGCGCGAGCCGAGACCGACCGGCTGATCCGCCTGTGCTGGGATATCGGCAAGCTCAAGGATGCTGGCGAAGTCGCGCGCGCTTCAGTGCCAGGCCGGAAGAGCGCAAAGCGCGTAGCATCTTGAGTTATCGCTGCGATACAAATGATGGTCTGCTGATCCTGTTGCTCACGTACTGCGCTGCCAGCCTTTTCCATTATTGGTGCTGATCGCGGTTGCGGGGTTGATGGTGAGGCGGTTGCGGTCAGGATGAAGGACGGTTTTGGGCCGGAGCTCTGATTCCGGTTGAACGGAAATCACGCCGCGCGCCGCTCGGTCTTTCCCGACCCGGCTTTCGCTTTTGCTAGCAACCCGGTCGCTTCGAGATCGGCGCGCATCTCGCGCCTGGCTTCCTCGGTCATCTCGGCGCAGGGCGCGCGCACCGGCCCGCCCACCATGCCGATGCACTCCATCCAGAATTTCTGCTCCGCGATAGCCATCCGGCCGCCGCTCCCGTAGCCGGGGATCCACTTCGCAAGGACCGAGCGCAGCGGGTTCAGGCTGCGGCAGATTTCCGTGGCGGTGTTCATGTCACCGGCCAGCGCGGCACGAGTGTAATCGTTGACCGGCAGGTAGCCGGGCACCTGGTAGAGATGGGGGCAATAGTTAAGCAACCACCGGTCGCCCGCGACGCTCAGGTTGTAGAGCCAGGGGGCCTCATCCGCAACGCTGACCTCTACCTCCTTGCCGATCGCATCGCGCAAGGCGATGGTCGGCTGGGGCTTTCCGACGCCCTGCTTGAAGCCGCAGATGTTCGGTATCGTCGCAAGCCGCTTCGCGAGCCGTGGCGATATGGGATACGTGGCCTCCGTATTGAACAGGACGATCCCGATGTCCACCCGCTCGGCAACGAAGCGGTAATACTCGTAGACCGCGTCGTCCCCGCGGGCGGCAACATAAGGGGTCAGGATGATCACAAAATCAATGCCCGCCTCCTGCGCATGCTGCGCCAGTTTCACCGCTTCGTAGGGGTTCTGGTGGTGACAGCCTGCAATCAGCGGGATCCGTCCTTTGGCGGACTCGACGTTGATCTCGACGAGGCGCATGCGCTCCTCGTTGGTCATCGCCCAGAACTCGCCCACGTTGCCGATGCAGTAGTGGCCCTCGAGCTTCAGCTTCGAGATGCAATGCTCCAGGTTGGCCGCGTTTCCAGCCTCGTCCAGCCGGTCGTCCCTGGTGAAATTGGTCGGCAGCGCGGTCCAGACGCCCTTCAGGGCCGTCTTCGCGTATTCCTTGGCTTCGTGCTTGCGGTATTTCATGGATTCCTCCGTCCGGTCGACTCATCGTTCATCATTCATCGTTTCCCATCACTCGGCCTTGATATTGGCCATTCTCACGACGTCGCCCCACTTCTTGAGCTCCGACTTCATGTAGGCGACGAACTCCTCGGGGCTGGAGGGCGTCGGCACGGTGCCGTCCGCCAGCATCCGGTCGATGACATCCTTCTGGCTGAGCGTCGCGACGATCTCCTTGTTCAGGCGCATGACGATGTCCCGGGGCATGTTGGCGGGGCCGATCATGCCGGCCCATGCATAGGCTTCATATCCGGGCAGGCCGGCTTCGGCTATCGTCGGGAATTCGGGCAGCGACGGGACGCGCTTGGCGTTGCCGATGCCGAGCGCCCGGACACGGCCGGCGCGCACATGGGGAAGTATCGAGGGGATGCTGCTGTAGAGAATCTGGCCCTCCCCGGACACGACGGACACAACGGCAGGCGCCATTCCCTTGTACGGGATGTGCAGTATCTTCACCTTCGCCATCGAATTGAACAGTTCCCCGGCGAGGTGCGACGAATTGCCGGATCCCGGCGATGCGTAGGTGACCTCGCCGGGCTTGGCCCTGGCGAGCGCGATCAGCTCGCGCACGTTCTTCACCGGCAGCGACGGGTGGGAGACCAGCAGCAGCGGGTAATTCACCATGTTGGCGATGTGAGTGAAGTCCTTCAGCGTGTCGTGGGGCAGCTTGGCGTAGATGAACGGATTGACCGCCAGCGGGCCGGCCGAAGCGGCTGCGATGGTGTAGCCGTCCGGGGCCGATGCTTTCAGCGCTTCCAGGCCGAGGATGGCGTTGGCGCCGGGCCGGTTATCCACCAGCACCTGCTGGCCGAGGCGCTCGGACAGGCCCTTGCCCACGATCCGCCCGATGTAGTCCACCCCGCCGCCGGCCGGGAACGGAACGATCAGCCGGATCGGTTTGTTCGGATAGGCCTGGGAAAGCGCAGCGGCCGGACACAGGCTCAGCACACCGAGAACCACCGCGAACGATCTTAGTAGGGTGCTTGTGAACATACCGTCCTCCTTTTTTCGCGACCGAAAGACGGTCGCCCAACTTTGTGGGCCTGTCCAGTACGACTCATGCCCCGGTCGATAAGAGCCTCTAACATAATGAAACGCACGTGCGTTGCAGCCAGAATGGGTGATGGCGCGAAGCGAGGTGCGGCCAATATGTCGATATTGGCAAGCCGAGCGACAAAGGCAGCGCCGATTCTGGCTGCAACCCCTTGCGGGCTGGCGCGAGTTTTGGCCCATGGCTTTGTCGCAAGTCCCTTGCTTAGGAGTACTAAGCGGCGGGCCTTGCTTCGCGCCCTGAGCCAAAATCAAAATCGTGCCAGCGCATCGCGCGTTTCATTATGTTAGAGGCTCTAAGCTGTAAGCCCGCCGTCGAGCAGCAGCGTCTGGCCGGTCATGTATGCCGCCTGCGGGCTCGCCAGGAAGCAGACGGCTCCCGCCACCTCACGTGCCGTGGCAAAGCGGTGCAGCGGTATGCGGTCAAGCATCGCTTGCCTTACCTCGGGATCCGCCAATGCCTCGGCGCGCGAGGGCGTATCCACGGTCCCGGGCGCGATGGCGTTCACGCGGATGCCGTGGCCCGCCCACTCAAGCGCCAGCATTCGCGTCATGTGGATGAGGGCGGCCTTCGATATGCCATAGATCGAACGGTTGGGAAACGCCACCACGCCATGCGTGGACGCGACGTTGATGATGCAGCCCGGCGCGCCCTGCCCGATCAGACGGCCGCCCACTTTCTGGCAGAGGAAGAACGTTCCCCTGAGATTGGTCTGCATGACCTCCTCCCACTCGTCGGCGGTCACCTGCAGCGCGGCCTTGCGCAGCGTCACGCCCGCGTTGTTCACCAGCACGTCGAGGCCCCCGAAGGCCTTAAATACCTTTGCGACCGCCGCGTCCACGCTGGCGAGTGAGCGCAAATCCAGCGCTATCCGTGTTACCTGCGCACCGGCGCGTTTTGCTCCCCGCGCCGTATCGGCGAGCCGCTCCACGCGGGTGGCGGAAATCGCCATGTCCCAACCTTCCCGTGCCAGCGCAACGGCGATCGCAGCGCCAATCCCCGTGGACGCTCCGGTTACGAACGCCTTGCGGCGCTTCTTATCGCCCCCGGCCACTAGCGGCCCGCGTTCACGCCGACTCTGTCGCAACGGCCGTGCATCGAGGCAGTGCGTGCGAGCGGGACGTGACTGACAGGTTGACAAAGCACGCTACCGCAGCGGGTCAGCGCATTCCTTGACATAAATCAAAAAAAGCCATCGCACTTGATCGCCTGCCGCGCATCCGACGCCCCAGGCCTTGCCGGGCCTGCTGTAACCGCGATGCAGGATTGTAACGTCTCGTTCGGCCGCGCGGAAAGTCGGCGCGTGCGATAATGTTCGCCCCTCCAGTCCACCATTGGCCAGGCGAGCGAACGGCTTGCGAGGAGAAAACCGTTGCTGAGGATCGGAATATTATTGGGCGACGACATCGGGCTGGAGGTGGTGCCCGAGGCCGTCAAGGTGATGAAGGCCGCGGCGGCGAAGACCGGCCTGCAGGTCGAGTGGCAGGAGCTGCCGATCGGCCTCAACGGGCACAACCTGCACGGGCACACCATGCCGGAGGTGACGGTGAAGGCGCTCGAGAAGTGCGACGGCTGGGTGTGCGGGCCGATCGGCCACAGCGCCTACCCCCGCAACGACCCGACCTGGATCATGCCGCCGCTGCGCAAGCGCTTCGAGCTGTTCGCCAGCATCAAGCCGGTGAAGTCGTACCCCAACGTGCAATCGGTGCACAAGGACGTGGACATCGTGTTCGTGCGCGAGGTGACCGAGGGCATGCAGTATTCCGGCACCGTCGTGATGGGCGCCGGCGAGTTCCGGCCCAACGACGACACGTCCATCGGCATGCGCGTGATCACGCGCCGCGGCGCGAACCGCGTCGCGCGGGAGGCGTTCGAGATCGCCCGCACGCGGCCGCGCAAGAAGGTGACGGCGGCGCACAAGGAGCCGGTGTACCGCGTGTGCTGCGGGATGTTCGCCGAGGAGTGCCGCAAGGTGGCGAAGGAGTTTCCGGACGTGAAGCTCGAGGAGGGGATGATCGATACCGTCTCGATGAAGCTGGTGATGAATCCACAGCAGTACGACGTGGTGGTCACCACCAACCAGTTCGGCGACATCCTGACCGACGAGGGCGCCGGGGTGGTCGGCGGGCTGGGTCTGGCCCCGGGGCTGTGCGCGGGCGAGCGTCAGGCCATGTCGCAGGCGACCCACGGCTCGGCGCCCGATATCGCGGGCAGGAACATTGCGAACCCTTACGCGATGATCATGTCGGGCAAGATGCTCTACGAGTGGCTGGGCCGCAAGCGCAACGAGCCGAAGGCGACGCAGGCGGCGCAGCTCATTGATGCGGCGATGGACAAGGTCATCGCCGAGGCGACGCACCTCACCGCCGACCTCGGCGGCAAGGCGGGCACGACCCAGATGGGCGACGCTGTAGCGGCGGCGGTCTAAGGGGACGCACACATTTTCTATCTCTGTCGTCTCCTGAATAATCGTGAAAAAATGTGTGCGTCCCCCTTTTTTTTGGGCGTTACGAGCGTGGGGAGCGAGGGGTGAGAACTGAGCTGGATAATATTAGGAAGATAAAGCAAGGGCGGGTTGCTTGTTGCGCGGCGCTGCTGATCGCTCTGTCCATGCCCGCTACGGCACAGAAGGCGGAAAAGGGGCAAAACGCGCAGAAGAAGCAAAGCGCGCACAAGGCGCAGAAGAGACTGAAAATCGAGAAGCTCGCTTGCACCCTCGGTACGGATGAGCGCCACGCCCGTATCGCCATCGAGCTGATCAACGGCAAGGTCAACCGCTTTGCCTACTACAGCAAGTGGAAGCCGCGGACCTGCTCGATGGAGGTGGTGCGCGACGACGCGTTCAGCAACTGGGCCGACACGGGAAACGTCACGGTCGTGACGCTGGTGGAAGAAAAGGGCGCGTTCCTGATCGACCACGAACGCGGCAAGTACCACTTCATCTTCCGGGAAGTGGACCGCATGCGCTACTGCGGGATGGAGGGCAAGATCAACGGCAGCCTTACCATCTGGAAGGGCCGGACCCAGTGCGCCCTGCAGGGCGTGATGGACGAGGACGGGTAGATAACCCAGTGTTGAGTGCTGAGTGATGAATGATGAGTGAAAAAGACAAGACGTGAACTACCTCAAAGCCAGGAAACGCGACCGCGCTTCATCTGGTTGAACTCTGCGTTGTGCACTCTGCACTCATCATTCAGCCGTTCCTGCACGCTCTTTATTGGGCAGGAACAGCCTCGCGGTACTTGTCGTAGACGACGCCTTCGGCGAACAGCGTCGCGATCTGCTCCGCGCTGTAGCCGAGGCCCTTCAGCACCTCGCTCGAGTGCTGGCCGAGCCACGGCGCGGGCGCGCGGGATCGCGCGAGTTCCCCGCTCGTCTTCACGGGATTGCCGAGCACCTTCATGCGCCCGATCTTCGGGTGGTTCATCTCGACCACCATCTTGCGCGCCTTCGAGTGCTCGTTCTCGAGCGCCTGGTCGTAACTGAATACCGGCCCGCCCGGAACGCCCGCCGCATCGAGCTTCTTCACCCAGTGCCCGGTGGGCTTTTGCGCGAACACTTGCTCGATCTCGCGCTCGAGCTCGTCTATGTTCTTGAGCCGCGCGGAAAGCTCTTTGAAGCGGGAATCTTCCAGCAGCTCGGGGCGCTCCAGCACCTGCGTGCAGAACGCCGTCCACAGTTTCTCGCTGTTGGCGCCGACCGTGACGAAGGCGTCCCGTGTGCGGTAGGCCTGGTATGGGGTCGAGCGGCGGTGGCGCGTGCCGGTGGCGATCGGGATCTCGCCGCCACCGAAATAGGCGCCGGCCTCCCAGAACGTCCAGGCGAGCCCCGCTTCCATGAGCGAAGTCTCCAGGTACAGGCCTTCGCCGGTCTTCAGCCGCTTGATGTAGGCGCCGAGGATGGAGTAGAGCGCGGTCGAGCCCGCGGCGATGTCGTTCATCGCGATGCCGACTTTGGCGGGACGCCCGCCGGCCTCGCCGGTCATGGTCATGATGCCGCTCATGCCCTGCGCGATGATGTCGAAGCCGCCTTTTCGGCTGTAGGGGCCGGTTTGCCCGAAGCCGGAGATCGAGGCGTAGATGACGTCGCGGTTGAGCGCCTTGATGCTGTCGTAGTCAACGCCGAGCTTGCGGGTGACGCCGGGACGGTAGTTCTCGACGATGATGTCAGCGTCGCGCGCCAGCTTCAAGAAGATTTCCTTGCCGCGTGGGTCTTTCATGTCGAGCGCCACGCTCCTCTTGTTGCGGTTCAGCACGGCGAAGCAGTAGCTCTCGCCGTTCACCTTGGGATCGAAACGCCGCGTGCCATCGCCCTCGGGGACGGTTTCGATCTTGGTGACCTCGGCTCCCATGTCGGCGAGCATCAGCGTGCAGTACGGCCCCGCCATGACCGCGGTGAAGTCCAGAACTTTCACGCCTTCGAGCGGCAGGGTCATGCTGCGTGTCTCTCGAAAATCCCCGCACCGCGGAAAATCCCGCGCCGCATCAGGGTTCTAACAGGCACCGATTGTAGCGCGTCGCACCGGACGCTGGCACCTGCCGATTGAACTCGGGCACGAGATTCACTCATAATGCCCCACGGGGCGGATCGTCCCGGCACACAACAACGAGAGGAGGAAGCCATGGTCTTGCGTTTCCGCGTTGCCGCGGCTGTCGTTGCCGCCGTACTGCTCGCGCCGATGTCTGCGTTGGCGCAGGCCTACCCTGCGAAGCCGGTGCGGGTGATCGTCGTGTTCCCGCCCGGCGGATCGAACGACGTCGTCGCTCGCATCGTGTTCGGCAAGATGAACGAGCTGATGAATCAGACGTTTGTGATCGACAACCGCGGCGGCGGTGCGGGCTCGCTGGGTGCCTCCGTCGTGGCGCAGAGCCCAGCCGACGGCTACACGCTCATGGTGCACTCGACGACCCACGTCGCCAACGCGCACGTGTTCGGCAAGAAGCTCCCGTATGATACGATGCGCGCCTTCATTGGCATCACGCCGCTCGCAAGGCAGGTGGCGATCGCCGTGGTGCACCCGTCCCTGCCCGTGCGCTCGATCAGGGAGCTGATCGACCTGGCCAAGAAGCGTCCGGGCGAGGTCGTATTCGGGTCAGCCGGCCACGGCAGCTACATCCACCTTACGGTGGAGCTCCTGACGTCCATGACGGGGACGAAGATGCTTCACGTGCCGTACAAGGGCGGCGGTCCCGCCCTTGCCGCGCTCGTCTCCGGAGAGACACAGCTGCAGATAGGAACCATCGCATCGGTCCTTACCCAGATGAAGGCGGGGCGCGTGCGCCCGCTTGGCGTCACTTCGGACAAGCGCACGAAGCAGTTCCCGGACGTGCCGGCGATAGCGGAAACCGTTCCCGGCTATGAATTCACGGCTTGGATCGGCGCCTTCGCGCCGGCGGGGACGCCCAGGCCGGTAATCGACAGGCTGAACGCCGAGCTCCGGAGGGCGGTGAGCGATCCCGAAATCTCCGCGAAGCTCGATTCCATGACGCTCGATCCAATGCACATGACGCCCGAACAGTTCGCGACCCGGCTGCAATCGGACTACGAGCGCTACGGCAAGATGCTCAGGGATCTCGGCACCAAGGTCGACTAGAAGCGCGATGGGCACGGACAAGTGTATTGCGGGACGTTGTTCGTCCATAATGTAGCCGCGGGACGAAGTTCCGACAGACGAACGTGTGGAAAAGGAGGAAAGCAATGAAAACCCTGTTTTGCAAGCTGGTGCTGACGCTCCTGCCGGCCGCGCTGTGCCTCCCGGCGACGGTGCATGCGCAGGCGTACCCCACCAAGCCGGTGCGGGTGATCGTCGTGTTCCCGCCGGGGGGCTCGAACGACGTCGTCGCCCGCATCGTGTTCCAGAAGGTGTCGGAGCTCGCCCGGCAGCAGTTCATCATCGATAACCGCGGCGGCGCGGCCGGCACGATCGGGGCCGCCGTGGTGGCGCAGAGCCCGTCCGATGGCTACACGCTGATGGTGCAGTCCACGACCCACATCGCGAACGCGCATGTATACAAGAAGTTGCCGTACGACACGCTGGGCGATTTCATCGGCGTCACGACGCTCGCAAGGCAGGTCGGCATGCTGGCCGTGCATCCTTCGCTGCCGGTGAAGAACGGCAAGGAGTTCGTCGCGCTGGCGAAGAAGCGGCCCGGCGAGATCGTATACGGCTCCGCCGGCAGCGGCAGCTACGTTCACCTGGCGGGGGCG
>JACPEF010000126.1 GCA_016183675.1 Betaproteobacteria bacterium
GACCGTAGCGCGATCGATGTCCACCAGCATCTCCGTGGCGATGGGCGCCAGCTTCGCCTCCGTGTAGCGCATGGCCGCGGGCGGGTCGTTGTCTACGGAGCCGAAGTTGCCCTGGCCGTCCACCAGCGGATAGCGCATGGAAAAATCCTGCGCCATGCGCACCAGCGCTTCGTAGGTCGCGGTGTCGCCGTGCGGGTGGTACTTGCCGAGCACCTCGCCGACCACGCGCGCGCATTTCACGTACGAGCGGTTCCAGACGTTGTTCGCCTCGTGCATCGCGAACAGCACGCGCCGGTGCACGGGCTTCAGGCCGTCCCTCACGTCCGGCAGCGCGCGCCCCACGATCACGCTCATCGCGTAATCGAGATAGGACCGGCGCATCTCCTCTTCGAGGCTTACCGGGATGGTTTCCTTGGCAAAGGGTTCCATGTCCCTGCTCTTATTCTCGGGGAGAAAGCAAAGGTGGCCTGGGGCGAGAAATCACTGCTGGAAGCACCCGGAATTTTAGCATGCGCTCCCTGCAAATCGCCGCGATTTGTGCTCTAATTGGCGCTGCTTGCGGCTCCACGTGAGGGAGGGGACACGGTGACGAATACAAGGGGATTGGTCGCGTCCGCGCTGGCGATTCTGGCGTGCGGCGCATTCGCAACGGCAAGCGCGCAGACCAAGGACGGCCACTGGACGCAGGGCGTCGGCGGCCCGGTCTGGAAGAACGGCTCCGGCCAGTGCTGGAAGCAGACGTCGTGGACGCCGGCGCTGGCGCTCGAGGAATGCGACCCGGATCTGGTGCGCAAGGCGCCGGCGCCCATGGTCGCGCCGCCGCCGCCGCCCAAGCCCAAGCCCGCGGCGAAGCCCAAGCCCGCGGCGAAGCCCAAGCCGGCGGTGCTGCGCTCGACGGTGTACTTCCCGCTCGGTGGCGCCAAGCTGGACAACATGGCTATGTTCCGCCTCGACACCGACATCATCGGCAAGCTCGGCACGGTGGGCGCGATCAGCTACGTCAACGTCGGCGGCCACACCGACCGGCTCGGCTCGGCGCAATACAACCAGAAGCTCTCCGAGCGCCGCGCCAACGCGGTCAAGGCCTACCTCGCGTCGAAAGGCATGAACGCCTCGCAGATCGAGGTCACCGGCTACGGCAAGACCGGCATGGGAAGCTTTCAGCCGTTTGTCTCGTGCAGCCAGAAGGACCGCAAGGCGCTCATCGCCTGCCTGGCGCCGAACCGGCGCGTCGAGGTAGAGCTGCAGGGCAAGCCGCGGTAGAGCCCGCACTTCTCAGCGCGCGCTGGGTCGTACCGGTCGAGCCCTCCGGCGCGGTTCTCGAAGATCACGCCGTCGCGCTGCGCGACGGCGTGATCGAGGCGCTGCTGCCGCGCGCCGAGGCCGAGGCGCGCTTCCCGTCCTACGCGCGCGTGCCGCTCGGCGAGCACGCTCTCATCCCGGGCCTGGTCAACGCGCACACGCATGCGGCGATGGCGCTGATGCGCGGGCTCGCCGACGATCGCGCGCTGATGGACTGGCTGCGGGACCACATCTGGCCGGTCGAGATGCGCCTGGTCAATTCCGACTTCGTCCACGACGGCACCCTGCTCGCTTGCGCGGAGATGCTGCGCGGGGGCGTCACCTGCTTCAACGACATGTATTTCTTCCCCGAGGCGGGGGCACGGGCGGCGCTGGCGGCGGGAATGCGCGCTGCGCTTGGCATGATCGTGCTCGACTTCCGCTCGCCGTACGCAACCGACGCCGGAGACTACCTCAGCAAGGGACTCGCCTTGCGCGATGCCCTCAAGAACGAGCCGCTGCTGTCCTTCTGCCTCGCGCCGCACGCCCCGTACACGGTGAGCGATGCCGCCCTGGAGCGCGTCGCGACCTATGCCGGCGAGCTCGACGTTCCGGTGCATATGCACCTGCACGAGACCGCCGACGAGATCCGCGACAGCCTCGCGGCCCACCAGCAGCGCCCGATCCACAGGCTGCGCCGGCTCGGCCTGCTCGGCCCCAACCTGATTGCGGTGCACGCGGTGCATCTCACCGAAGATGAGATCGCGCTGCTCGCCGAGCACGGCTGTCACGTCGCGCACTGCCCTTCCTCCAACCTCAAGCTCGCGAGCGGCATCGCGCCCGTGGCCGCGCTGCATGAACGCGGGGTCAATCTCGGCCTGGGCACCGACGGGGCGGCGAGCAACAATCGCCTCGACGTTTTCGCCGAGATGCGGCTCGCCGCCCTGCTCGCCAAGGGCGCGAGCGGCGATCCCACCGTGTTGCCGGCGCATACGGTGCTGGAGATGGCCACGGTGCGCGCGGCGCGCGCTCTTGGCCTGGCAGACCGCATCGGGACGCTCGCGCCGGGGAAGTTCGCCGACATGGTGGCCGTGAATCTGAGCGCGCTGGAGCTGTCACCGTGCTATGACCCACTGTCGCACCTGGTCTACGCGGCCGGGCGCGAGCACGTGACCCACGTCTGGGTCAACGGCGAGCTGCTGGTCGAAGACGGCCGCCTGACCCGTCTCAATGCCGCAGAACTCGCCGCCAAGGCGGCCTATTGGAAAGACAAGATCAGGAGCTAGAATTCACGTTCAAAGTTCAAGGTTCAAGGTTCAAGGTTCAAGGTTCAAGGTTCAGGATTCGGGCCTCACGATTAAGATAGAATTCACGAGGGATCCCTGTCGTCGGCCCGCCCAATTTCTGCGCCCGAATCCTGATGATTAACGTCGATCCGCTCGAGCTCGAGAAATTCAGCCAGCTCGCCCACCGCTGGTGGGATCCCGGCGCGGAGTTCAAGCCGCTGCACGACATCAACCCGCTGCGGCTCGATCACATCGACGGCATCGTCGGCCTGCGAGGGAAGAGCGTGCTCGATGTCGGATGCGGCGGCGGGATACTGGCGGAAGCCATGGCGGCGCGCGGCGCGCGCGTGACCGGAATCGACCTCGCGGAGAAGCCGCTCAAGGTCGCGCAACTGCACCTGATCGAGTCGGGACTCAAGGTGGACTACCGCCTGATCGCCCCCGAAGCGCTGGCGCGCGAGACGCCCGGCCGCTTCGATGCCGTCACCTGCATGGAGCTGCTCGAGCACGTACCCGACCCCGCGGTGACGGTGAAGGCCTGCGCCGGGCTCGTGCGCCCGGGAGGTGATGTCTTCTTCTCGACCATCAACCGCAACCTCAAGTCATACCTGCTCGCGGTCGTGGGCGCCGAGTACGTGCTCAAGCTGCTCCCGCGCGGCACGCACGATTACACCCGGTTCATCAAGCCTTCGGAGCTCGCTGCGTTCTGCCGCGCAGCCGGGCTGCAGGTGAAAGCCGTCACCGGAATGACCTACAACCCCCTTACCAAGGTTTACGCGCTCGGCCCGGATGCGGATGTGAATTACATTTTGCACGCCACAAGATC
>JACPEF010000136.1 GCA_016183675.1 Betaproteobacteria bacterium
GCTGCTGCACTGCGGCGGCGGCAGCTTCAAGTCGCAGATGAAGAAGGCGGACGCGAGCGGGGCGCGATTCGCGGTGATCGTGGGCGACGACGAGGCGGGGGCGGGCGTGGTGAGCGTCAAGGCGCTGCGCGAGGCGGCGCCGCAGGTGCGCGCATCCATCGCTGAAGCAATCGCTTGGATCAAGAAGATTTAGCCACAGAGAACACAGAGTTCACAGAGAAAAACGAAAAACATCGCCCTTTCATATATTGCGGGTTTCCTCTGCGTTCTCTGTGTCCTCTGTGGCTAATGAATTTGGTTTCTGAGGAAGCGGCATGGCATACGATCTCGAAGAACAGGAACAGATAGAAGAGCTGAAGGCGTGGTGGAAGCAACATGGCAACCTGGTGATACTCACCATCACCGCCGCGCTGCTCACCATCGCTGCGTTCCAGGGCTGGCGCTATTACCGTCACAACCAGGCTGTCGCGGCGGTCGCGCTCTATGAGCAGATGCAGCGCGCCGAACGCGCCGGGGACCAGAAGAAGACGCGCGACATCGCGGGCCAGATCGTGGAGAAGTACGGCGCCACGCCCTACGCCGCGTTCGCCGCGCTCGCGGCCGCCCGCGCGAGCTTCGACGGCGGAGATCTCGCCGGCGCGAAATCGCGGCTGCAGTGGGTGGTCGAGCGCGCGGGCGAAGAGGAGATGAGGGACGTGGCGCGCCTGCGGCTCGCCGGCGTTCTCCTCGACGAGAAGAACTACGCGGAAGCGCTGAAGCTCGTGGACGCGAAACCGGTGGAGTCCATGAGCGGTCTCTACGCGGCCCTGAAGGGCGACATCCTGGTCGCGCAGGGCAAGGTGGCGGACGCGCGCAGCGCCTACCGCCTCGCGCTCGACAAGAGCGAGGCGAACAGCGCATATCGCGCAACCCTGCAGCTCAAGCTCGACTCGCTCGGCGAGGCGAAGTGATGGGTTTGAGGTCATTTGTCGCGTTTGTCGCAGGCGCCGCGTTGTTTACGGTCGCCGGCTGCCAGACGGTCGCCGACACCTACGACCGAATGTTCGGCGGGCGTCCGGTCCGGAAACCGGCCGAGCTGCTCGCGTTCACGCCCACCGCTGCGCCAAGAATCCTGTGGCAGGCCAACGTCGGAGGCGCCGAGAAAAACGTCTATTTCCCCGCGCTTGCGGGCAACATCGTCTACGCTGTCGGAGCGGCGGGGAGCATTACCGGATTCGAGGCGGCGAGCGGCCGGATCGCGGCCCGGTTCGACGCCGGCCAGCGCATCTCGGGCGGCGTCGGCAGCGGCGCCGGCATCGTACTCGTTGGAACGCCCAAGGGCGAAGTACTCGCGTTCGAGCGCGAAGGCAAGTCGTTATGGAAGGCACAGCTTTCCGGCGAAGTGCTGGCGCCCCCCGTGGTGCAGGACGGCGTGGTGGTGTCGCGCGCCGGCGACGGCCGGATCTACGGGCTGGAGGTCGCCGACGGCAAGCGCAGGTGGGTCTACCAACGCGCGACTCCGACGCTGTCGGTGCGCACGCACGCGGGGGTGGTGGTTCATCGCGGAGGCGTTTTCGCCGGATTTCCCGGCGGGCGCCTGGTCGCGCTGGCGCTGCCCACCGGCAGCGTGGGTTGGGAGGGCGTCGTGGCGCTGCCGCGCGGCACGACCGAGCTGGAGCGCGTCGCCGACATCACCAGCCTCCCGGTCATCGACGAGCCGCAGGTGTGTGCCGTGGCGTTCCAGGGCCGGGTCGCCTGCTTTGACCTTGCCCGCGGCACGGCGCTGTGGGGGCGCGACGTTTCCAGCATCGCCGGGCTTTCGGTGGACGCGCGCTATCTCTACGTGACCGACGACAAGAACGCGGTGCTGGCGCTCGACAAGACGAGCGGCGCCAGCATCTGGCGCCAGGACAAGCTGGCGGGCCGCGGCGTGAGCGCGCCGCTCGCCTTCGGGCGCCACGTCGTGGTGGGCGATTTCGAGGGCTACGTGCACCTGCTTTCGCGCGAGGACGGTTCGTTCGCCGCGCGCCTCGCCACCGACGGCAGCGCCATCAGCGCGCCGCCCGTGGCACTCGACCTCTCGAGCTTCCTGGTGCAGACGCGCGGCGGCGGCGTCTACGCGATCACCGTTCAGTAAAAAAATAGCCGCCAAGACGCCAAGGCCGCGAAGAGAACCATAAAATAGCCGCCAAGACGCCAAGGCCGCCAAGAAAATCGGGAACAATAATTGAACCGCCAAGAACGCCACGAGCATCAAGAACAGAACTGAACCTCAGGTAACCGATGGTGGTGCCGACTCTTGTCTTTTGAAGTCATTCTTGTTTGGTTTTCTTGGCGTCCTTGGCGTCCTTGGCGTCTTGGCGGCTAATTCCGGTTTCTTATGCTTCCGATTGTCACGATTGTCGGCCGGCCGAACGTCGGCAAGTCCACGCTGTTCAACCGGATCACGCGCAGCCGCGAGGCGATCGTCGCGGACGCGCCGGGCCTGACGCGCGACCGGCACTACGGGCGCGGGCGCGTCGGCGGCAAGCCGTATCTCGTGGTGGACACCGGCGGTTTCGAGCCGATGGCGAGGGAGGGCATCTTCCATGAAATGGCGCGGCAGACGCGCCAGGCGGTCGACGAGGCCGACGCGATCCTCTTCGTGGTTGACGCGCGCGCGGGACTGGCGGCGCAGGACCGGGCGATCGCCGGGGAGCTGCGAAAGAGCGGGCGACGCGTCTTTCTGGTGGTGAACAAGGCCGAGGGCACGGATCCCGGCGTCGCGGGCGCGGAATTTCACGCGCTCGGCATGGGCGATCCGCTGCCGGTTTCCGCGGCGCACGGCGACCGTGTCGCCGCGCTCATGGAGCTGGCGCTTGCCGATCTGCCCGGGTCGCAGGAGGCTGCGCCGCGCGACGATCGCCACCCGAGGATCGCCATCGTCGGCCGTCCCAACGTCGGCAAGTCCACGCTGGTCAATGCGCTGCTGGGGGAGGAACGCGTCATCGTGTTCGACCAGCCGGGCACCACGCGCGATTCGATCCACGTCGAGTTCGAGCGCGGGCGGCGGCGCTACACGCTGATCGACACCGCCGGGCTGCGCCGGCGCGGGCGCGTCGTGGAGACGCTCGATAAGTTCTCGACGGTGAAGGCGCTGCAGGCGATCGAGGACGCCAACGTCGTGATCCTGGTGCTCGACGCGCGCCAGGACATCGCGGAGCAGGACGCGCACATCGCCGGTTACGTCCTCGACGCCGGGCGCGCGCTGGTGATCGCCGTCAACAAGTGGGAGAAGCTGCCCGAGGGGGAGCGCGAGGTCGTCAAGCGCGCGCTCGCGCGCAAGCTCGATTTCCTCGCGTTTGCCCGCCTGCATTTCATTTCGGCGCTCACGGGGCAGGGCATCGCCCCGCTCATGAGGTCGGTGGACGAAGCCTACGCGGCGGCGATGGCGCGTCTGCCCACCCCGCGGCTCAGCCGCGCGCTGGCGCAGGCCGTGGCACAGCAGCCCCCGCCGCGCGCCGGGCTCGTCCGCCCCAAGCTGCGCTACGCACACCAGGGAGGCGTCAACCCGCCCCGGATCGTCGTCCACGGGAACGCTTTGGAGCACGTGCCGGACGCCTATCGCCGTTACCTGGAACGATTTTTCCGGAACGCTTTCCAATTGCAGGGCACTCCCTTGAGCGTCGAGTTCAGAAGTGGGCGCAACCCCTACGCCCGAAACGCCGCCAAGCGCCGGTAACCCCATGGCGTAACGGCGAAAAAGCGACTAGAATGCGACTCTTAAAAACACTACAACAGCGAGGCTAACATGAGCAATAAAGGGCAGTTGCTACAAGACCCGTTCCTCAACACCCTGCGCAAGGAGCACATCCCGGTGTCGATCTACCTGGTGAACTGCATCAAGCTTCAGGGACAGATCGATTCCTTCGATCAGTACGTGGTCCTGCTCAAGAACACGGTGACGCAGATGGTGTACAAGCACGCGATCTCGACCGTGGTGCCCGCGCGCGCCGTCAACCTCCAGGCCGACCAGAGCCCGGGCAGTTGATGTCCGTGAATCTCCGGAACCTGTCATCCTCTCTTGCAAGTTTCCTGGTGCCGATTTTGCATAAGGAGTTTGTCGGGGCCAAGTCCGACAAACTCCTAGGCACGTGGCCGCGGCAATAATAGGTTCCTATGCTTGACGATCCCGCCAGCGGCACCGAGGCGGTGCTGGTCAGCCTCGACTTGGGCGGGGCCGATTATGCGGAAGGCGTGGAGGAAATTCAGCTGCTCGCCGCCAGCGCGGGGGTCACGGCGCGCGCCCTGATCAAGGGCCGGCGCGCCCGTCCCGATCCCGCGCTTTTCGCCGGCAAGGGCAAGGTGGAAGAGGTGGCGCAGACGGTAGCCGCGACCGGCGCGCAGCTCGCCATTTTCAACCACGAGCTCTCCCCCGTGCAGGAACGCAACCTCGAGCGCGAGCTCGGCTGCCGCGTGGTCGATCGCGTGAGCCTGATCCTCGACATCTTCGCCCAGCGCGCGCGCAGTCACGACGGCAAGCTCCAGGTCGAGCTCGCCCAGCTCGAGCACCTCGCGACGCGGCTGGTGCGGGGCTGGACCCACTTGGAGCGCCAGAAGGGCGGCATCGGGCTGCGAGGCCCGGGCGAGACCCAGCTCGAAACCGACCGGCGGCTCCTCGGCAAGCGCGTGAAGGTGCTGAAGGAAAAGCTCGCCAAGGTCCGGTCGCAGCGCCAGGTGCAGCACCGCGCGCGCAGGCGCTCCAATCTCATGGCCGTATCGCTCGTCGGCTACACCAACGCCGGCAAGTCCTCGCTCTTCAACCGCCTCACCCGCGCCCACGCGTTCGCGGCGGACCGCCTGTTCGCGACTCTTGACACCACCACCCGGCGCGTCCATACGGGAAACGGTGCCGGGGTCGTGCTCTCCGACACCGTGGGTTTCATCCGGCGCTTGCCGCACACGTTGGTCGCCGCCTTCCGTGCCACGCTCGAGGAGACGATACACGCCGACCTGCTGCTGCACGTGGCGGACGCGAGCAGCGCCGACCGCGCGGCGCAGATCGCGGCGGTGAACCAGGTGCTCGCGGAGATCGGCGCGCAGGAGATCCCGCAGGTTTTGGTGCTGAACAAGATCGATCTCACGCGGCTGCCCGTGCAAGTCGAGCGCGACGAGTATGGTAGAATTTCGCGCGTTTGGGCGAGCGCGCAAACGGGCGCGGGTGTGGAATTCGTGCGGCTCGCGCTCGAGGAACACGCTGACGGCGCGCTCCAGCATACACAACTCAAAAGCTCGGCTGCAGCTTGACGCTGCGTCATTTCCGCAATGCCCGGTTACGTCAAGGATTTCCGCGACCGTCTGAAACAGCGCTCGTTGCGACTGCTGGGTGCGCTGATGTCGCTCAACGACCCGCAGTGGGGCCGGCGGCCGAACCAGGGGCCGCCCGACCTCGATGAGCTGTGGCGGGACTTCAACCGAAAGTTGAACAGCTTGTTCGGCCGCCGCGGCGGGGCCGGCGACGAGCCGCCGGGACCGGGCGCGAGGAAAGTCGGCGGCGGGGCGGGGCTGCTGCTGGGGCTCATCGTCGCGGTGTGGCTCGCGAGCGGCTTCTACATCGTCTATGAGGGCCAGCGCGGCGTGGTGCTGCGCTTCGGGCGCTACGTCGAAACCACCCTGCCGGGGCCGCGCTGGCATCTGCCGTATCCGATCGAGAGCGCCGAGGTGGTGAACCTCGCCCAGGTGCGCACCGTCGAAATCGGCTACCGTCAGAACGTCAAGAGCAAGGTCGAGAAGGAATCGCTGATGCTGACCGACGACGAGAACATCGTCGACGTGCAGTTCGCCGTGCAGTACGTGCTGAAAAGCCCGATCGACTTTCTGTTCAACAACCGCGGACCCGACGACGCGGTGCTGCAGGCGGCGGAAACCGCGATTCGCGAGATCGTCGGCAGGAACAGCATGGACTTCGTCCTCTACGAGGGTCGCGCCGAGGTTGCGGCGCGCGCGCAGAAGCTGATGCAGGAAATCCTCGACCGCTACGGCACGGGCATCAACATCAGCAAGGTCACGATGCAGGACGCCCAGCCGCCGCAGCAGGTGCAAGCCGCGTTCAACGATGCGGTGGAAGCCGGGCAGGACCGCGAACGGCAGAAAAACGAGGGCCAGGCCTATGCGAACGACGTCATTCCCAAGGCGCGCGGCATGGCGGCGCGGCTCACGCAGGAGGCCGAGGGCTACCGCCAGCGCATGATCGAGCAGTCCGAGGGCGACGCCTCGCGCTTCCGCCAGATCGTGGCCGAGTACAACAAGGCGCCGCAGGTCACGCGGGACCGGCTCTACATCGAGGCCATGCAGCAGATCATGAGCAACACCACCAAGGTGCTGATCGACCAGAAGGGCGGCAACAACCTCCTGTATCTCCCGCTCGACAAGATCATACAGATGTCGGGCGCGGGCGCCACGGAGGGCGCGGCCAAGCCTGCGGAATCCGCGCCCGCACAGGAACCGTCCACCGCGCGCTCGCGCGAGGCGTTCCGCTCGCGCGAACGGGAGTCCCGCTGATGAGAGCCAGCCTCGGCACCCTGCTGGTCGGCGTGGTGGTCGTGCTGATCGTGGCGTCGCTCAGCCTGTTCATCGTCGATCAGCGCCAGAACGCGATCGTGTTCCGGCTGGGCGAGGTAATCGACATCAAGAAGTCGCCCGGCCTCTATTTGAAGATCCCGTTGCTCGACAACGTGCGTTACTTCGACGTCCGGATCCTCACGATAGACACCCCCGAGCCCGCGTTTTTCCTGACGTCGGAGAAAAAGAACGTGCTGGTGGACCTGTTCGTGAAGTGGCGCATCACCGATGTGCGGCAGTACTACGTGAGCGTCGGCGGGAACGAGCCGCTCGCGCAGACGCGGCTGCTGCAGACCATCAACGACGGCCTGCGCGCCGAGTTCGGCAATCGCACCGTGCACGACGTGGTCTCGGGCGAGCGCGACAAGATCATGGAGCTGATGCGCGACAAGGCCAACGAGGACGCGAGCAAGATCGGCGTCGAGGTGCTCGACGTGCGTCTGAAGCGCGTCGATCTCCCCAAGGAAGTGAGCCAGTCCGTGTACAGCCGGATGCAGGCCGAGCGCAAGCGGGTGGCCAACGAGTTGCGCTCGACCGGCGCGGCCGAGTCGGAGAAGATCCGGGCCGACGCCGACCGGCAGCGCGAGGTGATCGTCGCGCAGGCCTACCGCGAAGCGCAGAGAATCAAGGGCGACGGGGACGGCAAGGCGACGGCGACCTACGCGCGCGCCTACGAGCAGAACGCCGAGTTCTACGCGTTCTACCGCAGCCTCGAGGCCTACAAGGCGAGCTTCAGGGGCAAGAGCGACGTGCTGGTGCTCGAGCCCAATTCCGAGTTTTTCAAGTACCTCAAGTCGGGCGGCAAGCCGGGCAAGTAGCGGATGGCGTGGAGCACGCGGCCTGTGCCCGTGCGCCGTGACGCCCCGAAGCAAGAAACACGATGGGGACAATCCTGCTCACCGCCTTCGCCCTGGTGCTCATCATCGAGGGCGTGCTGCCGTTCCTGCTGCCGGGGCTGTGGCGCGAGGCCTTCCGCAGGCTCACCGAGATGAGCGACGGCCAGATCCGGTTCATCGGGCTCACCTCGATGCTCGCCGGGCTGCTGCTGCTCTACATCGCCCGCCAATAGCGGCACTGACGTGCGGGGAACGGCCCTCTATAATCCGCCCTTGGCCCGGAATCCGAAGCCGCGTAGTTGAACTTTGAACCTTGAACCCGGAACCTGAAGCCGGGAACCGCATGCGCACCTGGACGCTGCCCGAATACATAGAGGACATCCTGCCGCTTGAAGCCGCGCGCATCGAGCGGCTGCGGCGCGGCATCCTCGACCTCTTCAAGGTGCACGGCTACCAGCTCGTGATGCCGCCGCTGCTGGAGTACGTCGAGTCGCTGCTCACCGGCACCGGGCACGACCTCGACCTGCAGACCTTCAAGCTGGTGGACCGGCTCTCGGGCCGCATGCTCGGGGTGCGCGCCGACATCACCCCGCAGGTGGCGCGCGTGGACGCGCACCTCTTGAACCGCAAGGGCGTGACGCGGCTGTGCTACGCGGGCAGCGTGCTGCACACGCTGCCGTCCGGCATGAACCGGACACGCGAGCCGCTGCAGATCGGCGCCGAGCTCTACGGCCACGCCGGGATCGAGAGCGACGTCGAGATCCAGCGCCTGCTGATGAAGGCGCTGGCGGCGGCGCGCGTGAAAGGGTGCTATCTCGACATCGGGCACGTGGCGGTTTTCCGCGGCCTGGTGCGGCGCGCGGGCGTCGCGCCCGAGCTCGAGTCGGAACTGTTCCGCGCCATGCAGGCGAAAGACCTGCCGGCGCTGCGCAAGCTCGCGCGCGGCCTTGACGGCACCACCCGCAAGGCGCTGATCGCGCTGCCCGGGCTCTACGGGGAAGCCGAGGTGCTCGGACGCGCGCGCAGGCTCCTGCCCGATTATCCCGAGATCCGCGCCGCGCTGTCCGGATTGCAGGCGCTGTCGCGCGAGTTGCGCGACGTCGCGCGCATCCGCTGCTTCGATCTCGCGGAGCTGCGCGGCTACCGCTACCACAGCGGCGTGGTGTTCGCCGCCTACGCCGAGGGTGCGCCCACCGCGCTGGCGCTGGGCGGGCGCTACGACGAGGTGGGCAAGGCGTTCGGGCGCGCACGGCCGGCGACGGGGTTCAGCATGGACCTGCGCGAGCTTGCCTCCGCGAGCCCGGACAGCGCGGCGCGCTCCGCGGTGCTCGCTCCGTACCGGCCGGGCGACGCGGCGCTGCAGCGCACGGTGAACGCGCTGCGTGCGCGGGGCGAGATCGTGCTCGACGATCTGCCCGGGCACGCCGGCACGCGCCGCGAGCTCGGCTGCGACCGCCAGCTCGCGAAGCGCGACGGCAAATGGATCGTTCAGAAACTGAAATGAGCCGCCAAGGCGCCAAGGCCGCCAAGAGATTCAACTTTTTTTCGCGGGGAAGGCGGTGCGGAAAGAAGTTTCGCCTTTCTGTGAACCCTGTGTTCGTGTGGTTGCTGATTTTCATTCTCGGAAGGTTTCCTTGGCGTTCTTGGCGTCTTGGCGGCTAATTGGGGTCTAGGTTCATGTCGAAGAACGTCGTCGTGATCGGCGCCCAGTGGGGCGACGAGGGCAAGGGCAAGATCGTCGACTGGCTGACCGATCACGCCCAGGGCGTCGTGCGCTTCCAGGGCGGACACAACGCCGGTCACACGCTGGTGAGCGGCGGCAGGAAGACCGTCCTGCACCTCATCCCGTCCGGCGTCCTGCGCGATAAGGTCGCCTGCTACATCGGCAACGGCGTGGTGCTGTCGCCGCAGGCGCTGGTGGAGGAGATCGAGACGCTGGAGCAGGCGGGAGTCGACGTGCGCCCGCGGCTGAAGGTGAGCGAGGCCTGCCCGCTGATCCTGCCGCATCACGCGGCGCTCGACCAGGCGCGCGAGGCGGCGAGGGGCGCGTCCAGGATCGGCACCACCGGCCGCGGCATCGGCCCGGCGTACGAGGACAAGGTGGCGCGGCGCGCGGTCCGGCTGCAGGACCTGTTTCACCGCGAGCGCTTCGCGACCAAATTGCGGGAGCTGCTGGATTTCCACAACTTCGTGCTCAGGAACTATTTTCGCGCCGAGCCCGTGGACTTCCAGAAGACGTTCGACGACGCCATGCGGCTCGCGGAGCGCATCAAGCCGATGGTGGCGGACGTGCCCCGCCTGCTCTACGAAGCGCAGAAGGCCGGCCACAATCTGCTCTTCGAAGGCGCGCAGGGCGCGTTGCTCGACATCGATCACGGCACCTACCCGTACGTGACCTCGAGCAACTGCGTCGCGGGCGCGGCGGCGGTCGGCGCCGGCATCGGCCCGCAGCACCTGCATTACGTGCTCGGCGTCACCAAGGCCTACGCCACGCGAGTGGGCTCGGGGCCGTTCCCGACCGAGCTCGACGACGAGGTCGGCAAGCGGCTCGCGAGCCGCGGCAACGAGTTCGGGGCCACCACCGGGCGGCCGCGCCGCTGCGGCTGGTTCGACGCCGTGGCGCTCCAGCGCGCGATCCAGATCAACGGGGTCTCGGGCCTCGGCGTCACCAAGCTCGACGTGCTCGACGGCATGGAGACGGTGCAGCTCGCCACGGGCTACCGCTTGAACGGAAATCGCAGCGACATCCTGCCCGTGGGAGCGGAAGCGCTCGAGGAATGCGAGCCGATCTACGAGGATATGCCGGGCTGGAAGGAAAGCACCGTCGGGCTCACCCGTTTCGCGCAACTGCCCAAGGCGGCGCAGAACTACCTCCAGCGCATCGAGCGGATCTGCGGGGTGCCAATCGACCTCATTTCCACCGGAGCGGAGCGCGCGCAGACCATCGTGCTGCGCCACCCCTTCAAATGAGGTTCAAAGTTCCAAGTTCAAAGTTCCAAGTTCAGGGCCAGAAGCTCTCGCCGCGGAGATGTCAAACCTTGAACCTTGAACCTTGAACCTTGAACCTTGAACCTTGAACCTTGAACTTGGAACTCGGAACGGGAATTGGTGGTGCCGAGGAAGGGACTCGAACCCCCACAGTGTTGCCACCGCCAGGACCTGAACCTGGTGCGTCTGCCAATTCCGCCACCTCGGCGTAAGGGCACGAAATTTAATCACAAACGCCCGATTTGTCAATGAAAAAACCCCACCGCGCGCACCCCCCTTCGCGTTCCGCTGGCGCCGGGCACGCCGCAGCGGACACGCTGCCGGGCCGCGAGCCCATCCTGCAGGCGCTGAACGAACAGGGCGTGCCCGTCGCTGAACGCGATCTCGAGCGCCTGCTCCGCATCGAGCCGCACGAGCGCGAGATGTTTGCACGGCGCATCGCCGCAATGGAGCGCGACGGCGAGATCATCCGCAACCGCCGCAACGCGATCTGCGTCGTGGCGAAGCTCGACCTCGTACGCGGGCGAGTGCAGGGGCATCCCGACGGGTTCGGCTTTCTCGTGCGCGAGGGCGGCGGCCCCGATCTCTTCCTCGGCCCCAGGGAAATGCACCAGGTGCTACACGGCGACCGCGTCGTTGCGCGCATCTCGGGCACCGACCGGCGCGGGCGGCCCGAAGGCAAGATCGTGGAAGTGCTCGAGCGCGGCCAGCAGCGGCTGGTGGGACGCCTGCACCGCGAGCACGGCGTCCTGTTCGTGACGGCGGAGGAAAAGCGCATCAGCCACGAATTCGCGGTGCCGCCGGACGGGGCGCACGGAGCGAAGCCGGGCCAGGTGGTGACGGTCGAGATCGTCGCGCAGCCCTCGAAGCACGCGCAGCCGGTCGCGCGCATCGTGGAAGTGCTCGGCGACTACGCCGACCCCGGCATGGAAATCGAGATCGCGCTGAGGAAGCACGCGCTGCCGCACGCATTCCCCCGCGACGCCGAGCGCCTGTGCACGGCGCTGCCGGACGCGGTCACCGCGGAAGACCACAACGGGCGCGCCGACCTCACGCGGCTGCCGCTGGTGACGATAGACGGCGAGAGCGCGAAGGATTTTGACGATGCAGTGTACTGCGAGCCCATACCCCCCCGACCCCCCCTCAAAGGGGAGGGCTCCGCTTTGCTTCCCCCCCTTGATAAGGGGGGGAGTAAGGGGGGGTTCCGGCTGGTGGTGGCGATCGCCGACGTGAGCCACTACGTGAAGCACCGCGACGCGCTGGACCGCGAGGCGCGGCAGCGCGGAAATTCAGTCTATTTCCCGCGCCGCGTGATCCCGATGCTGCCGGAGAAACTTTCCAACGGCCTGTGCTCGCTCAACCCGGAAGTGCCGCGTCTCGCCATGGCGTGCGACATGCGGGTAGATGCCCACGGAGAGATCCAGTCCTACCGGTTCTATCCAGCCGTGATCCGCTCGCACGCGCGGCTCACCTACACCGAGGTGGCGGCGATGCTCGAGGACGGGCACGGCGATGCGGCGCGCCGCCACCGGGCGCTCCTGCCGCACATCCGGGAGCTTTACCGGCTCTACAAGCAGCTCGCGCGGTCGCGCGAGCGGCGCGGCGCGATCGACTTCGAGACGATCGAGACCGAGATGATTTTCGACGATCACGGCAAGATCGCGCGCATCGTCCCCGTGAAGCGCAACGACGCGCACCGGGTGATCGAGGAGTGCATGCTCGCCGCCAACGTCTGCACCTCGGACTTCCTGCACGCCCACCGCCACCCGATGCTCTACCGCATCCACGAAGGCCCGACGCCGGAGAAACTCGCGGCGTTGCGCGAGTTCCTGAAGGGCTTCGGGCTCCAGATCGGCGGCGGGGACGATCCGCACGCGCGTGACTACGCGAAGCTGCTCGCGCGCGTGAAGGACCGGCCGGACGCGCAGCTGCTCCAGACCGTGATGCTGCGCTCGCTGCAGCAGGCGGTCTACAGCCCTGATAACGTCGGCCACTTTGGCCTCGCTTACGAGTCCTACACCCACTTCACCTCGCCGATCCGCCGCTATCCCGATCTGCTGGTGCACCGCGCGATCAAGGCGGTGCTGCGCCGCCGCCGCTACGATCCGGGCGAATGGCACGAGCTCGGGCTGCACTGCTCGATGACCGAGCGCCGCGCGGACGATGCGACGCGCGACGTCGTTGCCTGGCTCAAGTGCTATTACATGAAGGACAGGGTGGGCGAAACCTTCACCGGCAGCATCAGCGGGGTCACCGCGTTCGGCGTGTTCGTCGCGCTGGACGACATCTACGTGGAGGGCCTGGTGCACGTGTCCGATCTCGGCAAAGACTATTTCCATTTCGACGGCGCGAAACATCACCTGATGGGTGAGCGCACGAAAAAGCGCTTCCGGCTGGGTGACCGCCTGCGGGTGACGCTGGTGCGCGTGGACCTCGACTCCAGCAAGATCGATTTCACGCTCGCCTAAAATAGCCGCCAAGACGCCAAGGCCACCAAGAAGTCGGGAATGCAAATGAGCCTGATGCCGAGCGGATCTTGCCGGTCACGGGTTACCGGTCACCGTTCACGCACCTAAAGTGTTAGAGACACGCTTAATTTATGGCTTTCACGCAGTGACGAGCCGCCTGCGCCAGAGCGCGGCGGGCGTGAGGGAGATCTACCTCGACGCCTCGCGCGGCGACCGCCGCGCCCGCGAGCCCGCGCGGCTTGCCGGCGAGCGCGGCGTGCGCGTGATGCAGGTGGACGGCGCGCGGCTCGACGGCATGACGCAGCACGCGCGACACCAGGGTGTCGCGGCCCGCGTCGAGACGGCGGGCCCGGCGCGGGACCTCGACACCGTGCTCGACGGCCTCAACGAGCCCGCGCTGCTGCTGATCCTCGACGGCGTCACCGATCCGCACAATCTGGGCGCGTGCCTGCGCGTCGCGGACGCGATGGGGGTGCACGCGGTGATCGCGCCCAAGGATCGGGCGGCCGGCATCAACGCGACGGTGGCGAAGGTCGCCAGCGGCGCAGCGGAAACGGTGGCGTCCATCGCGGTGACCAACCTCGCGCGCGCGATGCGCGAGTTGAAGGAACGCGGCATCTGGCTGATCGGGGCGGACCAGGACGCCGATCACGACCTTTATTCGGTGAAACTCGAGGGGCCGCTCGCGTGGGTGCTGGGCGCGGAAGGCGACGGCATGCGCCGGCTCACGCGCGAGAACTGCGACGAGCTCGCGCGCATTCCGATGCTCGGCACGGTGGAAAGCTTGAACGTCTCGGTCTCCGCCGGCATCTGCCTTGCCGAAACGCGCCGCCAGCGGCAATCTTCCAGAAATCGGTCTGTTACGGCTGGTGAAGACGCGCCTTAGCTGGGGTCTGCTTGCGCGCCCGTGCCTGCGTAATGTATGATGTATGTCATACAATTGATGAGGCTCTCACCATGAAAGTGCTTTCAGTACGGCTCAACGATCGCGAGGCGGCCGAGCTCCGGGCGCTGTGTGAGCGCACGGGACTCACGCCTTCGAAGGCGGTGAAACGCGGGATCGCCGAAGTCGCCGGCAAGGCCCAGGGCAGGAAGACCCTCGGCCAGATCGCGCGGGAGTCCAGCCTGGTCGGTTGCTTCTCCGGCCCGCCTGACCTGGCCGAGCGGCATGACCACTATTTGAGGCTCGCGCTCAAGGGCAAGCGTGCAAAGGGTCATCGTTGACACCGGGCCGATCGTGGCCCTGCACAACCGCCGCGATCGCTGGCACGCGCGGGTGCTGCGCTTCTTTGACGAGTTCGCCGGCGTGGCGTTCACGACGTGGCCGGTCATAACCGAAAGCTGGCACCTGTTGCCGGAGTACCGGCGCGACCGGCTGCTGTCCTGGCTTGAACTTGGCGGCGTGCGTATCCTGCATGTGCCGGAGGAGGAGCTTGCGAGCGTCCGCGCGCTGATCGGTCGCTATCGCGACCGGCCGATGGCGCTGGCGGACGCCACCCTCGTATGGCTGGCGGAGCGCGAGCGGCTCACTGATATCGTCACCCTCGACAGCGGTTTCGAGAGCTACCGCACGACCTCCGGGGCGCGTTTTATCAATCATCTCGCCTGATGGGCGTCGAAATCAAGCTGACGGACAAGGAGCTGCCGATCTCGCCGGCGATGATCGAGTTCCTTGACCACCACATCGAGGGCAGGCCGCTCGACACCACCTGGCACGACCAGTTGAGCGAGACGCTGGTGCCGACGGAGGCCGAGAAACAGGTGCAGTACGCCCAGTCGGTGGCGGACAAGGTGCTGCAGCACCCGCTCGGGCAGCAGGCGATCTACCGCGCCTATGACCTGCTCGCGGCGATCGCGATCGGCTCCTTACAGAAGCTTAAGGCGATCCAGGAGCGCTACCGCTTCATCTGCGTGGTGGGCTGCCCGCGGCACGGCGGATCCTACCTCACCAAGCACTTGTTCCTCGCCCTCGGGTACGATCCGGGGCGCGTGCCCAACGTGATCGCGCACGACGGCTTCCCGAATCTCACGCCGTTCGCGCTCGATGACCGTTACAACGCCCACACCGCCATGACGCAGCACATGGCCGAGTACCTCGCCATGGTCGAGGTGTTCTACGGCAAGGGGCGCACGGTGGACGGCTACGTCATCGTTCCGAAAAAGGCGACCAAGGCCGTCTACCACGGCGCCTTCCTCAATGCGATCCTCGGGCCGAAGACCGAGTACCTCATCACCCTGCGCCATCCGGTCGCCGCCTGCGTATCCACCTATGAGAAATCCACCGGCCTGACCCTCGACGGCCGCTTCGACGCGCGCGGCAACATCGAGGAGTGGGTGAAGCGCGACCTCAGGTGGTTCGGCATGGACGAAGGGGACATTCTCCGCAGCGATTATTTCGACGCGTACCTGCGCTACTGGGAGCATTACCACTACAACCTTGCGCTGTCAGGGCTCGCCGCGAACAAGAACTGGACCGTGGTTGCCTACGGACGCGAACGCCTGATGAAACTCGCCGCCGACATTCATCGCAGGTTCGGCAGCAGCGCAGCCGTCGAGGAGTTCAAGGTTTTCGACAAACGCGCGCGCCATCCTGAATGGACCGCCAAGGCGACCGCCGCAATCGCGCGCGTGGCGCAGGTCTGGAAAACCGTGGGACTCGCGTTCCCGGTGGATGAGGTGTTGGAGGCGTGGTGACCACCCCCTCGCGTACGCTCGACCCCTCCTAGACTAGGAGGGGTGGCCCGCAGGGCCGGGGTGGTTGACAAGGAGGGGAGGGAGCGAAGCGGAAGGGGTGGTTCTGCCCTCTTTTACCGCATAGCTAGCGACCTTCCCGCAACAAACCCTGTTTCACGAGATAGCCGATTACGGACCGCACCATCTGCTGGACGGACAGTTCAGCCCCGTTCAGCCTGAGATCGGGGCTCTCCGGCGGCTCGTAGGGGTCGTCCACTCCGGTCATGTTCTTGAGCTGCCCGGCGCGGGCGCGCGCATAGAGCCCCTTCGGGTCGCGCTGCTCGCAGACTTCGAGCGGCGTGGAAAGATAGATCTCTACGAAGCTGCCGCAGGGCGCCACCAGCTCGCGCATGTCGGAGCGATCGGCGGCGTAGGGCGCGATCAGCGCGCAGATCGCGATGCCGCCGTGGCGGCAGACCTGGGCCGCGATGTAGCCGTGGCGCAGCACGTTGAGCCGCCGGTGCTCGCGCGAATAGCCGAGCTCGCTGGAGAGGAGCTTCCGCACTTCATCGCCGTCGAGCAGAGTAACCGGCCGTCCAAAGCGGGTTTCGATATGCGCCGTAAGCGCCGTGCCCAGCGTAGTCTTGCCCGCCGCAGGCAGGCCGGTAACAAGTACGGCAAAGCCGCGGATTTTGGAAGGAGGCGCCACGTGGCGGACTTTAGAACCTGTAAGAAAATTAAAAGAGTAGCCGCAGATACACGCAGATACACGCAGATTTCAATAATCTAAAACGATCCGTTTGATATCCACACGAGGTCTGCCGAAGTTGACCAGCAGACAGACTTTGAGACCAGTTGCTTTCAAGTAATTCATGCACTGCGCGGAGTGCACTTCATCCAGCGTTTTCGCGGCCTTCATTTCCACGATCACACGTTCTTCGACCAGAAGGTCAGCGAAGAAATCTCCAACCAGATTATCGTTGTAGAAGACCTTAATCGGGTATTGTTGTTCGACCCGAAGCCCGTTCTGTCGCAGCTCGATTGCCAACGCGTTCTCGTAAACCTTTTCGAGAAACCCGCTGCCCAGAGTATTGCTGACACGATACACACAGTTAATGATTTTCTCGGTAACCCGATTGATGTCCAATTGCAGTTCGTTTGGGGCCATCAGCGTTTGGCTGTTCTGTGTCATATCCGCGTTTATCTGCGTGTATCTGCGGCTTAATAGGTCTTGGGTCGGCTCCGTCCCCGTTTATCCCCGTGTATCTGCGGCTTAATACGTCCCGACTCCGTAAGGTAATACCGGGTAAGTATCTTACAGCGGCCGCACTGCGGCGCGATGCGCGCAGTTCAGCGCTGGGCGAGCCGCGTCAGCGCCCCGGCGGCGGTGACGAGAGGCCGAGCAGATCGGCGTCGCCCGAAACGATCAAATCGGCTTGCGCGGCCAACGCACAAGCGAGCACGTGATCGTCGTCGGGGTCGCGTGAGGTAGATGCGATTGAAGTCGGTGTGACGCTCCGGGCCAGCACCGCATAGCGCGCGATCAATTGCGGGACGGTGAAACTTGAAGCGGCGATGCGCCGCATGAACTTTGCCCGCGGCAGCACATCGGACAGTTCCAAAAGCAGAGCCTGGCTCGTAAACAGCTCGATGCGGCCTTGCAGTGCCGCGTGGATCAGTTGCGCTGGCGCCTGATGCCACAGCAAGCCCGAGACGACGGTATTGGTGTCAAGCACCAGGCGCACGGGCTTCCCGGGCACGTCGCTCGGCACGCGCGGCCTTGATTTCCTCCTCGATCTCTTGCGGCGTCATCACAGGGCCTTCGACAGCCGCCATGCGTTCCATCGCCTCTTTCAATTCGACCAACGCGCGGCGGCGGATTGCCTCCCGCACCAGTTTTTCGATCGCCTCAGGCGTGAGAAGCCCCGCGGCCTGTGCTTCTTTTGCCAAGCTGTCGGGCAGTGAGAGCTTGATTTCCAGGGTGGTCATGGCAATCCCATATCAAATATGGCTATCGCTAGATGATAGCCGAGCGCCCCAATCAGCGGCAAGAAGTTGAGAACTCGCCCCGCTCAAAAACCATCGAAAAAAGCGCAATTTGTCAGCCGCTTGCGCCCATGTCAACCCAGGCCGGCGCAAACGTTCCCCCAATCAAACCGGGATGGCATGCCGTAAGGGGTGTTAACGCGTCCGCCCCC
>JACPEF010000137.1 GCA_016183675.1 Betaproteobacteria bacterium
ATGATGGCGTCAAACGGCGCGTGCTCGGCCCAGCCCTGGTAGCCGTCGCCAAACTTGGTCACCACGTTGCGATAGCCGAGCCGGTTGAGCCGCTCCGTCGCTTCTCGCCCGAGGGGCTCCACGATCTCGATCGTGTAAACCGCGCCCGCGAGCTCGGCGAGCACCGCGGCCTGGTAGCCCGACCCGGTGCCGATCTCGAGCACCCTGTCCCCGGGCTTCACGCCCATGAGGTCGGTCATCAGCGCAACGATGAACGGCTGCGAGATGGTCTGCCCGTGGCCGATCGGCAGCGGGCGGTTCGCGTAGGCGCTGCGCTTCTGGTCGGCGGGCACGAACTCGTGGCGCGGCACCTTCGTCATCGCGGCCATCACGCGATCGCCGAGGGCCGCCCGGCCGGTCTCGAGCCGGGTCTCGCGCGTCAGCGCCGTGATGTCGTCCATCATGCGCTTGCGCTCGCGCGCGTACGCGTCCTGGGCTTCGGCCGTCATACTGCCCCCTGAAGCGAGCATTAAAACGCCGAGCAGTCCGCGGGCGCAACAGCGCAAGAGATCCATGAGAACACGCATAGCTGATCCGATCGAGTATGCCCCCGGCAGCGGGCCGGATCAATCGGGCCTTGAGGCGTATGGCCTCGCCGCACGCTTTGCCGCTATCATAGCTGCGTCGAGCGCGGATCCGGGACGACCCTCTTGAGCGAATCGAAGCCGCACCCCTACAAGGTTCGCCGCATTCACGTCGTGGCAAAAGGCGCCGACGTCCTGGTCCGCGAATACACGCTCGACCCCGGGGAAGTCATTCCATGGCACCGGCACAGCGAGGTATCCGACTACTACTACGGGCTCGAGGGGACCGTGGTGATCGAGACGCGCGAGCCTCCGGCGCGGCACGAGCTTAAAGCCGGCGGCACCGCAACGGTCATGCCGCCCACCGCTCACCGGGTGTCCAACCCGACCGGCGCCGCGTGCCGCTTCCTGCTGGTCCAGGGCGTCGGCCGGTACGATTTCGTCAAGGCGGAATAGCCGGCGGGCGCGTGCTGCGCTTGCTTAATTAGCCGCCAAGACGCCAAGAAAATCAACACCAATAAATGAACCGCCGAGACGCCGAGAAAGAAGAGGAACAAGAATGAAACCGCAGATAAACGCAGATAAACGCGGATAAGATCACAGTCATAAATCAGCCACGGAAGCACACGGAAGCACACAGAAAAAGAAAGAACGGGGTCTCGGCTCTCAGTTCATCGTTCATCATTCATCGTTGTTTTTTCTCGCCGCCGATGGACGCCGGTACACGCCGATCCGCTTCGGTCCATGAGGGAGGGGAGAAAGAACCCGTTCGTCCTTCACGCGTTACCACGGGAGGCGCTCAACCATCGACGTCGAGCGGGCTTCTCACCTCGCGCTTGCCGGAGAAGAGGATGAAGCGTTTCATCCAGTGCAAATACGTCTCCGCCGTCCGGTAGCTGTAGTGCCGGGACGCGCGACCTCAGGCAACGACTCGTGTGTGACACGACCGACCATGCAATCCCCCGCTCCCGGAGGCGTGATTGCCCCGGAGCCCTGTCCAGCGCAACGTATTAAGCCGGGTTGCGGATGACCGTGAGTTACCGGGACGGGGCGCCAGGGGGAGCGTGTCAACTAAAAAGTAAACCAATTTGTCAACTATTTTTTCAACCAATTCACGTTCGGTGTGCTCATGGGCTTTGGCGAAATCATCGCGCTGGTAATCGGCTTTGTGCTTGGCCACACGCCGGCATGGTTTGATCGGCACCGTCGCATAAAAACCCATTGGCACTCTCTTCGCGCTGAAGCGTTGCTCTGCAAGAAAAGGAGCAGAAGGATTCTTGGCCGCAAACATTATGTCGCCCCTTTATAGGCTTCCTGTGTTCGCGTTTGAGCGGGCGTTCCCCATCCTTATAGCCGAGGGCGCGGTCGAAGAAGAGGAGCTAATGAACCTGAGCCGCTTCGTCAGCGTGGTTCAAGAGCTAAATCGTGGGCTCGATGACGCCTCTGGATTCATGAAGGCGAATGACGATGAGCACCTACGGAAATCTCATGGTCGTAACATTCTTAAGGCTGAGGCGTTGCTCAAACCAATGAACACCGAACCCGCCTTGGCTTTGGAGGCGCTTCGAATCATCGACAAGAAACTCGCGGAACCTCGATGGAAGTATTGAGCACACCTAACCACCCGATCCACAGCCGACGCCCGCAATCGGGCGCTTGCTCGCGCGGGTGATCGGGACACGTTAAGCCGTTCATTTCTTCGATTTCTTGGCGTGCTTGGCGGTTCAATTATTTTCTTGTTCTTCTTGGCGTCTTGGCGTCTTGGCGGTAAATTCCTGTTGTTCTTCCTTTGCGTCCTTGGCGTCCTTGGCGGTGAGAGCTTTATCTAAGCCTTGACGAATTCGTTCAGCACCGCGCACCAGGCGGCGGCGAGGTTGCCGCGATGATAGCCCCCGCCGCCAAAGCCCATGATGCGGCCCTGCGTCATCTCGTTCGCGAGGGCGCACAGCGACTTGGCGGCGTGCGCGTGCGCCGCCGGCGTGTACTGCAGCATCGCGAGCGGGTCGCCGGCGAGGCTGTCGGCCCCGCACTGGAACAGGATGAACTCGGGCTTGAACTTGCGCACGTGCGCGAGCACGGGCTCCCACACCTGGAAGAACTCCCCGTCGCCCGCGCCCGGCAGCAGCGGGATGTTGAGCTTGGTGCCTTTCGCCGCGCCCTTGCCGGTCTCGTGCGCGTGACCGGTGCCCGGGTAGAGCGTGCGCCCGTCCTGGTGGATGTCGGCGTAGATGAGATCCGGGTCCTCCTCGTAGGGATAGTAAAGCCCGTCGCCGTGGTGCACGTCGATGTCCACATAGGCGATGCGCTTGACGCCGTACTGTTCACGCAGGGTGTCGATCACGACACCGATGTCGTTGAACACGCAAAAGCCCGCCGCCGAGCCGGGCCGCGCGTGGTGCAGGCCCCCGATCGGCTGGAAGGTGCGGAGCGCCCCGCCGCTCATGATGGTGTCCAGACCGTGCAGGGCTGAGCCCGCCACCGTCGCCGCCGCCTCGTACACGCCGGGGTAGGCGGGGGTGTCGCCGTAGTCGATCGCGCCGTAGCCCTCCTCGGATTTCTCCTTCACCCACGCCACGTGCTCGGGCGTGTGGAAGCGGTAAAGCTCCTCCAGCGCCGCCATGCGCGGATCGGTGATCGCGGCGCGCTGGTCGAGCCGCTGCTTCACCGCCTCCTTCCAGAACGCGTCCTGGCGGTCGGGGCCAAACGGGTGGCCGTCGGGAAAGCCGTACTTGCCGAGCGATTCGCCCACGTACAACGCCACTTCGTTTTTCATGTCAGTGCCTCCGCGTCCCGGCCGTGCGTCCGCCTGGCGGAATTTCAAGAGAAGGAAGGATAAACCCTCGCTTACCGCTTCGCCGTCACCGGTTGCTTGAGCCATGCGAGAAGGCCGGGCACTGCCGCCCAAATTTCGCGCATGTGCTCGCGGTAGTACCAGGCCTCGTCGTCGCCGCCGTAGCTCACGTAGTGTCCATCCAGCTTGGGCTTGCGCACCCGCCCTCGGACGAGGTAGTCGACAACTTTCGGGCTCATTTTCCTGGCGGTCTCCAGCGCGGCCAGCGCGTCGGTGTGCCGGGCCAGCCGATACAACGCGAGCACCCTTCCATACGCCACCTCGACGATGCCGTCGTCAGGGTAGCGCCCGGCGAGTGCGACGGCCTCCTCGTCGCGGCCGGCGGAGAGCAGCCGGTTCATCACGCTCGCCCGGACGCCGTGGTTGTCGCCCGGGTTGAGGCGCAGGAGGCGCATCTCCTGCTCGAACGCTTCGGCCGCGCGCCCGGTGCTGATCAGCGCCATGCCGAGCCTCGACTCCATCCGCAGCGCCGCCCGGTTCTGCGGCATGGCCCACGCAAGATGGCTGCCGGCCGGGGCATCGGTGAGCGCCCGGTCGAGAATGCCGGCGCAGCGGCGGCCAAGCGCCTCGACCAGGGTATCGGTCGACCAGTAAAGCCCCTCCTCGCGCAGCAGATTGAGGGCCGCGCCCAGGTCGTCAAGCACATCAACGCTGTCGAACGCCGCCGGGTTGCGCTCCAGAAACTCCAGCCACGATTGGGCCGCCTTCGGCACCCAGGGATCGTGATCGGAGCGCGGCAA
>JACPEF010000129.1 GCA_016183675.1 Betaproteobacteria bacterium
TTGGTCGTTTTTCGTCACCATTATTCGTCACCCTTAATCGTCACCATCATTCGTCACTTCCTACTCCTGAGCTTTCGCGCCGAGCAAAGCTGCGCGAAAGCGGTGTTTGATCGCGGCGCCAGCGCGCAGCGGCAGCACCGCCGGCGGGCGCTGTGCCGTCACCTTGATCGTGGCGAACAGGGGGCCGGGCTGGCGGTAGAAGCGCGGCATCCAGGTCCTGAGCTGGGCAGCATTGTAGATCGTGCCCGCGCTGCGGAAACCCGCCGCGCGGGCGATGCCCGGGAGGTCGGTGCCGTGCCGGGTGTGGGTCTGCTGCATGCCGGTCTCGCCGTAATGCTCGTTGTCTATCACGATGAGCGCCAGGTTGCGCGGACGCTGCACGGCTATCGTGGCGAGCGCGCCAAGCCCCATTAACATCTCGCCGTCGCCGGTGATGACGAGCACGCGCCGCGTGGGTTGCGCGATCGCCAATCCAAGGCCGATCATGGCCGCCCCGCCCATGCCGCCCCAGGTATAGAAGTTGAGCGGGTGATCGCCTGCCGCGGTCGCGTCCCAGGTGGTGGAGCCCAGGCCGGTCACGAGGAGGGCGTCGCCGCGCTGCTTCAGGATTTCTGCGACGACCTTGCGCCGCTCGAGGTTTGGATTTCTTCGTTTCATAAGCTTAACCGCCAAGACGCCGAGAAATACTTTATTCAGCCGCAGATAAACGCCGATAAACGCAGATGAAATCTCCGGCCAGTCATGTCTTCGGTGTTGATGTTACCGGCGTCCATCGGCGTCCATCGGCGGTTTCAATCGGTCATTTCCATTCTTTCGCACCAATGACGCGCTGGCTGATCAGCACCGCCACTGCCCGGCCGGCACCGAACACGAGCCCGGCTGCCGCCGCAACCGTTTCCTCGACGCGCACGGCGTCGTCCACTTCCTGCACGACGACCCCGATGCTCGCGAGCACCGCGGGCGTGGCTTGTCCCATCGGCACCTGCGCCGGGTTGAATTCGCCCCACTGGCCGCGCATGGTGACGAGCATCAGCAACGGGAAGCGGTATGACTGGACTATGCCCAGCATGTTGATGCAATTGCCCACACCGCTCGACTGCATGAGCAGCGCGCCGCGTTCGCCGCCCAGCCAGGCACCGGCGAGCAGCGCGACGCCTTCTTCCTCGGTGGTGAGCGGGATCGCCCGCATCCGCCGGTCGGCGTGGGCGAGCTCGATCAGCCGCGCGTGGCCCGTGTCCGGAACGTAGGCGACCTGCCGAACGCCGTTCTCCCGGAGTACCCGATGGATGGCGTCGGGCCAGCCTGTCGATTTCGTCAGGTTTTGATTTTTCATTCTCTGTGTTCTCTGTGCTCTCTGTGGCTGATGTTTTCTTGATCTTATCCGCGTTTATCTGCGTTTATCTGCGGCTGATTCTAGCCATCGTTTCCGTTCAGGATCTCCGCCACTTCGACTCGCCGCCCTTCGCGCGCGGCCTTGATCCCGGCGCGCAATACGGCGAGCGAGGTCGTTGCCGCCTCTCCGCCCATCTCGGGTTTCCCCCGGCCGCGAGCGGCGTCCGCAAACTCCTCGAGTTCCTCGCGTATCGTGTCGTTTTTCGCGCACGGCACGGGGCTCGAGCGCTCCGTCCCCCGCTTGAGAAAGCGCAATCCCTGGTGGAGGTCGTAATACGCGCTCGCCTCCTTGCCGTAGATGTTCATGGCGTAGTACTCGGAGGCCGAGGCGTAGCTCGCGTTGAGCGTGGAGAGCGCGCCGTTTTCGTGCTCCAGCACCAAGCTTGCCACGTCCGGGTTGTCGCCGGGAAGCACGAGCTGCGCGAGCCGGCCGCTCACCGCCTTGATCGGCCCCATGAGGTACTCGAGCACGTCGGTGTAGTGGATCCCGATCTGCAGCATGACGCCCCCGGGCATGCCTTCCGCCGTGTAGCGCCAGGAGGTGCGGTCGATCTTGCCCAGCCGGTCGCGGCTGATGTTGGCCTCGGCGTTCACGAGCCGGCCGAAGATCCCATCGTCGATCTGCCTGCGTATCCAGCGGAAATGGCTTTCCTTGCGCCGTTGGTAGCCGAGAGCGAGCACGACGCCCGCCTCGCGGCATGATTCCGTGATGGCGCGTCCATCGGCGACCGTGTTGGCGATGGGCTTGTCGAGGAAGACGTGCTTGCCGGCCTCGGCGGCCGCGCGCGTGGTCTCGAGGTGCACGCTGTTCGGCGTCGTGTTGACGACCGCCTCCACGCCCTTGTCCTTGAGAATTTCCTCGTATGATGTCGCCGCGCGGCATCCGTACTTCCTAGCGAACGCCTCGCGCTTCTCGCCCGAGCGCGTGTAGCAGGCGACGATCTCGAGCTTGGCCGAGCGCTTGATTGCCTCGGCGAGCACGTCCGACCACCATCCCATTCCGATGCACGCCACCTTGACGGGTTTGAACTGCATAACACCGAAAATCAAGCCACAGAGGACACAGAGTTCACAGAGATTTTTCGAACCACCCCCATCCTACCCTTCCCCCTGAGGGGGAAGGAAGATGAATCATGCCCTTCCTACAAGAAAGAATTTTCCCTCCCCCTGAGGGGGGCGAGGCGGGGTTTCGAGGAGCATTGCTCCGAGCCGCCGAGCGCCCAAGCCGATGCAGCGGGTTGGGCCGGGCGGGTTGGGGTGGGAGTGCTTTCTGTTGCGGCGCTTTCTCTGTGTTCTCTGTGATCTCTGTGGCTAAATTTTTTCTATCCGGTAACTCGCGCCGATCGCCTCGACCGCTTCGCGCGCGAACTGATCGTCGAGCTCCCAGGTGGCGCCACTCACTCCGATGCCGCCCACGCACTCGCCGTCGAAGATGATCGGGTAGCCGCCTTCCATCGCCGTCCATCGTTCAGCCCCCGCCGCGAGCGCCAGGCCGAGGGCGTGCATCATATCGAGCGTCTGGCCCGCCGCGCCTTTCGATGTCGTCGGTCTCTTGTTGGAAGCGGCGCACACGGCCTTCGTGGTGGAGGAGTGCACGGTATGAAAGCGCCCGCCGTCCATGCGCTGGATCAGGATGGGATGGCCGCCGGCGTCCACGATGGCGACCGCAATCGCATGACCGGCCTGCTCGGCGCGGCCGACGGCGGCTTCCATCATCTTCTTCGCGCCTGCCAGCGTGAGACGCTTGCTGTTCGTGACGTACATCGGGCCCCCTCGTGGCGGTCATTATGGAAACGGTCGAAGGCCGTTTCCATCAGGCGTCGTATAATCCGGCGTATTTTCCAGCATTCCCGCCGCCCGTCAATGAAGCATACTCCCGGAGACTACACCTACAGCGAGCTGCGCGAGGGCGTGCGCGCGCTGTGCAGGCAGTTCGACAGCGCGTATTGGCAGAAGGTGGACGAGGAGCGGGGCTACCCCGAGGCGTTTGTCGAAGCGCTCACCAAGGCAGGGTGGCTTTCCGCCCTGATCCCCGAGGAGTACGGCGGCTCGGGCCTGTCGCTCGCCGAAGCGTCGGTCATCATGGAAGAGATCAACCACTCGGGCGGCAACTCCGGCGCCTGTCACGGGCAGATGTACAACATGGGAACACTGGTCCGCCACGGCTCGGAAGAGCAGAAGCGGAAATATCTGCCCAGGATTGCGAGCGGCAAGCTCAGGCTGCAGTCGATGGCCGTCACCGAGCCCACGGCGGGCACCGACACCACCCGGATCCAGACCACCGCGATCCCGAAGGGCGACCGCTACGTCGTGAACGGCCAGAAGGTCTGGACCTCGCGGGTGCAGCATTCGGACCTCATGATCCTCCTCGCCCGCACCACTCCGCTCGCGGACGTAAAAAAGAAATCCGAGGGCATGTCGGTCTTCATCGTGGACCTGCGCGGCGCGCAGGAACGCGGGCTCACCGTGAAGCCGATCCGCAACATGGTCAACCACGAGACCAACGAGCTGTTCTTCGACAACCTCGACGTGCCGGCCGAAAACCTGATCGGGGAGGAAGGCAAGGGCCTGAAATACATCCTCGACGGGCCGAGCGCGTCCTGATCGCTGCGGAGTGCATCGGCGACGGTCACTGGTTCATCGAGCGCGCGACGAACTACGCGAAGGAGCGCGTGGTGTTCGACCGCCCGATCGGCAGGAATCAGGGCATCCAGTTTCCGATTGCACGGGCCTACGTCAACGTACAGGCGGCGGACCTGATGCGCTTTCGCGCGGCGGCGCTGTTCGACGCCGACGAGCCGTGCGGGGCGGAAGCCAATATGGCCAAGCTGCTGGCGGCGGACGCTTCCTGGGAGGCGGCGAACGTGTGCGTGCAGACCCACGGCGGCTTCGGCTTCGCCGCCGAGTACGACGTCGAGCGCAAGTTCCGCGAGACCCGGCTCTACCAGGTGGCGCCGATCTCCACGAATTTGATTCTGTCGTACATCGGCGAGCACGTGCTCGGCATGCCGCGATCGTTCTGAACTTCCACCACAGAGACACAGAGGCACAGAGAAGTTCGACTCAGAATGCATGAAGTACCGACTCTGAATTTGTATAGCGTCGCACCGGGTACCAAGTTGCATTTCTGTCCTGAAAATCGTGGATATCTCTGTGTCTCTGTGCCTCTGTGGTTCAATTGATGCTTCCGCTTGAAGGCATCACAGTCGTCGCGCTGGAGCAGGCGGTGGCGGCGCCGTTCGCCACGCGCCAGCTCGCCGACCTCGGCGCGCGGGTGATCAAGATCGAGCGGCCGAAGGTGGGCGATTTCGCGCGCGACTACGACCGGACGGTGAAGGGACTGTCGTCGCATTTCGTATGGCTCAACCGCGCCAAGGAAAGCCTGACGCTCGACGCCAAGCACCCGAAAGCGAAGGAGATACTCGCGCGGCTCATCGCCCGCGCCGACGTGTTCATCCAGAATCTCGCGCCCGGCGCCGCGGCGCGGCTGGGGCTCGCCGCGGAGGCCCTGCTCGCAAAGCATCCCCGGCTCATCGTGTGCGACATCTCCGGTTACGGGGACGCGGGTCCGTACGCGCACAAGAAGGCCTATGACCTGCTGGTGCAGAGCGAGGCGGGCGTGCTGGCGGTGACCGGCACGCCGGATGCCCCGAGCAAGGTCGGCATCTCGATCGCCGACATTGCGACCGGCATGTACGCTTACTCCGGGATACTGACGGCCCTCTACCAGCGCGAGAAAACCGGCAGGGGCGGGCGCGTCGAAGTCACGATGCTCGAGGCGCTCGGGGAGTGGATGGGGTATCCGCTGTACTACACCCGTTTCGGAGGCAGCGCGCCCCCGCGGACCGGGCCGGATCACGCCACCATCGTGCCGTACGGCCGCTATCGGACGGGGGATGGAAGAAGCGTAATGCTCGGACTGCAGAACGAGCGCGAATGGGCGGTGTTCTGCGACAAGGTGCTCGGGCAGCCGGCGCTGGCCGCCGACCCGCGATACGACAGCAACACCAAGCGCAACGGGTGCCGTGCCGAGGTCGCGGCGTTGATCGAAAAGGCGTTTTCGACGCTGACCGCCGGGCAGGTCGTGGCGAAGCTCGACGCGGCGGGCATCGCCAACGCCCGCATCAACATGCCCGAGGAAGTGTGGGACCATGTGCAGTTCAAAGCGCGCGACCGCTGGCGCGAGATGGGCTCGCCCGAAGGCCCGATACCCGTACTGCTGCCGCCGGCCACCCACGACGGGTTCGAGGCGCGCATGGGAGCGGTGCCGGCGGTCGGCGAGCACACCGAGGGCATACTGGGCGAGCTCGGCTTCGGCGCCGCTGAGATCGCCGGGCTGCGCGAGGCCGCCGCGATCTGATATGCGAGCCGCAATCCTCGTTTTTGCCGCCGCGCTCGTCGCGGGTTGCGGCGGGCAGGAGCAGCCCGCGCGCCCTGCGGAGCGCGTCGTCAAGCTCGGCTTCGCCGCGCCGCTCACCGGACCGCAGGCGCACTACGGCAAGGAGATGCAGAACGGGGTCCTGCTCGCGCTCGACGAAATCGACGCCGAGCGGCCGGTCATCGGCGGCAGGCCGGTGCGCTTCGAGCTCCTGGCCGAAGACGACCAGGCCGACCCGAAGCAGGGCACGCTGGTCGCGCAGAAACTCGTGGATCGGGGCATCGCGGGCATGCTGGGCCACTTCAATTCCGGCACGAGCATTCCCGCCTCCAGGATCTACGCCGAAGCGGGCATACCCCAGATCGCCATGGCAACCGCCCCGGCCTACACCGCGCAGGGCTACAAGACGACTTTCCGGGCGATGACGAACGACACCCAGCAGGTAGCCGTGATCGGCCGCTTCGCGGTGGAGAAGCTCGGCGCCCGGCGCGTCGCCGTCATCGACGACCGGACCGCCTACGGCCAGGGGCTCGCCGACGAGTTCGAGAAAGCGGCGCGCGCGGCGGGGGCCGAGATCGTCCGGCGCGAATTCACGACGGACAAGGCGGCCGACTTCACCGCCATCCTCACCAGCATCAAGGCCGCGCGGCCCGACGCGATATTCTTCGGCGGGGCCGATGCGCAGGCCGGCCCGATGGCGCGGCAGATCAGGCAGCTCGGGATCGAGGCCCGGTTCATGGGTGGCGAGATGGTGAAATCGGCGACATTCCTCAGGCTCGCGGGCGCGGCCGCGGAAGGCACCGTCGCGTCACTCGCGGGTCTGCCGCTCGCCCGGATGCCGGGCGGCAAGCGGTACGAAGAGCGGTATCGCGCCCGGTTCAACGCGCCGGTCGAGATCTACTCCCCGTACGCCTACGACGCTACCCGGGCCCTGGTCGCGGCGATGAAGCGGGCCGACTCGGTGGAGCCCAGGCGCTATCTTCCCGAGCTCGCGAAAACGCGCATGGCGGGCGTCACGTCATCCAGCATCGCCTACGATGAAAAAGGCGATCTGAAGGACAGCACGATCACCGTCTATCGCGTCGCCGGCGGCGAGTGGAAGGTGCTCGAGACGGCTGGCGGGAAATAGCGAGCACGGTGGGCGCAGCTCACCGGCTGCCGTCGGACTTCGGCCGATGGAAATCCATTCGATCAGCGCAATTACGTTGGCGACGCACGACATGGCGCGTTCGGTGCGGTTTTACCGCGCGCTGGGATTCGATCTGCGCTACGGCGGCGAGAATGCATCGTTCACGAGTTTCCACGCCGGCGCATCCTACCTGAATCTGATCGCGATGCCGACCGAGCGCCGCTGGTCGTGGTGGGGCAGAGTGATATTTTATGTAGCTGACGTGGATGCCTGCTACCGACGCGCGCTCGAGGAGGACCTTGCGCCGGACTCCGCCCCTGCCGATGCAGCCTGGGGTGAGCGGTATTTTCACATCACCGACCGGGACGGCCACGAACTGAGCTTCGCGACGCCGATTACCTGAGCGTTCGCCTTTACTGCTCACCGCTCAACACGCTCTTTCCTATAGATGCGGAATCGCACGTGCCACGCCTGCAAGCCCGCGACGGGTCCCGGAAGCGCCTCACGAATGCCCGCCACGAGCGCGCCCCCGGGGTGCAGTTTGCCGGCGATTCGCTCCACGATTTCCTCTTGTAGCGAACGGGCAAAATAGGTGAGCACGAGGTTGCGGCACAGTATGAGGTCGAAGCGGCCGCCAGGCATCGCGATCCGTATATCCTGCCGCTCGTAGGCGACGTTCGCGCGGTGCTCGTCGCGCACCCGGTAGGCGCCCCCCATCGGCGCGAAGGCTCCCTGCAGCAGTTCTGACGGAAGCTCTTTCACGCTGCCGGCGCGGTAAAGGCCGGCGCGTGCACGTTCGAGCACCGCGGGCTCGACGTCGGTGCCGATGATCCTGAGATCCAGGCCGCGAAATTGCGGCTTGATGCGCATGTCCCAGAGAATTTTCAGCGTGTAGGCTTCCTCACCCGAAGCGCAACCCGCGCTCCATGCCCGCAGGGCGCTTTCGCCGCGAACGATAGCGAGGGTCGCCAATTCAGGAAGCACCTCGCCTGCCAGCACCTCGAAGACGCGCCGGTCACGGTAGAAGCGGGAAATCGTGATCGGGCACATGGCCTCGAGCGCAGACCATTCCACCGCCTCGCGTTCGAGACGGGTGCGATAATCCGAGATTCGGGAAAGACCGAGCTCCCGCATGCGGCGATTGACGCGCCGGCACACCTGGTTGCGGACCTTGCGGAATCCGTGCCAGCGCAGGTTGAGCCGCGGCAAGGCCCACTGCAGGAAGTGGATGCATTCCGGGTCGGTCATGGCGTTTGCTGCTGCAGGCAGGCGCTGATCGCGTCGAGCCCGGATCTTCGCGGTCCGGTCTCCCGCGGTCAACGCCTATTCAAGCCATTTACGTGAACGTGAGCAAACAGGATTTGACCATTCGAGTGGAGTGCTACGCCGGTCACCGCGGCGAGGAAACGCCGCTCAGGTTCTTTGCGGGGGCGCGCAAGATAGAGGTGGTCGAAGTGCTGGATCGCTGGCTCGCGCCCGATCACCGCTACTTCAGACTGAAAGGCGACGACGGGGGAGTCTACATCATCCGCCAGGATGTTCCTTCAGGACGCTGGGCGCTCACCATGTTTTCCGCCGGTTAGGCTGCGAACCCGTTGCAGGCTCGGGCCCGCGTGCGCGGCCGCGCGACGGCCGGCTTCGCAGACCCGCGTGAAAGGCGTTCCATTCGACCCCAAGTGGTATATGCTAAACGTTCCACGTGAACAGCGCGCAAGCGCGCTATAGATGTGCGATTGACTTGGTTCGCCTGAATCATCTCGTTTCTTGCGGAGGGGGCCATGTACAAGATCCTGTTTCCTATCGATGGTTCGGACCTCTCGAGCAAAGCGGTCAAGCAGGGGATGGCGCTTGCGAAAGCGCTCAAAGCGACCGCCGTTGGTCTGCACGTGATCCCGGAATTCCACATGAAGCAGGACGAGGGTTTCATGGTGCCGGATCCGCCGGCGCACAAGAAAGCGGTCGAGGACGAGGCCAAGGCAAGGGCGCGGGGGGTTGTGGCTGCGGTCGAGGAGGAAGCCCGGAGTGCGGGCGTTCCGTGTGAGTGCACCGTGGAGATCAACGATGTCATCTATGAGCAGATCATCGACACTGCCCAGAAGAAGAATTGCGACCTGATCGTCATGGCGTCGCATGGTCGCACTGGAGTGGCCGCGCTGCTGCTCGCAAGCGAAACCGCCAAAGTCCTGACGCACAGCAAGTTGCCGGTTCTCGTAGTGCGCTGAAGCGGCGTCCGCTGCGGCGTGGAATGCGCAAGCGTCGACATCGGCTGTGATCTGATCGCGCCGCTCGTACACCGAGGCGCGCCGTGACGCCAGCCTGCGACGCAATTATGCCCTTGAGCTCGACTGCGTGCCGGTGGCGTAATCGGTTCGCGCGCCCGTGATCTCACCCGTCCCGAGGATCCGAAATAATGACCACGATAGTCGAGCAACTCAGTTCGTACGCCGCCGGACTCCGCTACGAAGATCTGCCGCGGGAAGTCGTACACCAGGCGAAGCGGCTCATCGTTGACACGTTGGGCTGTGCGCTCGGCGGATTCGAAAGTGAGCCCTCGAGGATTGCACGCGACGTTGCCGGAATGGTAACGAGTACCCGGCCCGCAACGGTTCTGGTAAGCGGCCAGCGAACGAGTCCCGAGCTGGCCGCTTTCGCCAACGGCGTGATGATCCGTTTTCTTGACTTCAACGACGGCTACACCAGCACCGGGGAATCGGGGCATCCCAGCGACAGCATCGCCGCGGTGCTCGCCGCCGCAGAGCTGACGCAGCGGAGCGGGAAAGAAGTCATCGCCGCGACGGTGCTTGCCTACGAGGTGTTCTGCCGCGTCTGCGACCAGGCGGACCTGAAGCCGCTCGGCTTCGACCATGTGACCGTCGGCGGCATGGCGAGCACGGCGGCAGCGGCGCGGCTCTTGGGCTTGCGGGAAAAGCAGATGGCCGAGGCATTCAACCTCGGCATTGCGCCCAACATCGCCCTCTACCAGACGCGCATCGGCAATGTCTCGATGTGGAAAGGCTGCGCCTACGCCAACGCCAGCCGCAACGCCGTGTTCGCAGCGATGCTCGCGGCACGCGGCATGACCGGACCGTCGCCGATTTTCGAGGGGGTGGGGGGCTATTTCAAAGCGGTGACGGGCGCGCCGTTCAAGCTCGCGGCGCTGGGCGGGCGCGAGCATCCGTTCAAGATCATGGAGTGCAGCATCAAGCGCTATCCGCTCGGCCTGTACTCGCAGACCGTGGTGCAGGCGGCGCTGGAAGCGCGGGAAAAGATCCGCGGTGCGGATGAGATTGCCGAGGTTCGCATCCAGACGGTCGGCACGGCGGTGCGGCTGATGGCGGGCGACCCGGAAAAGTGGGCCCCGGCCACGCGCGAGACCGCCGACCACAGTATGCCCTACACGGTCGCCGTCGCGTTGATCCACGGCGGCGTCGAAGAGCATCATTTCGATGACGAGCACTTGCGCGATCCGGCGATCCGGGCGCTGACGAAGCGGGTGAAAGTGCAGGCGTCGCAGGAAGCCGACCGGCGCATGCCCGAGGCGATGCTTTGCGAACTCACCCTCGCGACGAAATCCGGTGCAACCCACACCGCGGTCGTCGACCACCATAAGGGACACTGGAAGAACCCGATGTCCGATTCGGAGGTCGAAGCGAAATTCCGGGCGCTCGCGGCGACGGTGCTCAGTCCGGCCCAGACCGACCGGCTGCTCAAACGGTTGTGGAAACTCGAAGAACTGGCTGACGGGGGCGACATCTTGCGCTTGACCGTGCAGCGTGAACCGCCGAGGCGCCAAGGACGCCAAGGAAAAACAAAACAAGAATTGAACCGCCAAGACGCCAAGACGCCAAGGAAAAGCAGGTGATTCGTGACCGGTGACTGGTTTTCGAGGGATGAGGGATGAAATACCCCAAATTCTACTTCGTGTTATTCGTTTTCTTCGCGGCTCAGCTTTGGTCTTATCGGCGTTAATCGGCGTCCACCCCGTTAGAGGCCGGGCCTCTAACGGGGTCCATCGGCGG